>CAMLGD010000008.1 GCA_946479405.1 uncultured Vogesella sp.
CAAAACGCTGCAGATAGTTGCGGGTGTAGCCGATGGCACTGGCGTCCAGCGCGCTGCCGGCAGCCATGTGGCCGGGCACGACGATAACGGGCTTGAGCGCCGCCATCTCGTCCAGTTGTGCCAGCCAGGCCTGACGTTCGGCCGGCTGTTGGGTATCGGCGGTCCACACGTGCAGGCCGCTGAACAGCGCCACGTTGCCGGCAATGGCGCGTAGCGACGGAATCCACACATAAGGACGATGCGCCAGCACGCCCGTGGTGCCGCGCAGTTCTATCTTTTCACCGTCCACGCTCAGGCTGTTCGTGTTCAAAGCAGTAGGCTCTATGGGCTGCTGCGGCGCATTAGCGCCCATCTTCGGCCCCCAGAACGCCAGCTTGCCGGCCAGTTTGGCGCGGATCTGCGCGGCCACCGCCGGTGTGGCCACCACTTCGGCCTGCGGGAACAGCTGCTTGAGCACCTCGGCGCCAAAGTAGTAATCCGGGTCGGCATTGCTGATCAGAATGGTCTTCAGCGTCTTGCCGCTGTCCAGCACGTTGGCCGCAATGCGGTAGCCATCGGCGCGGGTAAAGCCGCTGTCTATCACCATCGCCTCGTGCTCGCCGCTGACCACCACGGCATTGGCGTGGAAACTGCCCTCACCAGCGTTGTACACCTTCAGTTGCAAGGGCTGGGCGGCGTGGGCGGCGGTAGCGCTCAGGGCAAGAGAGGCAGCGATCAGTGTGGTGCGAAACATGGTGTCCTTTCATGGCGGCCAGTGCCGCGGGTTGATGGACGCCACTATAATTTCCCCATCCGCGCAGATAAACCGGATAATCCGCGCATATTTGTTGCACAAATCGAGCAGATAATATGGACAGAGTCACCGCGATGCGGGTATTCGCCGACGTGGCCGTCAGCGGCAGCTTCAGCGCCAGTGCCGAGCGGCTGGAGATGTCACGCGCCATGGTCACCCGCTACGTGGCGGAGATGGAACAATGGCTGGGGGCGCGGCTGCTGCAACGCACCACCCGGCGCGTCACGCTGACCGACGCCGGCGAACAGGCATTGCGCCGCTGCCTGCAGATGCTGGCACTGGTGGCGGAGGTGGAAGACGAGGTGGCGCCGGCCGACAGCGGGCTGCGCGGCCAACTGCGGCTGACCAGCAGCATGTCCTTCGGCCACGCCCATCTGGCGGCGGCGCTGGCCGAGTTTCTGGCGCAGCACCCGCAACTGAAGATCGATCTCAACGTCGGCGATGCCACCTTGAACCTGGTGGAAGCGCGCATCGATCTGGCGATCCGCATCAGCAGCGAGCCGGACCCGGCGCTGATCGCGCGCCCGCTGGCGATATGCGACTCGGTGCTGGTGGCCAGCCCCGGCTATCTGGTGGCCGCCGGCACACCGCAGGCACCCACCGAGTTGGCTGGCCACCGCTGCCTGGGGCACAGCAACGTTGGCCGCAGCAGCTGGCGCTTCCAGCGTGGTGAACAGTCCGAAACCGTCAACGTACCCACCCGCTTCACCGCCAACGACGCCACCGTGCTGCTGCACGCCGCGCTGGCCGATGGCGGCATCAGCCTGCAGCCGACCTATCTTGCCAGCGCCTTGCTGCAGGATGGCCGGCTGCAACAGGTGCTGCCGGCGTGGCAGCCGCCAGCAATGACCATCTACGCGCTGTACCCGTCGCGTCGCCACCTGTCGCCGGCGGTACGCGCGCTGCTGGATTTTCTGGTGGCCAGGTTTGCGGTGGTGGGCTGGTAAGCAAGCAACGGCGCGGATGGCGTGACAGCAGCCAGGAGCCTCAACGGGCACCTGCGCTGCGCCAGCCCGCGGGCAGGCGGCAAACCTGCCGGGGAAGGGATGCAGAAGGATGCGCTTGGCCGCAGCGGTTGGCGGGCCAGCCATGCCACCGCACCCGGCCTGCAGCGGACAGCTATGCGCCCGCTTTGCGCGCGCGCTTGACGACGTACATCTCCACATCCGCCAGCTGGATGGCCTCATCCGGGCTGTGCAAACCGGGAAGCACCGCCACCACACCGACACTGGCGCCGGCGTAGGACACGCTCTGGCCGACCAGGGTATAGCTGCCGATGGTGGCCGTGGTCAGCCGCTGCTGCAGCGAGGCCGCCACCTTGCCAGGCTCACCGCTGGCAATGGCCGTATCGGCAGCAGCACTGGCGTCCGGCACCGGGCCGGGGCCGATAAACAGGAATTCGTCGCCGCCCAGCCGCCCCAGCCTGTCGGCGGTGCGCAGGCAGGCGGTCAGCCGTTGCGACACTGCTTTCAAAAAGTCATCCCCGGCCTGATGGCCAAAGCTGTCGTTGATCTGCTTGAAGCCATCCAGGTCGATGACGCCGACCAGCACGCTGCTCTGGCTGCGTGTGGCCTGGGCCAGCAAGCGCTCCAGCTCCTCGAACATGGCGCGGCGGTTGGGCAGGCCGGTCAGGCTGTCAGTCAGGGCATGGGCAGCCAGCCGATCATTCGCCGCCTGCAGCTTTTCTACCAGTATTTCCCGCTCGATGAAGTTGGCGACGATATTGGCAAACAGCTGGAACAGCGCGTCGATATTCGCCGGAATGGTCTGCTTGACGGCGCTGGCGGCGCACAAGGTGCCCAGCAGTGAACCCTCGGCATTGAGGATGGGGGCGCTGACATAGGTCTGGATGCCCAGTTGTCGCGCGGCATCGGAGTCACCCCACAGTGCCATGACCTCGTTGGTGGATGGCCGCCCCATGTCCAGCGCCCGCTTGCACAGCGTATCGTTCCACGGCACGGTCAAGCCTTCCGGAATGGTCATCTGCCCGGTGTTGCGGGCAAAGCGCACATGCTGCGTGCTCTGATGCAGATCGATGCTGGTGAGATAGGTCGACTCCATGCCGGTGATGGTATTGAGCATTTCCAGCACGGGGCGAATCAGCTGGTCTATCGTTCTGGCGGTATTCAGTGACGACGACAGCTGCGAGAGGATGCGTTCCATAGAGGCTTTCATCTGGCGATGGGAGAGTCAACAAGCGCAGCCACATGGGCGGGACTGTGATTTCAGTCATTATAGCCAGCGACCACATACCTTCACCACGCCGGCAGCTGATGGCGATGGCGTGCGGCCCCGCAGGGCAAGCACTTTGTGGCCGCCGGCCGGCACGACATGGCGGGAACAGCGGCGCCTTCTGTATGACGCATAAACGGCGGCACAGTGCCGAATTAATGCGCGCCAGCCCCAGCAGATTAATGTGGCAATGCCCACGCAGCGCTTATGTAGTCTGCCCCCGCAGAACACGCGGCGGGCATGTTCCTGTAGCCACGATTAGCGCCACTGCTGGTGACGTACCCGGACATCAAGGTGGAGAGCAACCTGGATTACGGCCTGATCGACATCGTGGCGCCGCGCTTCGATGCCGGCCTGCGGCTGGGCGACCAGGTGGAAAAGGACATGGTGGCGCCGCTTATGGCCAGCGGCCAGCTGCAGAGCGTGCGGCAGGACTGCCGCCCGCTGGTTCCGGGCTACCACCTGTACTACCCCAGCCACCGCCAGGCCTCGCCGGCGTTCCGGCTGCTTGTGGACGCGCTGCGCCAGCCGGCCTAGCGCCGCGGCCGCCAAGGTTGGCCGCAGCCCCGCCGCCTTGCCGCCGTGGCACGGTCCCGTGCCGGCGCGATTGTCTTTACCCAGAGCAAGGAAAACGCGGCCGTGCTGCGGCAAGCTGGCCGCTCCTCTCCCCTGCACCGCCGACCCGTGCCGGCGGGTTTCGATAAGGATTTCCCATGCGCACACGGCTGTCCGTCCCCCTGTTACTGGCATGCTCGCTGCTGGCTGCCACGGCACAGGCCGCACCGTCCGGTACGGTGTTTACCGCCAATGAACGCGGCAACTCCATCAGCCAGCTCGATCTGGCCGCTGGCAGGGTCGCCACCGTCGCCGTCGATGTCGCCCCGCACAATGTGCAGGTAACACCGGATGGCAAACGACTGCTGGCGGTGGGCATGAACCCGCATGCTGGCCACCACGGCAGCGGGCCGGCGGCGGGTGAGCTGCTGGTATTCGACCTGCCACTGGGCGCGCGGCCAACGTTCCGCCTGCCGGTGGCCGGGCATCCGGGACATGTGATTACCGATGCCGGTAGCAATACCGCCTTTGTCAGCGATGCCAGCAACAACGCCGTGCAGGTGTACGACCTGGCCAGCCGGCAGCAGATCGCCAGCATCCGCACCGGCACCTATCCACACGGGCTACGGCTGAGCCCGGATGGCAAGTGGATCTACGTGGCCAATATGAAAGACAACTCGGTATCGGTGCTGGATGTGGCGACACGGCGGGAAGTCACGCGCATTGCCGTGGGCAAGGCGCCGGTGCAGGTGGGCTTTGCCCCGGATGGCAAGCAGGCGTACGTTTCGCTGAGCGCCGACAATGCGCTGGGCCTGATCGATACCGACCGCCGCACGCTCAACAGCACGGTAAAGGTTGGCCGCACGCCGATCCAGATAATGGCCACCCCGGACGGGCGGCAGGTGTTTGTGGCCAACCAGGGCAGCGCCCAGCAACCGGATGACCGCGTCACGGTGGTCGACCCGCAGGCCGGCAACGTCGTTGCCGAGGTCCGCACCGGCCCCGGTGCGCACGGCGTGGCCATTAGCCGCGATGGCCAGTATGTGTTTGTCAGCAATATCGAATCCGCCACCGTGTCGGTGATCGACAGCACGCAGCACAAGGTGGTGGCCAGCTACCCGGTGGGCGCCGGCCCCAACGGCATCAGCTACCGCGACTAGCGCGGTGGCCGTGCCGGCAGGTGTTGCTCGCGGCCGTGCCGGCGCCGCGATGGCCGCTAGTTGGCCGCATCCGCTGCCGGCGGCGTGTAGCTGGCCATCCAGTCCTGGAATGCCTCGGCGGGCATCGGTTTGGCGATGAAATAGCCTTGGGCGAAATCGCAACCCAGCGCGGACAGCTGCTGCCAGTGCGCCAGCGATTCCACTCCCTCGGCCACGGTCTTGCGCCCCAGGTCGCGCACCAGATCGATGGTGGAGCGCACGATCATGGCCGAATCATGGCTGCTGGACATATTGGCCACAAACGACTGGTCGATCTTGATGTAATCCACCGGCAGTTTCTGCAGATAGCTGAGCGAAGAGTAACCGGTACCGAAATCGTCGATGTACAGCGGGATGCCGTCTGCGCGCAGCGCGTGCAGCAGGTTCAGCGCCAGCTCCGGGTCTTCCATCACCGAGCTTTCGGTGATTTCCAGCTCCAGCCAGCCGGCCGGCAATTCCCGCGCGGCCTGCCATTGTCGGATCTTGTCCTGCAAGCCTTCGTCGCGCAGGTTGCGCGCCGACAGGTTGACGGCGATGGGCACGGCACAGCCCTGCGCCTGCCAGCACTGCAACTGGTCCAACGCCGCGCTGATCACCCATTCGGTCAGCGGGCGGATCAGCCCGGTCTGCTCGGCCAGTGCGATAAACACACCGGGGAACAACAGCCCGCGGCGCGGATGCTGCCAGCGCACCAGCGCTTCCGCCCCGCACACGCGGCCGGAGTCGAACGCTACCTTGGGCTGCAGGTACAGGCGCAGCTCGCCACCCTCGATGGCGCGGCGCAGCTCGCCGACCATGATCAGCCGCTCGGCCTGCGCCTGCGCCTGCCCCGGGTCGAAAATGACATGGCTCAGGCCCTGCTTCTTGGCCTGGTGCACCGCCTTGTCCATGCGCCGCAGCAGGTTGTGCGGCGTGGTGCCGTGGTCCGGGAACAAGGCGATGCCGGCCCGCGCCGTGACATCAAGCGCGATATCCGCCACCGGGAACGGCCGCAGCAGGTTTTGTTCGATGTTGTCAACAATGGCCAGCGCCGCCGTGGCATCGCTGCCGGGCAGCAGGATGGCAAATTCGTCGCCACGCACCCGCGCCACCAGCGCCGGCGGCGGCACGCTGCTTTGCAGGCGGCTGCCGAAGTCGCACAGGATCTGGTCGCCGTAGATAAAGCCCAGCGCGTCATTGATCTCGCCCAGCCGCTCGATATTGAACTGCAGCGTCGCCAGCTGCTGCCCGCTCTGCGCGCAGGCGGTGATGGCGGCGGACAGCACCTCCTCGAACTGCAGCACGTTGGGCAGCCCGGTCAGCGCGTCGTAACGCATCATGTGGTGCATGGTGGCGCGGGTTTGCTCCTGCTCCGCCTGGGTGCGCAAGGTGGCGATGCCAAAGGCCAGGTCTTCGCTGGACTCGGTCAGCAGCGCGATTTCGTCGGCATCGAAGGTGTCGGCCACGGCATCGTAAATGGTCAACGCGCCGATAACCTTGCCGCCCACCCACAGCGGGCAGGCCAGCCCGGAGGTCGGGCCGTGCAGCTGGTCACGCCACGGCGCGTGGTGCGGATCAAGCTGCATGTCGCGCACCAGCTGCACTTCGCCGCTACGGATGGCGCGGGGAGACACGCTCTGGCCGCGCTCGCTGTCGTCGACGCGTAGACCCAGCTCCCGCAAGGCCTCCAGCCCGCCCGGGTAGCCCTCGTGCGCCATCGGGCGCAGTTGCACCTGGCTGCCTTCCTGCAGATACCAGATCACCGCCATGCTGTAGCCGCCGGCCTGCACAATGGCCTGGCACATGCTGTCCAGCAGCTGCTGTTCATCGCGGGCGCGCAGCATCGCCCGGTTGCCGGCGCTGAGGGTGCGCAGGGCGCGGGTGACGTGCTCCAGCTCCCGCACCCGCATCGCCAGCTCCGTATTGAGCGATACGATCTGCTCTTCGGACTGCTTGCGCGCGGTGATGTCGGTACCCAGCACGTAGTAACCGGCGATCCGCCCGTCCGCATCCGGCTTCGGCACATAGCGGATGCTCTGCCAGACGCCGGCAAACGGCTGCCAGTCATAGCTTTGCGGCTCCCCCTGCAACACCTTGTCGATCAGGGGGCGGGCAATGGCATAGCGCTCCGCGCCCAGAATATCCGCCACCGCGTGGCCAGCCAGGTCGGTCATGTCCGGGGAAAAACACTGGCGGTATTGCTCGTTGACATACACATAGCGGCGCTCGGCATTCACATAGGCGATCAGCGCCGGCACCGTGCCGATGACACTACGCAGGTGATCCTCGCTGGCGTGCCACTGCGCGGTTCGCTCGCGCACATGCAATGCCAGCATGGCGTTTTGCTCGCGAATGGTTTGCTCGGCCCGGCGCTCGGTACTCACGTCACGGAACACCAGCACCACGCCACGCAGTTCACCAGCGGTATCGCGGATCGGTGCGGCGCTGTCCGCAATCGGGCATTCGCTGCCGTCGCGAGCGATCAGCGCGGTGTGGTTGGCCAGCGCCTGCGTGCTGCCAGAGGCCAGTACCGCCGCCACCGGGTCCACCGCCGGCTCGCGCGTCTGCTCGTTGACGATGCGGAACACCGCCTGCACCGGCTGGCCAATGGCCTGCGCGTGCGACCAGCCGGTAAGCTGCTCGGCCACCTCGTTCATGCGGGTTATGCGGCCAACGGTGTCGGTGGCCAGCACCGCATCGCCGATCGAATGCAGCGTGGTGGCCAGGCTTTCCTCACTGTCGGCCAGTGCGCGCCGGTTTTCCTCGGTGGCGTGCATCTGCCGCCGTACCAGCAGGTAAGTCGCCACCAACAGCAACACCAGCATGCCGCCGACCAGGGTGCCGGCACGCACCAGCGTCTGCCGTGCAGCCTCATATGCCTTGTCCCGCAGCGCCAGCAGGCGCCGCTCTTCCCTGTCCATCTCGCTAAGCAGCTGGTAGGCCAGCACGCGGGTTTGCTGCAGTGGCGCCTGGGCCACGTAGGCGTTGGCCGCCTGCAGCCCCTGGGTTTTGCGCAAATGTTCTATCTGGCGGGCAATGGCCAGCCGCTGGCTGATCACCTGGCGCAGCTGCTCCCAGCGCTGCAGTTGTTGCGGGTTGTCGGTAATCAGGCGACGGATCGACTGCAATGAATTTTCGCGGGAAGAAATGGCCTCATCCCGTTCCTGCAGATAGGCCGGATCGCCTTTCAGCCGAAAGCCCTGCGAGGTCAGCTCCACCTGCAGGGTATAGCCGCGGGTGCGCGCCAGCAGGTGGAGCAGCTCATGGGTATGGGAAACCCATTGGGCTGAACGGGTGGCATCGTCGGCAACCTTCCAGATGGTGAGCGACAGCGCCGCCACCACCAGCACGGCGGCCGAGATGGCCGCCAGCAGTCTGGATTCAAAACTGAGCCACAAAATAATGCCTCTTTATAAAATGCGAAGCGCACCTTCCTCGCTGGAAATGCTGCCTTCTGACTACCGCCTTGCCGGCCTGATTGATCAACGGGCCACACCCCGCAAGCGCGGTAAATCAATGATTCGTCATGGGTCAAGCACGCTTCATATTGGGCACAATCTACGCGTCAAACAACATTAATTTGCAATTTCCCTACCATCACCCCCCGCCTTTCAAAATCAATAAGATGGTTTGAAACCAATGGCTTTCAAGTTGTCAGCCCATCCCCGCAAACACAATAGCCAGCACCATTCTGCCAACCCTGCGCACCAGCACGGGGCCGCGCCATGCGGCCAACTTTGTGGCTGACACAATTCCCACATCCGGCCGTCACAACACTGCCATGCAGCACGGGCACCATGCGCTAAACGCCACCGCGGGAGTCAGCATGGGCACGCATACCCTGGTTCACCAAGCCGTCAACAATTCCACCACCACCGGGCTGAAAGCGCTGGGCGACCGGCTGTTTGCGCGCTGGTTCAGCCAGCTGGTCTATGCGCAGATCTGGGAAGATCCGCAGATCGACATCGAGGCACTGCAGCTGCAACCCGGTGCGCGCCTGCTCACCATCGCTTCCGGCGGCTGCAATGCGCTGGCCTACCTCAGCCAGCAGCCGGCGGTGGTGCACGCGGTGGACCTGAACCACAGCCATCTGGCGATGCTGGCGCTGAAGAAAACCGCCTTCGCCACCCTGCCCGATTACCAGACGCTGCTAGACTTCCTCGGCAGCGCCGACCGCAAGCACAATCCGCAGCGCTTTCGCCGCTACGTGGCGCCACAGCTGCCGGTGGCAGCCCGCCAGTACTGGGAAGGCAAGGACTGGCGCGGCCGCCAGCGCTACCAGCAGTTTGCGCGCCACGGCTACCGCCACGGTCTGCTGGGGCGCTTTATCGGCTTTGGCCACGTCATGACGCGGCTGCTGGGTGGCAACCTCGGCAAGATCGCCGATGCGGCCAACCTGCAAGAGCAGCGTGAGCTGTTCCAGCGCCACCTGGCGCCGGTGTTCCGCCATCCGCTGCTACGCTTCCTCGCCCGCCGCGAGAGCCTGCTGTACAGCATGGGCATTCCTCCGGCGCAGTTTGCCTCGCTGCGCGCCGATGCCGGCGGCGACCTGGCCACGCTGTTCCACGAGCGGCTGCAGCGGCTGGCCTGCGATTTTCCGCTGGCCGGCAACCCGTTTGCACAGCAGGCGTTTGCCCGCCGCTACGACCTGACACAGCAGGAGGCGCTGCCGATGTATCTGCAATCGCGCCACTACGAAACCATCCGCCACAATCTGTCGCGGCTACTCAGCCACCATGGCTCGCTGACCGACTTTCTGGACGGCTGCGCACCGCAGTCGCTGGATGGCTACCTGCTGCTGGATGCGCAGGACTGGATGGACGATGCCCAGCTCAATGCGCTGTGGCGCCAGATCACCCGCACCGCCGCGCCAGGCGCGCGAGTGGTGTTCCGCACCGGCGGCAGCCGCTCGCCGCTGGAGGGCCGGCTGGCGCCGCAGTTGCTGACCTGCTGGCACACCGACCCGGCTACCAACCGCAGCCTGCATGCCCGCGACCGCTCCGCCATCTACGGCGGCGTGCACGTGTACAGCAAACGCACATGATCCGGCTGCATCAGCCACTGGCACTGGACGCGCATGCCAGCTGGCTGCAACTGGCGCAGCGCCATGGCGGCCAGCACTGGGTAAGCAATGCGCCGTGCCAGATCAGCGTCTGCCCTAGCCGACACGGGCCGCTGCCGGTGACGCAACTGGCGCAGTTCTCGGCGCAGGACAGCTACGTGGCCAGCCCGCGCTCGGCCTGGCTGCGTTACCCGCAAGCCGAGGCGCGGCGCCATGGCAGCCGGGTGCAGGCACTGGCCACGTTGGCCGCCTCGCCGCTGTCCGGCTTGATCAGCGCCGCGCGGCTGGACAGCGCGCTGCTGCCGGGCAACTGGCTGCTGTCCACCAATCTGCAGCCAGATTGGCAGCCGGCCGAGCTGGTCGAACTGCGCGACAGCCTGCTGGCGCAACAGCCGGAACAGCCGCTGCTGCTGCGCAATGTCTGCGCCGCGGCCAACCCGGGCTTGCCGCAACAGTTGGCCGCACAGGGCTGGACCCTGCTGCCGGCGCGACTGGTCTACCTGTGCGACCCGCAGGCACCGGCGCTGTGGCGGCGCAGCAATGTCAAGCGCGACCAGGCACTGCTGGACCAGCCAGACCTGCGCCTGCTGGGGCCGGACGACATCCGCGCCGAACAGCTGCCGCAGCTGCAGTACTGCTTTCGTGACCTGTTCATCGACAAGCACTCGGCGCTGAACCCGGATTTCAGCAGCCGCTTCTTCCGCCTGTGCCACGAACAGCGCTTTCTGGAACTGTACGCGCTGGAGCTGGGCGGCAATGTGGTGGGCTGCATCGGCCTGTACGCGCGCCACGGCTGGTTGACCACGCCGATGCTGGGCTACGACACCCGCCTGCCCGCGGCGCTTGGTCTATACCGCAGACTGATGGCGCTGCTGCTGCGCGAGGCACGCCAGCGCGGGCTGCGACTGCACTACAGCGCCGGCGCCGGCTCGTTCAAGCGCCATCGCGGCGGCGAGCCGCAGCTGGAATACAGCGCGGTGTACGCCCGCCACCTGAGCAAGCGCCAGCAGCTGGCGCTTGCCACGCTGTCGGCATTGCTGCACAAGACCGCCACCCCCTTGCTGCAGCGCTACGGCTAAACCGACCCTGCGACGAAAGCGGCATATGCTTAGCGGATTTTTTGCTTGGCTGCCCGCCCGGCAATCGGGTTATGCTTGCGCCATTGTTTTTGCCTTTGACACCGTAACGGCGCAGCCCTGCGCCGTTTTGCCTTGTGGAGAGATTGCATGCGCACCCAACTGACCCTGCTGGCCGCCGTACTGGCCTGTGGCACCACCGCCTACGCCAAACCCCTGACCGTGTGCACCGAAGCCAGCCCGGAAGGCTTCGACGTGGTGCGCTACAACTCGCTGACCACCACCAATGCCAGCGCCGATGTGATCTTCAACCGCCTGGTGGACTACGACGCCCGCGCCGGCAAGGTAGTACCCAGCCTGGCCAGCAGCTGGAAAGTGGCCGACGACGGCCAGGCCATCACCTTCACCCTGCGCCCCGGCGTCAGCTTCCACAAGACTGCCTGGTTCAAGCCCAGCCGCCCGCTCAATGCTGACGACGTGGTATTCAGCTTCCAGCGCATGCTGGATCCGGCGCACCCGTGGTACAAGACCGCGCCCACCGGCTACCCGCACGCCAAATCGTTCCAGCTGGACAAGCTGATCAAGGCGGTGGTGAAGGTGGATGCCCGCACCGTGCGCTTCGAGCTGAACCAGCCGGACGCCACCCTGCTGCCGCTGCTGACCATGGGCTTTGCCAGCATCTACTCCGCCGAATACGCCGAGCAGCTGGCCAAGGCCGGCAACTTCGAGCAGCTCAACAGCCAGCCGGTCGGCACCGGGCCGTTCGTGTTCCAGAGCCTGGCCAAGGACAGCGCGGTGCGCTATGCGGCCAACCCGGCCTACTTTGGCGGCAAGCCCCCGGCAGAGCGGCTGATCTACGCCATCACCCCGGACAGCGCGGTGCGCGCACAGAAGCTGAAGGCTGGCGAGTGCCAGATTGCGCTCAGCCCCAAGCCGCAGGACATCAACGATGTCGCCGGCGATGCACGGGTGAAAGTGCTGAGCACGCCGATGTTCTCCACTGCCTTCGTGGCGCTGAACAGCCAGCACAAGCCATTTGACGACAAGCGTGTACGCCAGGCGGTGAACCTGGCGTTCGACAAGGCCAACTACCTGAAAGTGGTGTTTGTCGGCAGCGCCGTGGCGGCCAACAACCCGTTCCCGCCCTCCACCTTCGGCTACAACAAGGCGATCAAGGACTACCCGCAGGACATCGCCCGCGCCAAAAAACTGCTGGCCGAGGCTGGCTACGGCAACGGATTTGACACCACCATCTGGGTACGTCCCACCGGCAGCACGCTGAACCCGAACCCGAAAGCCGGCGCCGAAGTGCTGCAGGCCGATCTGGCCAAGGTCGGCATCAAGGCCGAGATCAAGGTGCTAGAATGGGGCGAGCTGATCAAGCGCGGCAAGGCCGGCGAGCACGACCTGCTGTTCATGGGCTGGGCCGGTGACAACGGCGATGCCGACAACTTCCTCACCCCGCAATTCAGCTGCGCCGCGGTGCAGTCCGGCACCAACTTCGCCCGCTACTGCGACCCGGCGCTGGACAAGCTGATCACCGATGCCCGCCATGTGGCCAACCCGAAGCTGCGCGCCGCCAACTACGCCCGCGCGCAGCAGATCATCAAGGAGCAGGCACTGTGGCTGCCGCTGGCCCACCCCACAGCCGCCACGCTGACCAGCAGCAATGTCAGCGGCTACCAGGTCAACCCGTTCGGACGCGTGGATTTCAGTAAGGCCGCCGTCAAGTAAACCCGGCATAAACGCCACGCGCTGCGGCCAACGTTGGCCACAGCGCGTAATCACTCCGCCCCGCCCACTCCGTTCCCGCTCTTGCCGAGCCCCTGCCACCGGCTACACTCATACGGTGATACCGCCAAGGCAGGCGCCAATGAGCACACGTTTCGCTGCCATCGTACTGGCCTTGTCGTTTCTCGCCGGCTGCGCCACCGTGTCACGCCCGATCCCGCCGCCGCAACAGGCCGATAGTGCCGGTCTGCTGCTAGGGCTGAAGGTACGACTATCCGGCATGGCAAACTACCGCGCCGATACAGTCTACTTTGCCCGCCAGTGTCAGCCGGCCGAGAAAAATTGCGACGACAAGCTACTGACTTCCAGCTTTGCCAGCGATGGCCGTATCTATCTGCTGAATGCCCTACCGGGCCGCTACCAGGCAGTCGCCGCATCCTTCGGATCCGGCATGCCCGGCGACAACAGCCTGTATTTCGCTTATTTCCCCGCTTCACTGAGTCAGGCAAGCAGCGTGCAGGTGCAAGCAGGGCAGCTGAGCTACGCCGGCAGCTACCTGCTGTCTGCCGTGGTGGGCGTCTGCCCAGAGAGCGCAGAGCCGGCACAGCTGGCCTATGCAGAGCAGCTTGAGCCCGGTACGCCCAAGTGCGGCTTTTTCAAGACATTGCTGCACAAGATCGCCACCGGGAACTTCATCATTATCGCCGGCAGCGCCTACCCGGTCGGCACCCAGACTTTTCACTACCGCGGCACCAGCTTCCAGCAAGAACAGGCTGCCGGCGACTGGAGCGCCATCACGCAACAAGTTCAGGGCGATCTGGCTGGCAGCCCCTGGGCAGGCATACGGCTCCAGCCACGCAGCAATGAATAGCACGCCCCGTCTGGAGCGGTGCCACCACTGGCGATTGCCGGCATAATCACGCCCTCTACGCAGCAGCAGCCGCAATGGTTTGCCGCCGAGGAAACGCCAGCTGCCACGGGTTTGATGACGTGCAGGCATAATGCCCCGCACCCGAGGCGGCTGGCACAGGCCAACCGCCCGCAGCGGGCAGTTTTTCTCCGGATCAACTGCCATAATTGCTAGATTCCCGATTTAACCAGCCCTGCTTATAACCCAGCTCACCGGACGCCTACCTATGCTGAAAAAACTGTTTGGTGGCCTGCTTGGCAAGGACAAGCAAGCGGAAAGTGCAACCACCACCCGGCCAGCAGCCCCACCCCGCACCACCCCGGTTGCGGACGCCCGGCCCGCCCCCTCGGCAGATACCCCGGCGCCGCTGGACCAGGTGCAATCGCTGGGCTTTGTCGCCCACCAGCCGCTGCAGGACAAATCGCAACGCGTGGTGGCTTACGAGTTCGTGGTCAAGGCCAGCCTGGGACAAGCCAAATCGCGGGCGCACCAGCGTACCTTCGACCAGCTGCTGCTCAACACTCTGCGCAACATGAATGTGTTCCGCCTGCTGGCCTACCGCCGTGCCTTCATCCATTTGTCGCTGGCCTCGCTGGATGACCTCGCCACGCAGGACCTGCCGCTGACCAGCTGCATCTTCGTGCTGGAAGCGCAGGAAGGCGATGTGCTGGATGAGGCCCTGCTGGCCCGGCTAGATGCGCTGCGTCAGGCCGGCTGGCGCTTTGCAACCGAGCCGGCGCGCTTTGGCAGCCAGTCCAGCGCGCTGGCGCTGTACCAGCGCATGGACTACCTGGTGCTGGACTTTGCCGCCCCCAACACCCGCGCGCTGTTTCCGCTGCTGGAGCAGCTGCCGCAGCGCTTCAGCCATCTACGCTGGCTGGCACGCAACATCAACTCGGCCGAAGAACTGGCACTGTGCCAGCACTCGCCGGGCAGCCAGCATTTCGCCCTGTTCCACGGCTCCTATCTGGGCGTGGCGCAGCCCAGAAGCAGCAAGAAAGAAGCGCCCAACCAGGGCCGCGTGCTGGAAATCATGCGCCTGCTGCGCGCCGAGGCGCCGCCAGCCAGCATCGAGGCGCAGTTCAAGCTGGACTCGCTGCTGCTGTTCAAGCTGCTGCGCTACGTCAACTCGCCGATAAATGGCCTGGCGCGCAAGGTGCAGAGCATCGAAGAAAGCATCATGCTGCTGGGCCGCGACAACCTGTTCAAATGGCTGTCGCTGCTGCTGTTCACCGCAGAAAGCGACAGCGGCGCCGCGGTGACGCTGATGGAAAAATCGCTGATCCGCGGCCGCTTCATGGAACAACTGGGGCTGGTGAATGGCAACCGGCTGGAAGCCGAGCACCTGTTCCTTACCGGCATGTTCTCCATGCTGGGCGCGCTGCTGCACACCAGCCAGGCCGAAGCGCTGGCCCCGCTGGATCTGCCGATCACCATTGCCGATGCCCTGCTCAACAACAAGGGACTGTTCGCCGCGCCGCTGCAACTGGCGCTGGCCTGCGAGAACGACGACAGCGAGCGCATTGCCGCCCTGTGCGCCGCCCAGCGCGTCAGTCTGGAGCAGGTCACCAGTCTCTATATGGATGCGGTGGTGTGGGCGCAGGAAGTACTGACCGAAAGCGACGTGCAGAACAACGTGGAAGGTGTGTAACCATCCTGCGGCCAACCTTGGACACCGCTACGCCGCCGGCGCGAGCCTGGCGGCGACCATTTGGCACGCAGCACAGGCAAGCCACCACCCGCCAACCGCGCGCACATCCGGCGGCCGGCGCTGATCAAACGCTGGCGCTGCGCTAGAATCGGCGCTGTTTCCAGCCTGCAAGCATCCATCATGCCCAGAAAGTCCCGAATCCGCGCCGGCAGCGGCGTCACCCTGCACGACGTCGGCCTGGCCGCCGGCGTCAGCGCCATCACCGTGTCGCGCGTGCTGCACACGCCGGACAAGGTGTCGGAGACGCTGCGGCAGAAGGTGCTGACGGTGGTGGAGCAGCTGGGCTACGTACCCAACCGCGCCGCCCGCCACCTGGCCTCTGCCCGCTCGCATACCGTGCTGGTGCTGATTCCGTCGCTGAGCAACACCGTGTTCATCGACACCCTGGCCGGCATCGAAGAAGTGCTGCAGCCGGCCGGCTACCAGATGCTGATCGGCAACACCCACTACGACGCCGGGCAGGAGCTGCAGCTGCTGCGCGCCTACCTGGAGCACAGCCCGGACGGCCTGCTGCTGACCGGGCTGGCGCAGAGTGATGAGTTCTGCCAGCTGCTGGCGCGCCACCAGTTGCCGGCGGTACACATGATGGATCTGGCCAGCGATGGCCGAGACTGCGTCGGGTTTTCGCAGGAAGACGCCGGGCGGGCAATGTGCGAGCACCTGCTAGCACGCGGCCGCCGCCGCATCGCATTCCTCGGCGCGCAGCTGGATGAACGGGTGCAAAAGCGCCTGGACGGCTACCGTGCGGCCCTCGGTGCCGCCGGCTGCTACCAGCCAGCGCGCGAGCTGCTGGACCCGCGGCCGTCCAGCATGCAGATGGGCGCCGACATGCTGGATGCACTGTTGGCCGCACAGCCGGATTGCGACGCGGTGTTCTGCTGTAACGACGACCTGGCCATCGGCCTGCTGGCGCGCTGCCAGCAGCGCGGCATCACCGTGCCCGGCCAACTGGCGGTGGCCGGCTTCAACGACCTGGCGCCCGCCGCCTGGACCACCCCGCCATTGACCACAATTGCCACACCTCGCCATGACATTGGCCGCATTGCAGCGCAACAACTGCTGGCGCGACTGCGTGGTGAAACGGCGGCGCCGGCCTGTATCGACCTGGGTTTTGCGCTGCAACATCGACAAAGCAGCTGAGCCACCCACTCCGAATTTATCGCTTGGCGGGCATTGCATAGCAAAATTTGTTAGCGCTAACATTGCGCCATCGCGTTGGCCGACATGCGGCCAACTTTTTTTTCCTCACAATGTTAGCGCTAACATGACAGCAAACAATATCGTGATCATGGGCGTGGCCGGCTGCGGCAAGAGCCACATCGGTCAGGCGCTGGCCGCCGCGCTGGACGCCGCCTTCATCGAAGGCGACAGCTTCCACCCGCCGGAAAACATCGCGCTGATGAGCGCCGGCGTGCCGCTGGATGACCAGCACCGCCAGGGCTGGCTGCAGAGCCTGGCCACGCAGCTGGCCGCCGGCCGCCACGCCGGCAGCGGTAGCGTGCTGGCCTGCTCGGCGCTGAAGCGTCGCTACCGCGACATCCTGCGCGCGGCCGACCCGGACATCCTGTTCGTACACCTGGCCGGCAGCGCGGAGCAGATCGCGCCGCGCATGCAGCAGCGCGGTGCCCACTTCATGCCCACCAGCCTGCTGGCCAGCCAGTTTGCCGACCTGGAACCGCCCGCCGCCGACGAAAACGCGCTCACTGTGAACGTGGGCGAGTCGCCGGAGGCCATCACACAACGTATTCTCGACCGCCTCTCCCTGCGGTCAAGCCAGCAGTAACAACACACACAACCAGAGAATCAGAGGAGACACATCCATGACTGCAAGCACACCACGCGGCGGCCGCCGCTGGCAGATCGGTACCCTGCTGGGTATCGGCATCCTGGTGAACTACTTCGACCGCATCAGCCTGTCGGTGGCCGCACCGCAGCTGCAAAGCGAGTTCCACCTCGACAACAGCGACCTGGGCCTGCTGTTCAGCGCCTTTTTCTGGACCTATGCGTTGCTGCAGATTCCCACCGGGATGATTCTGGACCGCTTCGGCGTGAGTAAGGTTGGCCGCTGGGGCGCGTTCCTGTGGGGCGTGGCCGCCACCCTCACCGCGCTGGCCGGCGGTTTTGGCGGCATCTTCGCCGCTCGTGCGCTGCTGGGCGTGGCCGAGGCGCCGGGCTTCCCGGCCAGTTCCAAGGCCACCGGTTACTGGTTCCCGCGCCGCGAGCGCGCCATGGCCACGGCGATCTTCGATGCCGCCGCCAAGTTCTCCAACGTGATCGGCGTGCCGCTGGTGGCGCTGGCAGTGGTGCATCTGGGCTGGCGCTGGGGCTTTGGCCTGACGGCGGTGCTGAGCCTGCTGTACTTCATCGCCTTCTGGGCCATCTACCGCGACCCGAGCCAGGACAGCAAGCTGTCAGCCGAGGAATACCGCCACATCGTGGATGGCGGCGCCACGCCGGAAGGCGGCGCCCGCGGCGGCTCGCTGCAGATGCTGGGCTACCTGCTGCGCCAGCGCAAAGTGTGGGGGCTGTCCATCGGTTTTGCCGCCTACGGTTATGTGTTCTACCTGTTCCTGACCTGGCTGCCGGGCTACCTGGTGCAGAGCATGCACATGAGCATCCTGAAATCGGCCTGGTTCTCCACCATTCCATGGATCTTCGCCACCCTGTCCGACCTGCTGGTGGGCGGCTGGCTGATCGACCACCTGATTTCCCGTGGCCACGATGAAACCCGCGTGCGCAAGGGCGTGCTGCTGGGCGGCATGACGCTGGGGCTGGCGGTGTTCGGCACCACCACCACGCAGGACCCGTACGTTGCCATCGTGTGGATCACCATTGCGCTGAGCGGCCTGGCCGCCGCCGCACCGGTGGGCTGGTCGCTGCCGTCGCTGATCGCGCCGCAGGGCGGCACCGGCACCGTGGGCGGCATCATGAACTTCGCCAACAACATGATGGGCGCCATCGCCCCCATCGTCACCGGCATCATCGTCGGCAGCACCCACTCGTTCAGCAATGCCTTTCTGGTAGCCGGCGTGATGCTGCTGATCGGCATGGCAGCCTTCATGTTCCTGCTCGGTCGTATCGAGCCGATTCCGGAACCCGGCACTCAGGCCGGCACGGCCGGTCACAGCGCCAACCGCCGGACAGCGTAAGCGGCTTGCGGCCAACCTTGGCCGTTGCCGGCAGGACAATGCGGCTCACGCCTCGCGGCGGGGCCGCATTGTTCATGTGGTGGCGGGCGAGCCTACCCCGGCTGCCGGCCCTGCAGCTGCTCGGCCAGAAAGGCGACGAAGTGCGACACCCGCGCCGCCAGAAAGCCCTGCCGGTAGTACACCGCCCAGATTGGCTGCCGCCAGTCCAGCGTCTGTTCCGGCAACACCTCCACCAGCCGCCCGGCGCGCACATCCTCCCCCACCAGAAAATCCGACAGGCAGGCGATGCCGCTGCCGTGCAGCACCAGGTGGCGCAGCGTTTCGCCGTTGGAAGTACTGATCGCCGCGTCCACCGGGTAACCGTCGCCGCCGGCGTGGCGCAGCGGCCAGATGTTCAACGACGAAGGCTGGGTAAAGCCCAGCAGGCTGTGCCCGGCCAGTTCCGCCACCGTCGCAGGTTGGCCGCAACGTTGCAGGTAGGCCGGCGCCGCCAGCAGCCGCAAGCGGCTTTCGCACAGCAGCCGTGCGCTGAGGGTGGAGTCCTGCAGCTGCCCCACCCGTATCGCCACATCGGCGCGTTCTTCGATCAGATCGACGATGGTTTCGCCGCTCACCAGCTCCAGGCGGATGCGCGGGTAGCGGCGCTGGAATTCCGGCAGCAGCGGCGCCAGCAGGTGGTTGAACACCGGGGTGGCGGCGTTGACGCGCAGCAGGCCGGACGGGTGCTCCGCCGCCGATTGCAGGGTGAGCGCGGCGTCCTGCAGCCGCGCCAGGATGTCGCGCGCATTGGCCAGCAGCCACTGCCCTTCCTCGGTCAGGTCCAGCCGCCGCGTGGTGCGGGTGATCAGCCGCACGCCCAGCTGCGTTTCCAGCTTGGCGATGCTGCGACTGATGCCGGACGGCGTCAGCCCCAGCCGCTCGGCCGCGGCGGTGAAGGAGCCGGCCTCGATCACCGTCACGAATACGCCCAGGGTATCGCTGGATAGCATTGTTGATTTCCAGTCACAAGATTTTGCCATTTACCGCCATTTTTCCCGGCAACACAAGCACAGATAATCGCCGCATTACTTGTTAACCAAGGAGCGATCCATGCCACTTGCTCTCTGGGCGCTGACGCTGAGCGCCTTCGCCATCGGCACCACGGAATTCGTGATTGTCGGTCTGATTCCCACCATTGCTGCCGACCTGCAGGTGTCGCTGCCATCCGCCGGGCTGCTGGTCAGCCTGTACGCCCTGGGCGTGGCGGTAGGCGCGCCGCTGCTTACCGCGCTGAGCAACCGCATGCCGCGCAAGGCGCTGCTGTTGAGCCTGATGGCGCTGTTCACCGTCGGCAATCTGGTGGCCTGGCAGGCGCCCGGCTACCAGGCGCTGATCATGGCGCGCCTCCTCACCGGCCTGGCGCACGGCGTGTTCTTCTCCATCGGCTCCACCATCGCCACCGGCCTGGTGCCGCGCGAAAAGGCCGCCAGCGCCATTGCCATGATGTTCTCCGGCCTGACCGTGGCGTTGGTCAGCGGCGTGCCGCTGGGCACCTGGATCGGCCAGCTGTTCGGCTGGCAGAGCACCTTCCTGGCGGTATCACTGTTGGGGGTGGTGGCCTTTGTCGGCAGCCTGCTGCTGGTGCCGCGCCATCTCGCCCGCCCGGCGCCCGCGTCACTGGCCAGCCAGTTGGCGGTACTGGCCAAGCCGCGGTTGCTACTGGTGTACGCCATGACCGCGCTGGGCTACGGCGGCTCCTTCACCGCCTTTACCTACCTGGCGCCGATGCTGCAACAGGTCAGCGGCTTCCCCGCCGCGGCGGTGAGCCTGGTGATGCTGGCCTACGGTGTCAGCGTGGCGGTGGGCAATGTGTGGGGCGGCCGGCTGGCCGATCGCCTCGGCCCGGTACGCGCGCTGCAGATCATCTTTGCCGGCCTGGCGGCGGTGCTGCTGTTGCTGACGCTGACCGCGGCGTCGAAATGGCTGGTGGTGCTGACCGTGCTGCTGTGGGGCGCGGTGGCGTTCGGCAACGTGGCCGGGCTGCAGCTGTACGTGGTGCAGCAGGCGGAACGCGCCGCGCCGCAGGCGGTGGACGTGGCCTCCGGCCTGAACATCGCCGCCTTCAATATCGGCATCGCCTTCGGCGCCTGGGCCGGCGGCCACATCGTGGCCCGCCTCGGCATCATGCACACGCCGTGGATCGGCGCGCTGATCGTGCTGGCCGCCTGGCTGCTCACCGGCTGGTCTGGCCGGCTCGATCGCCGCGCCGGGCACGACCCGCTGGCCCGCCCGGCCAGCCCGCTGACGGCGCATTGACCAATCAGGCCGCCGGCACCGCCTGCGGCCAACCTTTCTGACTTCTCACTACTGAACAAGGACACAGCATGAGCATTCCGGCATTCGGCGTCGGCACCTTCCGCCTGCAGGGCCAGACCGTCATCGACTCGGTGCGCACTGCACTGCAACTGGGCTACCGCGCCATCGACACCGCACAGATCTACGACAACGAGGCCGAAGTTGGCCAGGCGATTGCCGAATCCGGCGTGGCGCGCAGCGAGCTGTTCCTCACCACCAAGATCTGGACCGCCAACTACGCCGCCGACAAGCTGATCCCCAGCCTGCGCGCCAGCCTGGACAAGCTGCGCACCGACGTGGTGGATCTGACGCTGATCCACTGGCCGGCGCCGGGCGGCGCCACGCCGCTGGAGGAATACATGGCGGCGCTGGCCGAGGCCAAGGCGCAGGGGCTGACGCGGCAGATCGGCATCTCCAACTTCAATATCGCGCTGACGCAGCGTGCCATCGCGGTGGTGGGTGCCGGCGAGATCGCCACCAACCAGATCGAACTCAGCCCCTACCTGCAGAACCGCCGGCTAACCGCCTTCCTGCGCGAGCAAGGCATTGCCGTCACCTCCTACATGACCCTGGGCTACGGTAAACTACTGCAGGAGCCGGTGATCCAGGCCATTGCCGGCCGCCTCGGCGCCAGCGCGGCGCAGGTGACGCTGGCCTGGGCACTGCAGCACGGCTACGCGGTGATTCCGTCCTCCACCCGCCGCGACAACCTGCAGGGCAACCTGGCCGCCAGCCACCTGCAGCTGGGCGCGGATGACATGGCCGCCATCGACGCGCTGGAGCGCGGCGAGCGCCAGGTCAACCCGGACGGACTGGCACCGGCCTGGGACGACTGAGCCGCCGCCCGCCTCACGCGCCAGCCAGCAGACCGGCTGCCACGCAGCACCCCACGACCAAGCCCTTGCGCACCGCGCAAGGGCTTTTTGCCATGCCGGGCGGCATCAGTCGCCCATCACCACCCCTTCGCGGCGCGGGTCGGCACCGCCGAAGAAACCACCGTCACGGCGGCCGATTGCCTGCAGGCCGCTGGTCATCTCGGTTTCCCGCACCTCGTGGCCGTGCGCCTGCAGCCAGGCCACGGTATCCGGCGGGAAGCGGCGCTGCTCCAGCTGGGTGGGGGCACCGCTGGCGCCGAAGTTGGGCAGGCTGATCGCCTGCTGCGCGTCCATGCCCCAGTTGAGCATGGCGTACAGCGTCTTGGCGGTGTAGTGGATGATCAGCGCGCCGCCCGGGCTGCCGGCGCTGATCAGCACCTGGCCGCTGGCCTTGTCAAACACCAGCGTCGGGCTCATCGAACTGCGCGGCCGCTTGCCCGGCTGCACCCGGTTGGCGGTGGGCAGGCCGGCGGCGTCATTGGGCGCGAAGTTGAAATCGGTCAGCTGGTTGTTGAGCAGAAAACCGCCCGCGCCACGGCCGGACGGGTTCACCATCTGCCGCGAACCGAACTGCGCTTCCACCGTAGTGGTCATGCTCAGCGCGTGGCCGTCGGCATCGATGATGCTGATATGGCTGGTGCCGTACTCCGGCTGCGGTGCGGCACTACCCAGTGCGGCCAACAGTGCGCCGGGCTGGCCGGGCTGTGCGGTTTTCATACTGGTCTCGCCGATCAGCCCGGCGCGCGCCGCCAGGTAGGCCGGCGCCAGCATGCTCTGCCAGTTGCCGCCGGGCGCAGCGACAAAGTCAGGGTCACCGACGTACTTGGCACGGTCGGCAAACGCCAGCCGTGCGGCCTCGGTGTATAGATGCAGCCATTGCGGCGACGGCAGCGGACGGCCGTCCGCGCCCTGTTGCAGCGGCAAGCTGGCGGCAGGGGTGGTATTCAGCATGCCCAGGATCTGGCCGATGGCCAGCATGCCGCTGCTCGGCGGCGGAAAGCCGCACAGCCGGTAGTCATGTTCCCGCGCGCGGTAGTCACTGCACAGCGCGGTGCGTTTCTTCGGCCGGTAGGCGGCCAGATCGGCCAGCGTCAGCCGGCCGGGGTTGGCCGCATGGCCACGCACCTTGGCCACGATGGCCGCCGCTACCGGCCCCTGCAGCAGCGCCTTGCTGCCCTGGGCGGCAATGGCGCGCAGCACCTCGGCGTAGGGCTGGTTGCGCAACACATGTCCCACCGGCCACGGTTGGCCGTCCGGCTGATAGAAATAGGCGGCCGCCACCGGGTCCTGCTTCAGGTAGCGCTCCGACTGCAGCAGGGTGAACAGCCGCGGGCTGACGGCAAAGCCCTGCTCCGCCAGACGGATGGCCGGCTGGAACAGCGCCGCCCACGGCAGCTTGCCCTGCTCGCGGTGCGCCATTTCCAGCATCGCCACCGCCCCCGGCACGCCTACCGAGCGCCCGCCCACTACCGCGGCGTCGAAGTCCATCGGCTTGCCGTCGGCGTTAAGGAACAGGCGCTCGTCGGCCGCCGCCGGCGCAGTCTCGCGGCCGTCGTAGGCGCTCACCTGCTTACCGTCGTAGTACAACAGGAAGGCGCCGCCGCCGATGCCGCTGCTCTGCGGCTCCACCAGTCCCAGCACCATCTGCACCGCAATGGCGGCATCCAGCGCACTGCCGCCGGCGGCCAGCACCTGACGGCCGGCATCGGTGGCCAGCGGGTTGGCCGCTGCCACCGCGTAGTGGCGGGTGGCCCAGCCCGGTTTTTCCTGATAGCCGGAAGCCAGCTCCGGCTGCTGCGGCAGCGGGGTGTAGGTGAAGGATGGTGCAGTGGCGCAGGCGCCCAGCAGCAGCGCCAGGGCGAGTACATTCAGACGGGGCGACATGGCAGTTCCTTGCAGCGGGAGGGAAGCTTCATCGATAGCACAAATCATGCCGAATGAAAGCGCGGCAGCCGCCATGCGGCCAACCTCTGCCCCGGCTTGCTGCTAGAATGCGCGCTTTTGCCGCCGGGCTTGCCGCATGCTCACCGTTCTGTACCGCGACGACTATCTGATCGCCATCGACAAGCCTTCCGGCCTGCTGGTGCACCGCAGCGAGATCGACCGCCGCGAAACCCGCTTCGCGGTACAGCTGCTGCGCGACCAGATCGGCCGCCAGGTGTTCCCTGTGCACCGGCTGGATCGCGGCACCAGCGGTGTGCTGCTGTTTGCGCTGGATGCCGCCACCGCACGGCTGCTCAACGACGGTTTCGCCGCGCGCCAGCCCGGCAAGACCTACCTGGCGGTGGTACGCGGCCACCCGGCGGACAGTGGCGACATCGACCACGCCATCACCCGCCAGCCGGACGAGCGCGAATACGTGCATGGCGATGCGCAGCTGAATGCGCAGCCGGCATTCACCCGCTACCGCACGCTGGCGCGCTGCGAGCTGCCGTTCGCGGTGGAGCGCTACCCGCAAAGCCGCTATGCGCTGGTGGAACTGCAGCCGGAAACCGGCCGCCGCCACCAGCTGCGCCGCCACCTCAAGCACATCGCCCACCCCATCATCGGTGACGCCACCCACGGCAAAGGCGTGCATAACCGCTTCTTCCAGCAGCAGTTCAACGTTGGCCGCATGCTGCTGCACGCGGTGGAACTGCGCCTATCGCACCCGGTAAGCGGCGAGCCGCTGTGCCTCACTGCGCCGCTCACTGGCGATTTCGCCCGCCTGCTGCGCGAATTCGGCTGGGACAGTGCGCTGCCGGCGGCATGGCTGGGCGACGCCGCAGCCCTGCCCGACCCCGCAAGCTAGCGCCAGATGGGGCGAAAGCGGCGGAGCAAGCGGCAGTGACAGCAGTAACGACGCATAGCGAAGCCGCCCCTGACCGGTAAAGTTTCACCGCGCGCGCAGATCGCAAACCCGCCTTGCGTTACAATGGCCGGCTGTTTTTGACGGCCACGCCCATGCTCAGTTATCGCCACGCCTTTCACGCCGGCAACCACGCCGACGTACTCAAGCACCTGGTAGAGGTGCAGATTCTTGATTATCTCGGCCAGAAAGGTGCTTTCTGGTACATCGACACCCACGCCGGCGCCGGTGCCTACAGCCTGACCGAAGGCTATGCCACCAAGACCGCGGAATACGTCGATGGCGTGGCGCGACTGTGGCAGCGCGACGATGCGCCGGCTGCAGTGCAGCGCTACCTGGAAGTGGTACGCGGCATGAACCCGGATGGCGAGCTGCGCCACTACCCGGGCTCGCCGTGGTTCGCCGCCGAGGTCATGGCCGGCAGCGACAAGCTGCGGCTGTTCGAACTGCACCCCAGCGACTTCGAGCTGCTGTCGCACTGCTTTACCGATGCCGGCCGCCGCGTGAAGGTGGAAAAAGCCAACGGCTTCGAGGCCATCAAGTCCATCCTGCCGCCGCCGCCGCGCCGCGCGCTGACACTGATCGACCCGCCGTACGAGGACAAGGGCGACTACCAGCACGTGGTACGGGCGATGAAAGAAGCCCTGAAGCGTTTTGCCACCGGCAGCTACGCCATCTGGTATCCGCTGCTGCAGCGCAAGGATGTGGGCGACATGCTGCGCGAGCTGAAAAAACTGCCCTGCCACAGCTGGCTGGATGTCAGCCTCACGGTACGCAAACCGTCGCAGGATGGTTTTGGCATGCACGGCAGCGGCATGTTCGTGGTCAACCCGCCGTGGACGCTGAAGGCCGAGCTGGAAAGCGTGCTGCCATGGCTGAAGGACGCGCTGGCGGTAGACGACGGCGCCGGCTACGACCTGGCCTTCCACGAGAACGGTCACCAGAAGCAGTAAACCCACCCGGCCGCGTGCCGGGTTTTTGTTGCTGGCGGGCCAGTGACACGCCGCCAGGCAAATACCACACCAGCGCATCACCGAGGGCGTTCCGCACGACAAGCAGCAAACGTTGGCCGCAGCGGACATCGCGATCACAGCGACACATCGCACGATGGCCGCAGCACCACGCCGCCAGCAACCGCCACGCCCAACGGCCAGTCGCCGCCCTGCCCAACCCCGCCACCATCAGGCCGATGCCACTCATCCCGCAGGCAACCATGATCAAGCGGGTCGGCAACACTCCCATCCGCGAATACCACACCGCCAGCTGCCACTGCAGCGCGGTGGTGCTGGAACTGCACCTGCCGGACGGCATCGATCCGCGCCGCTGCGACTGCGCCATCTGCCGCCGCAAGGGCGCCATCGTCGCCTCGGTGCTGCTGGCCGGCATCCGCATCATGCAGGGCGCGGACAAACTGCGGCAGTACCAGTTCAACACCCGCACCGCGCGGCACGACTTCTGCGGCGAGTGCGGCATACCCATCACCAGCGACGCAGCAACCCGCTGCAGTACGGCTACAACGCCGGCTGCCTGGAAGGCGCCACCCGTACCAGCTCGGCCCGGTGCCGGTGCCGGTGCACGACGGCGTGAACCACCCGGCGGATCGCCAGCACTGAGCGGTTCCACCCCGGATGTGCCTGCGGCCTGCCCGCACATCCGGCTGGCGGCGGCAAAAACAAAAGGGTTGCCCGCATGCGGCCAACCCTTTGTGTCAGGACAACGATACAGCTACATGGCGATGTAGCGATCCGGGCGGTGATTGAAGCCGATCACCATGTTCAATGCCGTTGCACCGAGGATGGAGCCCAGCAGCGCCGGCCAGCTCACCAGCAGCAACGAGGCTAGCAGGATCAGCAGGTCCAGTCCCAGTTGCAGCTTGCCGGCGCGGATGCCGTAGCGGTCCTGCAGGTACAACGCCAGGATGTTGATGCCGCCCAGGCTGGCCTGATGGCGAAACAGTGCGATAAAGCCCATGCCCATCATCAGCCCGCCCACCAGACCGGTGTAGAACGGGTTGAGGCTGCCCAGATGCAGAAATTGGCCGTGCACGCTGGTGAACAGTGACAGCAGGCTCACCGCGATGAAAGTCTTGAGGGTGAAACGCCAGCCCATGCGCTTCCACGCCAGCCAGTAAAACGGCAGGTTGATGGTAAAGAAGATGGCGCCGAACGGCAGTCCGGTGCGGTAGTGAATCAGGAAGGCGATGCCGGCGGTGCTGCCGGTGAGCAGGCCGGCCTGCTTGAACATCACGACACCAAACGCCACCAGCAAGGTGCCGACCAGGATGGCGAGCACGTCTTCCAGCAGGGTGTGGGCAATGGCGGTGTCCGGAGTCGGCATGGCGGTTTGGCTAAGCGTGGTCATAATGGGTATTGCAGCGCAACAAAAGAAGCCGCCATTTTACGTTTCCACTCAATTTGCCTCCAGCACCCAGATCAAGAATCCACAAAAACGCAATTGCCTGCCATTTAAGCAAGAAAATGGCAGACAATACGCAATTTTTAATTCAGGCAACGGCCAGCGACCCATTGCCGCGCGGCATCAGTGCCCGCGCAGCCAGCCGGCCAGCGCGCGAATGTCATCCGGCGTGGTACGGCAGCAACCGCCGATGCAGCTGGCGCTGGCTGCGCGCCACTGGCGGGCAGCATCGGCAAAGGCCTGCGGATCGCTGCTGCCATGCCAGGTCTTGGTTACCGGATCGTAGGCTTCGCCGGAGTTCGGGTAGGTCAGCAGCCGCTTGCCACTGGCCTGCGCTGCGGCTTGCAGCAGCGGCGCAATATGGCGCGGCGCGGTGCAGTTCACCCCAACGGCGACAATCTGTGCGAACGGTTCCAGCGCAGCGATGGCAGCGGCCAATGGCGTGCCTTCGCTCAGGTTGGCGTCATCGCGGCAAGAGAAGCTGATCCACGCCACCGCCTGCGGAAACTCCTCTTGCAACAGCCGGGCAATCGCCATCGCCTCCGTCTGGCAGGGAATGGTCTCGCAGGCCAGCAGATCCGGCCCGGCCGCCAGCAAGGCGGCGATGCGCGGACGGTGGAAATCCATCAGCTGCTGTTCGCTCTGGCCATAGTGGCCACGGTACTCCGAGCCATCCGCCAGCATGGCGCCATACGGGCCGACCGAGGCGGCCACCAGCGGCTTGCTGCGGCCAACCCGGTTGTGTTCGTCAGCCCAGAACGCATCGCGCGCGGCCTGAGCCAGCTCGATCGACAGCCGCATCAGCCGTGCCGATTCTTCTGGGCCCAGTCCACGCTTGGCAAAGCCGGGAAAGCTGGCCTGATAGCTGGCGGTGGTAGCCACGTCGGCACCAGCCATGAAGTAGTCGTAGTGCACGTCCTGAATCAGCTGCGGCTGCTCGATCAGCACTCGCGCCGACCACAGGGCGTCATTGAGATCGCAACCGCGGCGCTCCAGCTCCGACGCCATGGCGCCATCCAGCACGATGGGGGTCTCCGGGGAAAACTGACTGAAAGGATTGTGCAATTCTGGCTCCACAAATAAAAAACCCCGGCGCGGGCCGGGGCGGGATAAGACGGAAACCGATCAGAGCTTGAAGCGTGCAACCAGTGCCTTCAGCTCGTCGCCGCGCTGCGCCAGCACGTTGATGGTCGCTAGTGCGTCCTGCAGACTGGTATCGGTCTGCTGCGCCATCACGTTCACGCGCTCGGCACTGCGAGCCATCTCGTTGGTTGCCACCCCCTGCTCTGCCGTAGACGAGGTGATCTCGCCCATGCGCGAGGAGATTTCCTCGGCATTGCTCTTGATCACTTCCACCTTGTCGGCCGCTTGGCGCGACAATGCTACACCAGAAGACACCTTCTCGTTGGTGGTGTCGGCGTGCTCGATGGCTTCACCGGTACGGCGGATCACGGTATCGATCATCTCGGCGATCTGCACGGTGGCAGTGGCGGTACGCTCGGCCAGCTTGCGCACTTCGTCGGCTACCACAGCAAAGCCACGGCCGGATTCGCCGGCACGGGCGGCTTCAATCGCCGCATTCAGCGCCAAGAGGTTGGTCTGGTCGGCGATGTCGCGAATCACGCCGACTATCCCCTTGATCTGCTCGGACTGGCCGGACAGGCTGCCCATCACGTTATGCAGCGAGGCAACCGCTTCCTGGATGGAGGCGACTTCGCGCTCCACTTCGGCCATGGCGCGATGCGACTCCACCGAGTTGGTACGCGACTGCGCCACCAGTTGCTCGGTTTCGCCCACGTGGTCGGCAATGTGGTTGATGCTGACGGTGATTTGCTCGATGGTGGCCGCGGTAGCGGACAGCTCGGTGGACTGCACGCGCGAATCCTGGCCGATCTGCTCGGCCACACGGCTCAGGTCGGAGGCATCGCGTGCCAGCGCATCGGACTCGTCACGCACGGTCAGGAACATCTCGCGCAGCTTGGCCACAAACTGGTTGAAGGCGTCGGCAATCTGTCCCACCTCGTCACGGTTGCCCACCGGCAGTACCTTGGTCAGATCGCCGTGGCCGCTGGCCACTTCCTGCATCGCCTTGTGCAGGCTCCCCAGGCCGGACAGCATGCGGGTTACCCCGACGTAGGCAAAGATACCGGCCAGCAGCATGCCGGCCACCGCCAGTGCCACCATCACCGTCATCAGCTGGCGCGCCGGCGCCATTGCGGCTGCGTGCGGCACCATCACCCCCAGCAGCCAGCTGGTTTTCGGCACCGGGAACAGCGCCACCATCTGCTTGCTGCCATCGATATCGGCAAACTGGATCTGGCCGTCCTTGTTCAGTGCCCCCAGGTTAAAGCCCGGCACCACGTCACTGATCTTCTTCAGGCCAGAATCTTTCTGCGGGTGGGCAATCACATCGCCTTCGGCAGTGATCAGGAAGGCATAGCCATCGCCCGGCAGCTTGGCGGACACCACTTCTTCCACCACGCGCGCCAGCGTCACGTCACCACCGGCCACGGCTACCAGCTGGCCACCATCCTTGCGCGCCTGGGCAAAGGTAATGATCGGGCGCTTGGTGGCGGCATCGATGTACGGCGGCGAAGCGATCGGGCCATTGGCATCCTTGGCAGCCAGGAACCACGGACGGCCGGTCGGATCGTAGCCCGGCGGTACCGGGGTGCCGCCGGTGAACTGAGTCATGGTTTTGTCCGGCTGGCCAACGTACATATCGTCGAACTTGCCGGCATTCTGTGCCTGATCGAGGATAGGCTTGAGTTCGCCGGTGCCAAAACGCGGCAATACTGCTGCCACGATGTTCTGACGCACCTGCACCCATTCGGAGACGAAGCTCACCTTATTATCGGCCGCCATCTTGATCTGGCCTTCAATCTGGCTTTCCAGCGTGTCGCTCATTTTCCAGTAGGCCACACCACAGAAGACGACGGCGAGTGCTGCTATCACCAGCAGCACAAATGCCATCAGTTTTGTGCGCAAAGACATGATTGGTTTTTCCCCTGTTTATTGGTTTTTGCGATGGTAGATGGTACTACCCGGGATATATCCCCGTTCCTGTTATAGCCAGAAAACAATTTCATGCACTTTCGGCAATAAAGCCGGCATTACAATGACATTGAATTGATTTAAAACAGATTCACAATTTCGACATGTTAGGTTTAAACAGCGGAAAATTCCAGTCGTGCAAACGACAATATTCAATCTGCACACTTACCCAGCGTCGCCTGCAAGGCAGCCAGCGCATGCCTTACCTTGGCCGGCTGCGCATCGCGCCGTGGCGTTACCAGGTAGATGGGAAGCGCGGGCGCCCGCCATTCCGGCAACAGCTGCTGTAGCAGCCCGGCCGCCAGTTCACGGCGGATTTCCGGCTCCGGCTGCAGCGCAATACCCATACCAGCCAGCGCGAATGCCCGCGCCGACAGCATGCTGTTGCTGGCAATGCGCGCCGGCAGTAGCAACCACTGCACTTCTTCGCCGCGCGCCAATTGCAGCGAAAACTGCGCGCCACCACGCGGGTTGACGCCGATCATGGCGTGCCGCGCCAGTTCGGCGGGCTGCTGCGGCTCGCCCGCCGCGGCCAGGTAAGCCGGCGCCGCACACAACAGCAGCGGCCAGTCGCACAAATAGCGCGCCACTTGGGTGGAATCCGGCAGGTTGCCGGCCCGCAACGCCAGATCGATGCGCAAGTCGGTCAGATCCACCAGCTCGTCGTGAAAAAACAATTGCAGGCTCAGCCCGGGGTTGGCAGCCAACAACGGCGCCAGCGCCTCGCTCAGCACGCCGCCGGCAAAACCGCTGGGGGCAGAAATGCGCAGCTCGCCGCTGGGCGCCTCGCGCATGGCCGCCAGTTGGCTTTCCGCTTGATTCGCGGCGGCCAACATCTGCGCACAGCCCTGGTAGAACAGGCTGCCGGCTTCGGTCAGGCTAAGCTTGCGAGTGGTACGGTGCAGTAGCACCACCCCATGCCGCTGCTCCAGCCGGCGCACGTGCTGGCTCACCGCCGATGGCGTCATGCCCAGCGCCGTCGCCGCGCTATTCATCGACCCTTTTTCAATCACCGTGGCAAACACGGCCATACTGCGCAATTCATCCATTTGTGTAGCACCACTTCACAATGAATGAAAAATAGCATGGATTATCAAGCTCGCTGCCGTTTACTACTATGTCCTCATGTTTTGTCCCCCGTGAAGGAGTCCACATGAAGATTGCCCTTATCGGCGCCAGCGGCTTTGTCGGCAGCGCCATCCAGCAGGAAGCCCTGGCCCGCGGCCATCAGCTCAGCGCCATCGTCAGCCGCCCCGAGCGCATTGCTGCTGCGGCCAACCTGACGGTGCTGGCGGCCAACGCCTATGACGCCGACAGCATTGCCCACGCGGTACGCAGCCACGACGTGGTGATCAGCGCCTTCAACCCGGGCTGGGACAAGGCTGATATTCGCCAGCTGTTCCTGCAGGGCCATGCCGCCATCGTCGCCGGGGTCAAGGCCGCCAGTGTGTCGCGCTTCATCGAGGTGGGTGGCGCCGGCAGCCTGTATGTAGCGCCCGGTGTGCAGTTGATCGACACCCCGCACTTCCCCGCCGAATACAAGGAAGGTGCCGAGGGCGCTCGCCAGGCACTGAACCTGCTGCAACAGGAAACATTACTGGACTGGGTATTCGTGTCGCCACCGGCCCTGCTGGCGCCGGGCGAGCGCAGCGGCCACTACCGCCTGGGCGGTGACGAGCTGCTGATGGCTGGCGACGCCCCGGCCGGCATCAGTGTGGCAGATCTGGCTGCGGCCATTCTGGATGAAGCGGAAACCCCGCAGCACCATCGCCGCCGCTTCACCGCCGCCAGCGTCTGACGCAACGCAGCAACAGCAACACCCCGCAGGCACACCAGGTGGCCGGCGGGGTGTTTTTGCATCTGCCGCACCGCCGCATGCTGCAGTTGCACATCGAATACTGTCCGACATGCGTTGACAGCCACAGCGGCCTTCTCTAGATTGCGCCAAGCCACGCGGCCGATTGCAAGGTTGGCCGCCACCAGTGCAGGAGAGACTGTCCGGGCTTTGCGCCTGGCGGCAGCGCCGAAGGGGAATCGCCCCAGAAACTCTCAGGCAAAAGAACTGCACTGGTCAGGCACTCTGGAGAGTAGGCCCGCAACCGCGCGGCCTCGCCGAAGGCAGCATGGCCAGTACACACTGCGCCGCAATCTCTCAGGCAAAGGGACAGAGGGGGCATCGTCCGGTGATACCGGGCGGACGCCCATCCATCTGTCTGCCACACCCAGCAGACCGTCTGCCCGTCACCGCCCGTTTTAAAGGCGCGGTGCGGCCAACCTTTTGCCGCCAGCGCCGGTGACCAAGGAGATACCCAATGTTTACTCAGGACATGCAGATTGCCGGTTTCGACGACGCCCTGTGGGCCACCATGCAGGCCGAAGACCAACGCCAGCAGGACCACATCGAGCTGATTGCCTCCGAAAACTACACCAGCCCGCGCGTGATGCAGGCCCAGGGCAGCCAGCTCACCAACAAGTACGCCGAGGGCTACCCCGGCAAGCGCTACTACGGCGGCTGCGAACACGTCGACGTGGTAGAGCAGCTGGCCATCGACCGCGCCAAGCAGCTGTTCGGCGCCGATTACGCCAACGTGCAGCCGCACTCCGGCAGCCAGGCCAATGCCGCCGTGTACATGGCGCTGCTGGAGCCGCACGACACCGTGCTCGGCATGAGCCTGGCCCACGGCGGCCACCTCACCCACGGCGCCAAGGTCAACTTCTCCGGCAAGATCTACCACGCCGTGCAGTACGGCCTGAACCCGGAAACCGGCGAGATCGACTACGACGAAGTGCAGCGCATGGCCAATGAATACCAGCCGAAGATGATCGTGGCCGGTTTCTCCGCCTACTCGCTGATCGTCGACTGGAAGCGCATGCGCGAGATCGCCGACAGCATCGGCGCCTACCTGTTCGTGGACATGGC
>CAMLGD010000009.1 GCA_946479405.1 uncultured Vogesella sp.
GATGTCGGCCGGCTTGCCGGTGAAGATCTCGATCAGCTGCTTCAGGTCGGCTTCGGTAGCGGCTTCGTGGAAGGCCACGCCCAGCACGCCGTTACCGGCATCGCGCAGGTTGATGCCGGCTGCCAGGGCTGCGGCGTAAACGTTGGCCGCATTGGCGCCCAGTTCAACCTGTACGGTGTCGTAGAAGCGGTCGAATGCCAGCTTGCCACCGGCAGCCTTCACCGCGTGGGCGAAGATGGCGGCCATGCGATGGATACGCGCGGCGATGCGCTTCACGCCCTCGGCACCGTGGTACACGGCGTACATGCCGGCGATGTTGGCCAGCAGCACCTGCGAGGTACAAATATTGGAGTTGGCCTTCTCGCGGCGGATATGCTGCTCGCGGGTCTGCAGCGCCATGCGCAGCGCGGTCTTGCCCTTGGCATCGACCGACACGCCGATGATGCGGCCCGGAGCGGAGCGCTTCATCTCGTCCTTGAACGCGAAGTAGGCGGCGTGCGGGCCGCCGAAGCCCATCGGCACGCCAAAGCGCTGGGTGTTGCCCACCGCCACGTCGGCGCCCATTTCGCCCGGCGACTTCAGCGCCACCAGCGCCATCACGTCGGCCGCGACGATGGCCAGCGCGCCCTTGGCCTTGACCGCGGCGATGTACGGGGTCAGGTCCAACAGTTCGCCGGATTCGCCCGGGTACTGGAACAGCGCGCCGAAGTAGTCGCCGTTGCCGGCCTCTTCCGGATGGCCCAGCACCAGCTCGAAGCCGAAGTACTCGGCACGGGTCTTCATCACGTCCAGCGTCTGCGGCAGCACGCGGCTGTCAACGAAGAACTGCTCGGACTTGGACTTGGACACGCGGCGCGCCATGGCCATGGCTTCGGCGGCGGCAGTGGCTTCGTCCAACAGCGAGGCGTTGGCGATTTCCAGCCCGGTGAGGTCGATGATCATCTGCTGGAAGTTCAGCAGCGCTTCCAGGCGGCCCTGGGCGATTTCGGCCTGGTACGGGGTATAGGCGGTGTACCAGCCCGGGTTTTCCAGCACGTTGCGCAGGATCACGCCCGGGGTCAGCACCGGGTAGTAACCCAGGCCGATGAAGGAGTTGTTTACCACGTTCTTACTGGCCACGGCCTTGAGGTCGGCCAGCGCGTCGGCTTCGCGCTGCGCCGGCGGGATGTCCAGCGCGCGGTTGAAGCGGATATTGGCCGGCACGGTCTGCGCTACCAGGTCTTCCAGCGAGGAAGCGCCCACGTAGGACAGCATTTCGGCCTTCTCGGCCTCGCACGGGCCGATGTGGCGTTCGATGAATTCTTGATGATTGAAGAGTTGCGAGAGCGACATGTCTTCGATTCCGTCTTTCAATTGCCACGAAAACACACGGAAACACAGGCGGCAAGGTTGGCCGCAGCAGCGGTCATGGCCATGTTCTTCCGTGTGTTTTCGTGGCTAAAAGCAAAAAAGCCCCGCTGTCTTGTGACAGCAGGGCCATTGGATCAGGCGCCGATTTCGGCTGCGTAGGTAGCAGCATCCATCAGGCCATCCAGATCAGCGGCGTTGGCCGGCTTGATCTTGAAGAACCAGCCCGCGCCGTACGGCTCGCTGTTGGCCAGGTCCGGAGTGGCTTCCAGGTCGCCGTTAACGGCCAGGATTTCGCCGGCGATCGGGGCGTATACGTCGGAAGCGGCTTTTACTGATTCCACCACACCAGCCTGCTCGCCATCGGCCAGGTTGCTGCCAACGGACGGCAGCTCAACGAACACGATGTCACCCAGCAGCTCTTGCGCATGCTCGGTGATACCAACGGTAACGGAGCCATCGGCTTCCAGACGCAGCCATTCGTGGCTGGAAACGTATTTCAGTTCGGTGGGAATGTTGCTCATGTGATTCTCCTGATGCAGATAGTTTGGATATTGGTTGCGGTGTTACTTAACCGGGGCGACGCTCTCGCCTCGTCGTTATACACCAGCTTATTCAAAAACTTTTTGACCGTTGCGCACGAACGGCATTTTCACCACGCGCACCTCGGTCAGCGTGCCGCGCAGGTCAACCTGGGCGGTGGCGCCGGTGGCAGCCGGAACGCGAGCGATGGCGATGGAATGTTTCAGGGTCGGGGAGAAGGTACCGCTGGTGATGATGCCCTCCTGGCCATCGACCACTACTTTCTGGCCTTCACGCAGTACGCCGCGGCCTTCCAGTACCAGGCCGACCTGCTTCATGGCCACGCCGGCCGCCTTCTGGGCTTGCAGTGCCTTGCGGCCGATGAAGTCACGCTCTTCCGGGTTCCAGGCGATGGTCCAGCCCATGCCGGCTTCCAGCGGCGACACGGTTTCGTCCATGTCGTGGCCGTACAGGTTCATGCCGGCTTCCAGGCGCAGGGTATCGCGCGCGCCCAGACCGATCGGTGCCACACCGGCAGCTTGCAGCTGGTTGAAGAAGGTAATGGCTTCGGCGGCGGGGATCATGATTTCCAGGCCGTCTTCACCGGTGTAACCGGTGCGGGCCACGAACCAGTCGCCGAACGGCAGGCCCTGGAACACTTTCAGGCCCTGGATGGAGGCAGCCCACTCCGGCTTGACAGCACAAACCTTGGCAATGGCCTGCGGGCCTTGCACTGCCAGCATGGCCAGGTCGCGGCGAACCTGCAGCTGCACGTCGAAACCGGCGGACTGCTTGTCCATCCACGCCAGATCCTTGTCGGTGGTGCCGGCATTGATCACCATGCGGTAGCCGTTGGCGGCCAGGTAAACGATCAGATCGTCCACCACGCCGCCTTGCTCGTTGAGCATGCCGGAGTACAGCGCCTTGCCCTCGAAGCCCAGCTTGGCCACGTCGTTGGCGATCAGCTTCTGCAGCCAGGCCTTGGCGTCCGCACCGGTGATGTCGATCACGGTCATGTGGGAAACATCGAACATGCCGGCGTCGCTGCGCACCTGTTCGTGCTCTTTCAGCTGCGAGCCGTAATGGATGGGCATTTCCCAGCCGGCAAAATCGACCATCTTGGCGCCGGCGGCGAGGTGTTCGTCAAACAGGGGGGTACGTTTCGGGGCCGTCATGCGGAGTCCTTCAGGGTGCGTTCATCCTTCTATACACCCCTCTGTCCCTACACCTGAGATTTTCCGACTGGTGCAGCACCAGCCGTTAGCCCCTTCGGTGGGCGCCTGGAACCAGGCGCCGCTCTCCAGATTCGGCGGGCCGCTCATGGAACGACGGCCCGATCCTCGCAGTCCTTTTGCCTGAGCGATTGCGGGTGCACTTGCGCCTTCGGCGGCGGCCGGCTTGCCCGGCCACTCTCTCCTGCTGGATGGGGCAAGATTATCGGCGCTGGCCGCCGGTCTGGCAAGCCGCACGCGGCTGCATGCCGCGATTATGTAGGCGCAGCGCCACGTTACTTCCCCACACAATAACCAACCGCAGCCCTTCCCCGACCAAGTTGGCCGAAGCCCGGCTCACACCGTCACCGGCCCGGCCGGCACCTTGTCCAATGACCAATGCCCGCGCGCCCAGGCCCACAACTCGGCCAGGCTGCCGCATTCGTTCGGCGGCACATGCCCCAGCCGCTGCAACGCCCGGCGCAGCTCCGCCGCCGCTGCCGCCGGGGCAATCGCCGGCGCCAGCGTCTGCTTGGACAGCTTCTCGCCGGCCGCGTTGACCATCAGCGGCAAGTGGCAGTAACTCGGGGTAGGCACTCCCAGCGCCCGCTGCACGGCGATCTGGCGCGGCGTCGACACCAAGAGGTCGGCGCCGCGCACGATATCGGTCACGCCCTGCGCGGCATCGTCCACCACCACCGCCAGCTGGTAGGCCCAGAAGCCGTCGGCACGCAGCAGCACAAAGTCACCAATATCGCGCTGCAACTGCTGCACGTAATGCCCCTGCAGCCGATCGTCGAAACCCAGCTCGGCCGCCGGCACCGCCAGACGCCAGGCACGCGGCGTACGCCCGACCGCCACGCCATGGCGGCAGGTACCTGGGTAGACCATGCCATCGACGCCGCGCCGGCCCTGTTCGCTGATTTCCTTGCGCGTGCAGGCACAGCCGTAGGCATCGCCCAGGGCAATCAGCTGGTCCAGCGCCGCACGGTACAGCGGGTGGCGCTGGCTCTGGTACACCACCTCGCCGTCCCACTCGAAGCCGAACGCTTCCAGCGTGCGCAAAATGTTGGCCGCAGCACCCGGCATTTCACGCGGCGGATCCAGATCCTCCATGCGCAGCAGCCACTGGCCACCACGACAGCGGGCTTCAAGATAGCTGCCGACCGCCGTGGTCAGCGAACCGGCATGCAACAAGCCGGTGGGGCTGGGGGCGAAACGACCGCGATAATCAGGATTCAGGGCAGACATACGGGAACGGGCAGACAATAATCACAGACAGGCCCCTTTGGCACGGGGCAACCGGCGACTACGGAGGGCAGGAAATGACGCACGTTGTAACTGAAGCCTGTATCAAATGCAAATACACCGACTGCGTGGAAGTATGTCCGGTGGACTGCTTTCATGAAGGCCCCAATTGCCTGGTGATCGACCCGGACGAATGCATCGACTGCACGCTTTGCGTACCGGAATGCCCGATCGACGCCATCACGACCGAAGAGGAACTACCGCCGGGCCAATTGGTGATGCTGGCGCTGAACGCCGAGCTATCGAAAGCCTGGCCGGTAATCGTCAACCAGAAAGATCCGCTGCCCGACCACGAGCACTGGGCCGGCGTCAGCGACAAGCGGGATCTGCTGGAGCGTTGACGCGGCGGCTCAGATAAACAGGTCGATATCGCCGCTGCCCTTGCTTTCCGTATCGCGGTCGATACGGCGGCGGTAGCTGTCCTCTTCCTGCACCAGAGTCTGCTGCGGGCGGATTTTCTTGATCAGCACCTTGCCGCTATCGGTAAAAAAATACACCTTGCGCGCAATATCCGCCCCCAGGTCTTCCGCCACGATGGGGATGTGCTCCTGTGCCAGAAAGGCATGCACGAAACTGGCATTACGCTGGCCGATGTTCACCTTGGTCATGCCATCCAGCACACTGCCGCCACCGAATACCTTGGCTTCCAAGGTGCGCCGGTTGGCGCCCAGCTTGAGCATGTCGTTGATCAACAACTCCATGGCATGGGTGCCGAAGCGGGCCGGCATCAGCCGGTCGCTACTGCTGCTGCCCTGGTCCGGCAACATGAAGTGGTTCATGCCGGCAATACCGGTAACCCGGTCGCGCAAACAGGCCGACACGCAGGAGCCCAGCACTGTCACCAGCAGCAGGCCATCATCGGTCGCCTGATATTCACCAGGTAACAGCTTGGCGGCATTCTTGTTGAAATGCTTGTCGAAATAGCGGTGCGCTGCATGACCTTTTGGCATCAGTCCTCCCGCTTACGTTGGCCGCACAGATAGGCCAGCACCCGTTCGGCCATACGCGGTAGCGGCACAACCTCATGCACCGCACCCAGCTCGTAGGCCGCACGCGGCATGCCATACACGACGCAAGATGCCTGATCCTGGCCGAAGTTATAGCTACCGGCTTCACGCATGCGCAGCATACCGGCCGCGCCATCCTTGCCCATTCCGGTAAGAATCACTCCCACCGCACGCTTGCCCAGCAACGTGGCCGCCGAATCAAACAACACATCCACCGCCGGACGGTGACGGTTCACCGGCTCGCTCTGCGCCAGATGGGTAAACAGCTGCCCGCCACGACTGACGATACTCAAATGGGAGTGCCCGGGGGCAATGTAGATATTGCCGGCAGCCAGCAGCTGGCCATCGCTTGCCTCACACACGCTCATGGCACAACACTGGTCCAATCGCTGCGCAAACGACAGCGTGAAATGCTCCGGCATATGCTGTACCACCAGCACTGGCGGCGTATTGGCCGGCAAACTGCGGAGAAACTCGCGCAGTGCCTCGGTACCACCGGTGGAAGCGCCTACCACGATTACCGCCTCCTTGCGCAGGATGGTCATGCCGGCCGCGGAGGCAAGCGGCGGTGCCGTTTGCAGGGTGAAGCGGCTAGGCAACTGCACACGCGCAGCAGCGGCAGTACGGATCTTGTCGCAGATCAGCTCTGCATACTCCTGCATACCGCGCGCGCTATCCCCTTGCGGCTTGGCGATACAGTCTACTGCGCCCAGTTCCAGCGCCCGCAGGGCGATATCGGAGCCGGCGGCTGTCAACGAGGAAATCATCAGCACCGGGGTTGGCCGCAGGCTCATCAGCCGACGCAGGAACTCCAGCCCGTCCATGCGCGGCATTTCCACATCCAGCGTGATCACATCCGGATTGGTTTCGCGAATCCGCTCCCGTGCCGCTACCGGATCGGGTGCCAGCGCCACCACTTCCATATCCGGTGCGGCATTGATGATCTTGCCCAGCACCTCGCGGATCAGCGCGGAATCATCCACCACCACCACCCGGATCTTGCGCCCCTGCACCATATCGTTATCCACGCGCCAGGCGATAAGCCGTCTTGCCACAAGGCGCAAAGGTATTGCTGATGTGCTGGATATTCTCGGAGTGCCCCAGCAGCAAAAGGCCATGCGGCTTCAGGTGTCGGGCAAAATGTTCCAGAATGCCAGCTTGCGTTTGCTTATCGAAATAAATCAGTACGTTGCGGCAGAAAATCACGTCAAACAGCCCCAGCTGCGGCCAACTATCATCCACCAGATTGATCTGCCGGAACTGGATCTGCTGCCCGTAGGCTGCCTTGATCTTGACCTTGCCGGTATTGCTACCCACCCCGCGCACAAAGAACCGCTGCAGTAATGCCGGCTCCAGCTTCGACACCCGGTCATAGCCGTATACCCCCGCCGCAGCCTTGGACAGTACCTGTGTATCGATATCCGATGCCACGATATCGTAACTGTGTGCCGCCAGACTTTGCGCCAACGTAAACAAAATGGAATAAGGCTCTTCGCCGGTCGAGGCCGCCGAGCTCCACACCCGATACGCCTCAGCACCAGCAGCGTACTGCCGTGCATGCTGCTGCAGCAGATCAAAGTGGTGGTTTTCGCGAAAGAACGACGTCAGGTTGGTAGTGAGCGCATTGATGAAATGCTCCCACTCGTTTGCTCCCGCAGGGGAGTCCAGCAACGCCAGGTAATCGGCAAACGACTTGAAGCCCTGGTGACGCACCCGCTTGGCCAGCCGCGCATACGCCATGTGGTTCTTGGCATCGCTCAGTGCGATGCCGGTCTTGTGGTACAGCAACGACCTTACCGCGCGAAAATCTGCCTCGGAAAAATGCAGATCGCGCGGAAAGATCGCCTCTGTATCGGCAGGCGCTCTCAGAACTCCTCCCACTCGCCTTCGTCAGTCGGCACCGGATGCAGCGGGGAATGCACGGCAGACGCTCGGTTATTCAGCACGCCAGGCTGTGGAGCAGGCACCGGCTTGGGCAGCACGATAGCGGCTTGCCTTGCCGGCGCCGCGGCGGCCAACTTGGCCGGTGCTCGGGCGGCACTGCCATCCAGATGGAAGATGGAGACGGCATCCAGCAGCACCGATGCCTGCTCTTCCAGCGACTCGGCAGCGGCAGCGGCCTCTTCCACCAGTGCGGCATTCTTCTGGGTATTTTCATCCATCTGGCTCACCGCCAGGTTCACCTGTTCGATACCGGAGCTCTGCTCGATGGAGGCCGCGGAGATTTCACTCATGATGTCGGCAACGCGACGGATCGACGACACGATCTCTTCCATGGTGCGGCCCGCTTCATCCACCAGCCGGGTGCCGGATTCCACCTTATCCACCGAGTCGCCGATCAGCCCCTTGATCTCCTTGGCGGCAGCAGCGGAACGCTGCGCCAGATTGCGCACTTCGCTGGCCACCACGGCAAAGCCGCGGCCCTGCTCGCCGGCGCGCGCGGCTTCCACCGCGGCATTCAGCGCCAGGATGTTGGTCTGGAAGGCGATACCGTCGATCACACTGATGATGTCCACAATCTTGGTGGCGCTCTGGTTGATCTCGTTCATGGTGGACACCACTTGCCCCACCACCACCCCGCCACGCGAGGCAATGTCCGAAGCACCCACCGCCAGGCTGTTGGCCTTGCGCGAGTTCTCGGCATTCTGCTTCACGGTGCTGGTGATCTCTTCCATGCTGGACGCGGTTTCTTCCAGGCTGGCGGCCTGCTGCTCGGTACGGCTGGACAGATTGCTGTTGCCGGCGGAAATTTCGCGGGCGGCGGTATTGATGGACGAGGCGGCATCCTGGATGTTGCCGACGATTTCACGCAGCCGCGACACGGTCATATTGGTGTCGGTCTTCAACTGACCAAACATGCCCTGGTAGTCGGCAGCAATCGTGTGAGTCAGATCACCCTTGGCCAATGCGGCCAACACGGTCGCCACATCGGACAGCCCCTGATTGGAGACGTCCATCAGCTGGTTGATCTGCTCGCACAGGGTGGCAAAGAAGCCGTTCTTGCCATCCATCGGAATACGTTGCAGGAAGTCGCCACGTACCGCGGCCCCCACGATGTCGGACACTTCTTTCTCCACCCGCACTTCGTCAGTACGGTCGGCCCATTCCACCACCGAGCCCAGGCGCTCACCGCCATCGCTGAACACCGGGTTGGCGATCAAGCGGAAGGTACGACCGCCGACCATGATCTGCGCAACGTAGGTCTGCTTGAGCGAAGCCAATAGCTCTCGCTGGTGCGCCGGGTTGCGGTGGAAACCGTCCATGCTGCTGCCCAGCAGGGTACGCGAATCGAAGTTCGGCAGCGCCTTCTTGATGTCCGCCTCGGCATTGCGCAGCATGTCCTGCACACTGCGGTTCATGTAGATAATGTTGCGCTCTGGATCGGCAATCATCACGTTGGACGACACATTGTCCAGCGCCTTGCGGATACGGGTGTTCTCCGCCATCAGGCGTTGTTCTTCCTGGCGCTTGTCCTGCTCCAGCGCCTGCAGCTTGAGCTGTTCGGTGATGTCCTGCCACTCCACCACCATGCCGATGCCACGATCCTTGGCATCAGTAATCGGGTTCACCAGCAGCACGAAGGAACGGCCGCCCACAGCGATCTGTGCGCGATGGGCGCTACGCAGATTGGCCAGCAACTTGCGCTGGTAGTCCGGGTGCTTGTGGAAGCCATCGATATTGCTGCCCACCACGCTGCGGGCACTGAAGTTGGGCAGCTCCTTGCGGATATCGGCTTCGGCATTGGCCAGCATGTCCTGCACTGCGCGGTTGGCATATACCACCACGCCGCTGGCGTCGGCGATCATGATGTTGGTGGCGGCGACATCCAGCGCATTGCGTACCAGGATATTGTCCACCGCCTTGTCTGCGGCCAACTTCATGTAATGCGCCAGGCTGCTGTTATCGTTGTCCGCCACCTGCAGATTGGTTTCCAGGCTACCGGCCGCCAGCTCTTTCATTACCTGTGCCGCAACCGCCGGTTCGCAGCCCAGGGTACGGAACAGGCTGCGGCTGATCAGCCAGGCAGCCAGTACCCCCACCAGCAGCGACACGCCCAGCAGTACTGTGGTCATCTGCAGCGTGCTGTCGGCGGTCTGGCGCATATTGGCAGCGCGTTTTTCAGCTTGGCCTTCTTCATACGCCACCAGCTTTTCGATGCTGGATTGGTAGGCCAGCTGGCTGGGGCGCATACGGGCGAACAGGAAAGTCTTGGCTTCCTCGGTCTGCCCGGCATTGAACAGTTGGCGGAAGTGCAGCAGATCGGCACGATAGCTCAGGTCGGCCTGCTTCATTGCGGCCTCCAGCGGCTGGGCTTCACTAGTGGCCGGGTGCTGCTTCAGCTGCTCGAGCGCCGTATCGATGGCACGCAGGGCATCATCGGCCGCCTTGATCTGTTGTGCCGCCAGCGTGGCATCAGGACTCAGCAGCGCGGTACGCACCACGCGTGCAGTTTCATTGACGTGGTCGGACACATGGTTGGCCGCAGCCGCGCGTGGCAGGTGATCCTGCGACACCGCCACGATCTCCGACGAGATCAGGTTTAGCCGGGCAATACCCAGAAGCGACGTCGCCGCGATCAGCAACAGCAAGATGCCAAAGCCCAACACCAGCAGGTTCTTTACTTTCATGTTTTCCGCCCCTTACACGTTGGCCGCCAGCGCGGTATCCATCAGCGCCATTTCCTGACTGCTCATCAACTTCTCGATATCCACCATGATGATCATGCGCTCACCGATGGCGCCCAAGCCCTGAATGTAGGCGGTGTCCATGACAGAACCGAACTCCGGCGCCGGCTTGATATCGTCACCGGACAGCTCGATCACGTCGGATACGCCGTCCACCACCATGCCCACGGTGCGCCCCAGCACATTGAGGATGATCACCACGGTGAAGTCGTTGTAGACGATGTTGCCGACCCCGAACTTGATACGCATGTCGATGATCGGCACGATGTGGCCGCGCAGGTTGATCACCCCCTTGATGAAGTCTGGCGACTTCGCCAGCCGGGTCACCGCATCGTAGCCGCGAATCTCCTGCACCTTCAGGATGTCGATGCCGTACTCTTCCTGCCCCAGCGTGAACACTAGGAATTCCCGGCGCTGGGCGTCGGCTTCTGCCATTGTTCTCATATCCACCATGATGTTTGCCGCATCCCGTTACGGTTGGATCAGACGGCGACCGCATCGGTCTGCGGCGCTTTCTGCATATTCATTCGGACAATCGCGCCAACATCCAGAATCAGCGCCACGCGACCATCCCCCAGGATGGTGGCACCGGACAGGCCGGCCACCTTCCGGTAATTCGCTTCGATGTTCTTCACCACAAACTGCTGCTGCCCCAGCAGCTCGTCCACCATCAGCGCAAACTTCTGCCCGCCGGCCTCCACCACAATGAGGATGGCCTGCTCTGGCTGCGGATGCTGCGGGGTGATCTGGAAGACTTCGGCGATACTGATGATCGGCAGGTATTCACCACGGATGCTGACAATGCGCCCGCGGCCAACGATGTTTTTCACATCACCCGGCTGCGGCTGCAGCGACTCCAGAATGTAGTTCAGCGGCAGCACGTAGGTTTCGTCGCCCACCATCACCGACATGCCATCCATGATGGCGAGAGTCAGGGGCAGGCGGATGGTCATGGTGGTGCCGATATCGGCCATGCTGCTGATATCGATACGTCCGCCCATGGCCACGATATTCTTGCGCACCACGTCCATGCCGACCCCGCGGCCGGAAACATCGGTAACTTCTGTGGCGGTGGAAAAGCCTGGCTCGAAAATCAGCGCCCACACTTCCCCATCCGTCATGCTGTCCTGCACCGGCAGACCACGCTCGCGGGCCTTGGCCAGAATCTTCTCGCGCCGCAAGCCGGCGCCATCATCGGTTACTTCAATCACGATGCTGCCACCTTCGTGGAAGGCGCGCAGAGTCAGCAAACCACAGGCTTGCTTGCCCTTGGCCAGCCGCTCCTGCGGCGATTCGACGCCATGGTCCAGACTGTTGCGTACCAGATGCGTCAGCGGGTCCGACAGCTTTTCGATAAAGCCTTTGTCCAGCTCGGTACTCTCGCCCACCATTTTCAGCTCCACCTGCTTGTCGAGCTTGGCGGCCAGGTCGCGCACCACCCGTGGAAAGCGCTGGAACACGAAAGAAATCGGCATCATGCGGATGGACATCACCGCCTCTTGCAACTCCCGAGAATTACGCTGCAGTAGCGAGATGCTGTTGAGCAGCTTCTCATGCGCCACGGTGTCCAGCCCGCCACCGTACTGCACCAACATGGACTGGGTGATCACCAGCTCACCCACCAGATTCAACAGCAAATCCACCTTATCGGTACTGACCCGGATGGAGCTCTCGCCACCCTGGCTGCCGGCACTGGGCACACGCGTATCGGAACGCGCAGCCACTACCGGCACAGCAGCAGCCACCTCCACGGCCGGAGTGGAGGTATCAATCGCCACAGGCAGCGGCTGAAACAGACCGAAACCCGGCTCTTCGTAGGCGATATGCTCATCTGTGTCCGCGATCACCGCAGGCAACGGGGCAAACAGGCCAAAGCCGTCTTCTTCCAGCAGCACGTCTTCCGGCAATGGAGTGTTCACTCCAACCGACTCATCCAGGCCAAACAGGCCAAAGCCGTCATCTTCGGTGGTGACATCCGGCAACACGCGAAACGACGCTGGCTCCAGCACAAAAGCCAACATTTCTTTGACATCGCCGCAACTCACGGAGCTCGTCAGCAAGGCAATCGCCGGCAGGCCTGCGCTGCCATCGGCCGGCAGACTGCTGATGACTTCTACTTGCCCCAGTGCGGCCAACCTTTGCCAGATATCCTCTTCGGACAACGCCAGTGGTGGATGCAACTCGATATGCAAACGCCCGCAAACCGGCTCGACTACCGGCGCGGGCGCCACGACAACTTTCTCTGCCAGCGACAACTGGACAAGGGCTTGCTTCAGTGCCTGGATACGCTCGGCTGCTACGGCCTCGCCACCGCGGTGGTGCGCCAGCATATCCTTGAGCAAATCGCCAGATTGCAAGGAGGCATCCACTATCTGCCGACTGAGGGGCAGCTCCAGCTTGCGCACCTTGTCCAGCAAATTCTCCAGCACGTGGGTGAGATCAGCCAGATCGGAAAAACCAAAGGTCGCCGCTCCGCCTTTGATGGAGTGGGCTGCCCGGAAAATAGCATTAAGATCTTCGCTGTCCGGCCGGGCAATATCGATTACCAGCAGCAAGGACTCCATGCTGGCCAGGTGTTCGGCCGTTTCATCAAAAAATACTTGATGAAACTGGGACATATCAAAAGACATCGGCAGCCCCCTTGGGACAGATCAACGCAGGTTTCAGCCCACCAAGCGACGTACAACGTCGATCAGTTTCTGTGGGTCGAACGGCTTGACCAGCCAGCCGGTGGCGCCGGCAGCGCGGCCTTGTGCCTTCATCTGGTCGCTGGACTCGGTGGTCAGCATCAGGATTGGCGTAGCAGCGTAGTTGGGCAGCTGCCGCAACGAGCGGATCAGGGTCAGACCATCCATGCCCGGCATGTTCTGATCGGTCAACACCAGGTCAACCTGGGATACCTGCGCCTTGGCAAGACCCGCATTGCCATCCGCGGCTTCAACTACTTCGTAACCGGCACTTTTCAAAGTGAAGGTGACCATCTGTCTGATCGAGGCAGAGTCATCTACCGTAAGTATTTTTTTGGCCATAGCCAGCTATCCAATCATCCCAGGGAATGTACCGTTACCCACCACTAGTCAGCCCCGCAAGTGCAAGAGGAGCCTTAACCGAGTTGTGGTGGGCAGGGTTACAGCAAGAAACAGTTCCTCCGCGACATCACTGCCATCGAACGGGCAGGAATCAGCGAATGGTGAACAGTTTGGTGAAGCAGGCGATTTCCAGCACCTGACGCACGGTGTCACGACAATTTACCAGTGCCAGCTCCTTGCCGGCAGCACCTGCACGCTCTTTCAGTAACAGGAGCATGCCCAGCGCGGAGCTGTCGAGATACGGTACTTGCTCGAAGTCCACCTCGATATGGGAAATGGCGCTGTTTTCCAGCAGCTCCTGGCTTGCCGCACGAAAGTCTTTATGCACGTTGAAGTCAAACTGACCAACCAGCACAATCGACCCTTTTTTACCTTCGATCCTGACGATAGGCTTCATACTCTCCCCTACTTGCCCTTGGTGATAGCGGTGACAGCAATTGGCAGCTTCAACTCAAAAACCGTCATCTCGTCATCGCGCATGTATCTGATCGCTCCATTCATATCCTCGACCACTCTTTTGACAATGGCAAGTCCAAGACCAGTGCCATGTGCTCTTGTGGTAAAAAATGGATCGAATATCTGCTGCTGCAGCCCCTCGGGAATAGCATCGCCCTCATTCGCTACCCGCAGCTGCAGTTGCCCAGCCTGAACAGATGCTTCTAAGCACACCTGTCCATGCGCCGGACAAAACTGGCAGGCATTTTCAACCAAATTGGTCAAAGCGCCAACCAGATCGGACTTTACCGCCTGCACAAAAACAGATTCGCTCACTCCTAGATGCCAGTCGAGCTGCTTCTTTTCCAGTAGTGGTTGCACAATCAGTGCCACTTCCTGAAGCAGTGCGTTTACCTCAATCGGTTCCTGCACGCCCCCCACTACGCCAGAGCGTACAAAGCTCAACATATCCTGCACCAAAGACTCCAGCGCCTGCAGCCGCTCCACCGTCTTGCTTGCAAAACGGCTCCTTGCCTCCTCGGGCAAATCTTCTCTCCGCAGGTTGGCCGCATACAGCAGTGCCGTTGCCAGCGGCGTACGAATCTGATGCGCCAGCGAAGCCGCCATCCGCCCCATCGAAGCAAGCTTGGCCTGCTGCGCCAATTGCTCATGCAGTTGGCGCAGATGGGTCACATCCACCAACAGCATAAAACTCCCCTGCCCCTGTAGCGCCACCTCCGCCACCGAGACAAAAGCAACCGAACCATCCGCACCCCGGCACAAATACTCACCGTCCTGGGTGTCCCGCTCCAACAAGGAATCCAACTGCCAAGACTGCTGCTCCGCCAAATCAGGCAACAACATGGTGGCGGCCTCATTAACTCCCGTGACAGTACCGGCCTCATCCAGCTCCACAACCCCCACCGGCATGGCCGCCAACAGCGCGGTCAGCTTGGCAGCAAGACGCTCGTTGGCTGCAGATTTCTGCACCAGCTCATCATTAGCGCGTTGCAGCTTGCTGTTCAGTTCGGCAACCTGCCCTTCCAGCAGCTTGTAGGCACTGATCAGCTCATCGGTGACGCTGTTGAAGTGCTCGAACACCTCGCGCAACTGCTCACTATTGCCCTGCATTGTTAAAATCCTTACATACTAGTAGCGCATGATTTGTAAAACTTGCTTGAACAGTATGATAATGCCCGCTGACCTGCCAGATGCCCAAATAAGGCTTGCAAAACCGCTAGGTGGTTGCTCTGGCCTTTTTGCGCGAAACTTGTATTAATAGTATTGTCAGCGAACCCGTTGCACGACGGCCAACCCTCCGGAGGTTTCCGTGTCAGAACTGCTTAAAAAAATTGATGCCCGTACCAAACTGGCAGGCACCAACAAACTGGAGATCCTGCTCTTCTCGCTCGGTGTAGACCAGCGTACGGGAAGAAAAGAAACCTTTGGCATCAATGTGTTTAAAGTCCGCGAAGTGATGCGTACTCCGGAGATCACATCGGCACCAGAAATGCCTTCTTCAGTGGAAGGCATGGTCAGCCTGCGCGGCAGCCTGGTCCCCGTCATCGACCTGGCCAAGTATGCCGGGGTGATCAGCGACAAGAAGCCCGAAATCATGATCGTGACCGAATACAACGGTCATACCCAGGGTTTTCTGGTTGAGGCCGTGGACACCATCCTGCGCCTTGACTGGGCCGCCATGCGTGTCCCGCCGGAAATGATCACTAACCGGATGGGTGGTCTGGTAACCGCCGTCACTGAGCTGGAAAACGGCACACTGGTGATGATGATGGATGTGGAAAAAGTACTGGCCGAAACTGCCATGTACAGCGACGAACACCAGTTCATCAACATCGAGCCGCTGCGCGAAGAACGCATGGTGTACTTTGCAGACGACTCCGCAGTCGCCCGCAAGCAGATCGAACGCACCTTCCAGGCCATGCAGGTGAAATACGCCTACGCCATCAACGGTATGCGCGCCTGGGATGACCTGCAACGGATGGCCGGCCAGGCAGACCTGGCGGGGCGCAAGCTCAATGAAGTTGTGCACCTTATTCTGACCGATGTGGAAATGCCTGAAATGGACGGCTACATGCTGACCAAGATGGTCAAATCCGACCCTCGCTTTGCTGGCATTCCGGTTCTGATGCATTCATCTTTGTCCGGGCAATCGAACCAGAAACTGGGCGAGTCAGTGGGCGTAGATGCCTATGTCTCCAAGTTCGAGCCACAAAAGCTGTCAATGAAGATCCGCGAAATGCTGAAGATCTGATCCAGAGACACCAGAATAAATAAGGAATCGCTATGGCGGCATCTGAAGCTTCTCTGTTGGCCAGCATTGACGCAAGAACCAAGCTGGCAGGCTCCAATAAAATGGAAATCCTCCTGTTCTCCCTAGGCACCCGGGAAACATTTGGCATCAACGTTTTCAAGGTCCGCGAAGTGTCGCAGACCCCGTTCATTACCAAGACACCCAACATGCCGTTTGGCGTCGAGGGAGTGCTGTCATTGCGCGGCAACATTATTCCGGTTATCTCGCTGGCCAAATTCATTGGCTGCGAAACCGTGGATGTCGGCTACAGCACCATGATTGTGACCGAGTTCAACAAGAGCACCCAGGCCTTCCTGGTAGATTCTGTTGATCGCATCATCCGGGTGGACTGGGACAAAGTACGAGCTCCGGAAAACGTGATGAGCACTTCGCAGCAGACACTGATCACCGCCGTTACCGAGCTGGACGACGGTAAACTCGTCTCCATTCTGGATGTTGAGCAAATCCTGGCCAGCGTAGTAGGCGAATCCCATGTCCCGGACCTGCCACAAGCGCCGCTGGAACTTGACCAGTACGTGTTCTTTGCTGACGACTCCGTCGTTGCACGCAAGGAGATCTGTGGCGTGCTCGACAAAATGGCAATCAAGTATCACCAGGCCAATAACGGCAAGGAAGCCTGGGACAAATTGCAAGTACTGGCCAATCGAAACTGGTCAGAGGAAGAGTCCCTGCATGACACCCTGAAGTTGATTCTGGTCGATGCGGAAATGCCGGAAATGGATGGCTACGTGCTGACCAAGCTGATCAAGTCCGATCATCGCTTCAGCGGCATCCCTATTGTCATGCACTCCTCGCTGTCCTCCAATGCCAATAGAGCAATGGGCGCCAGTGTCGGTGTTGATGCCTACGTTGCAAAATTCGACCCCGCAGTTCTTGCAGACACTTTAATTCCGTTCCTGCAACGTTAAAATAACGGGTTAACCACCACCCAGGTCAGGACAACGCTAATGGCAGACAAAAATCTTCGTTTCCTCGTGGTAGATGACTTTTCCACAATGAGACGTATCGTGCGCAACCTGCTCAAGGAACTGGGCTTTACCAACGTTGATGAAGCAGAAGATGGTCAGGTTGCCCTGCACAAACTGAAAACGCAGCATTTCGACTTTATCGTGTCGGACTGGAACATGCCGAACATGACCGGCATTGAGCTGCTTCGTGCTGTACGTGCAGACGCACAGCTGAAGCCCATCCCCTTTCTGATGATTACCGCAGAAGCCAAACGCGAAAACATCATCGAAGCAGCTACAGCGGGAGCCAGCGGCTATATCGTGAAACCGTTTACTGCCGCCACGCTGGAAGAAAAGATGAACAAGATCTTCCAGAACCTGAGCAAATAACATTAATTAAGCCAGCACCAAAGTGCTACGCGCAGGAGGAGTTAACGTGCCTGACCACACTCTTGAAAGTGGTGACTCTCCAGATCTGGAAGCCCTGTTCGACAGTATCGCCCTGCAACACAGCGCCACTGGAGGCGATGCTCAGGTCTCGATCCCCGCCGACATGTCACCGGAAGCCGTGATGGGTATGTATGCCCAGATTGGCCAGATGACTCGCAAGCTGCACGATACTCTGCGTGAACTGGGCTATGACAAGTCGCTTGAAAAAGTAGCTGATGCCATCCCTGATGCCAAGGATCGCCTGGGTTATATCGCCACCCTGACAGCCAATGCGGCAGAGCGGGTTCTCAACGCCACCGATATTGCAAAACCGATTCAGGATGAATTGCAGAATCAGGCCGAATCCCTAAATCTGCGTTGGGAAAAACTGTTCGCTAACCAGCTAAGTACAGCTGAGTTCAAGCAACTGGCACAAGAAACACGCTCTTATCTGGCTCTGGTACCCAAGCAAACCGAAGCTACCAGCAACCAGCTGCTGGAAATTGTGATGGCACAAGATTTTCAAGACCTTACCGGCCAGGTAATCAAGAAGGTCATGGAGATGGTCAAAACACTGGAAAATGAGCTGCTCAGTGTCTTGATCGAATATCTGCCAGCAGACCGCAAGATGGAGCTTGGCTCTGACCTGCTGCAAGGCCCCGTGGTTAATCCGGATGGTCGTACCGATGTAGTCACCAGCCAGCAGCAGGTAGACGACCTGCTCGAAAGCCTGGGTTTCTGAGCGCATACTTGCCGCCTGACATTGGTCGGGCCGACATTCAATTAAGGAAGTAAAAATGAGCGACTTCGCAGGCATGGAAGAACTGTTGCAAGACTTCTTGCTCGAATCGACCGAGTTGCTGTCCGATGTCGACAACAAGCTTGTCGAACTGGAAAAGCGTCCGAATGACCGGGCCCTGCTCAACGACATCTTTCGCGGCTTTCATACCATCAAGGGTGGAGCCGGCTTCCTGAATGTTGCCCCGATGGTGACCGTCTGCCATCGTACCGAAAACCTGTTCGACAAGCTGCGTAACTCAGAACTGCAACTGTCCACCAAGCTGATGGACGTAATTCTGGATGCCACCGGTGCCGTACGCGACATGTTCACCACCCTGTCCCAAGGCCTGCCACCAGCAACGCCTGATCCAGCCTTGCTAGCCGCACTGGATGCTGCGCTTGCAGGCAATCTGGAGATTGCTGTCGCGCCGCCAGCCGCAGCAGTTACCACAACCGCAAGCAGCGGAGAGCCAGACTGGAATGCCCTGCACGCCGCGGTCACGACCAGCAGCGCAAGCCCGACAGCCTCACCAGCAGCGGCCCCTGCACCAGCTGCAGTTGAAGTCATTCCCGCCGCGCCTCCGGCAAGTCCACCGGCTACCGCCATTGCTCCCGTTGCACCCCCCAAGCCTCCAGCGAAAGCGCCCTCCTCTGCCGGCTCAGGCTCGATTTCCGGTCAGGAAAACACGATTCGTATCGATACCGTACGCCTTGACCAAGTATTGAACCTGTCTGGCGAAATCGGGCTCACCAAGAACCGCTTGACCACCCTGCGCACCGAGATCTTGCAGGGCAATATGGAAACCAACACCCTGCGTTCGCTGGATGAGGCCATCAGCCAACTCGATCTGTTGGTTAGCGATCTGCAGAACGCGGTAATGAAAACCAGGATGCAGCCGATTGGTCGCCTGTTCCAGAAGTATCCGCGTCTTGCGCGCGACCTGGCGCGCCAGCTAGGTAAAGAGGTCGAGCTGATTATTACCGGCGAGGAAACCGAACTCGACAAAACCATGATTGAGGATCTGAATGATCCGCTGGTGCACTTGGTGCGCAACGCGGTAGATCATGGAGTGGAATCTGCGGAAGAGCGCATTGCCAGCGGCAAGAAGCCTCAATCGCTGGTGGAATTGACGGCTGAACAGGTTGGCGATCACATCGTTATCGAGATTACCGATGACGGCAAGGGTATGAATCCCGAAGTGTTGCGTCGTAAGGCGATTGCCAAGGGCCTTATCGATGCCGAAACAGCCAATTCGCTGGATGAAAAGCAGTGCCTGCAGCTGATTTTCCTGCCGGGCTTCTCCACCAAGGATCAGATTTCCAACGTTTCCGGCCGCGGTGTCGGCATGGATGTGGTGCGCACCAATATTCAAAAACTGAATGGCCGCATCGACATCAACTCCATCCAGGGTGAAGGTACCCGGATCAGCATTTCCCTGCCACTGACGCTGGCCATCCTGCCGGTACTGGTGGTGCGTGCCTGCAACCAGCCGTTTGCAGTACCGCTGGCCATGGTTCGCGAGATCATTCCGATCGACACTACTGCTATCCAGGAAGTGTCAGGTCGTCCGACCATCGTAGTACGCGACGAAATCCTGCCGTTGAAGACCCTGTCCGGCCTGCTTAACTGGGAGGCAACGCAAAAGCCGAACTTCGGTGTGCTGATGCAATCTGCCGAGAAGTCCTTCATCCTTGCCGTGGATTCTTTTGTTGGCCGCGACGATGTAGTCATCAAGCCTCTGCAGAATATTCGCCCGAAAGGTGTAGCAGGTGCCACACTCTCCGGTGATGGCTCGGTGGTACTGGTACTGGATATGGAAGATCTGTTGGCCGGCCAGCTGGATAACGCGGCGGCCAGTGGCATCATGGCCAGAAACGCTGACAATTTCGCTTACTAAAGACTGTTTACGATGTCGAACTCCGCCTTTCTTGGGCGTCAGCCTGTCTTGAACAGGAACCAGCAGCTCATCGGGTATGAGCTGCTTTTTCGTAGTTCTGGTGATGCGGCATCTGCAGCGCCACATGCGCCGCTGGAAGCCGATACCCAGGTACTGGTGAATGCCCTCAACAACATGGGCACCAACTGGCTGATTGGCAGCAAGCTTGCCTTCATCAATGTGGGTGAAGCCATGCTGGGTAGCGACTTCCTCGAACTGCTCCCACCACGGCGGGTTGTATTGGATATTGCGGCCAACATCCAACCCGGCAATGAACTGGTTTCGCGCGTACGCTACCTGCGCTCACTGGGCTTTGGCATTTCGCTGGATGACTTCAACTTCGAACAGCCTGCCGCCGCCCTGCTGGAGTTGGCCAATTATGTGAAACTGGATGTGCAGGCGATGGACAAGCTGCAGTTTCAAGCGTTGGCCGCACGACTGCGCAGCTACCCGGTGATTCGCATTGGCGAGCGGATTGAATCCTATGAGCACTACAATCTGTGCCGCGATCTGGGGCTGGACGGCTATCAGGGCTACTATTTCGCCCGCCCGGAAACGCTGTCCGCCAAAATCATTCATGCCTCGTTCAGCAATACACTGAAGTTACTCAATCTGCTGCGTGCCGATGCGCCACTGCGCGATATTGAACAGGTACTGAAGGGTGATGTCGCGCTGTCGTTCAAGCTACTACGCTACGTCAACTCTGCGGCGGCAGGGCTGAATACCACCATCAGCTCCTTTGGCCATGCCGTAACCGTGCTTGGCTACCAGAAGCTGTACCGCTGGTTAACCCTGCTACTGGTCACCAGCAACGAAAACGGTAATCTGGCACCAGCTCTGCAAAAAACGGCCATTACGCGTGCACGAGTCATGGAGCTGCTGGCGTTTGAAACCAGCCATACCAGCGAATTCTGCGACAATGCCTTCATTGTCGGCATGTTCTCACTGCTGGATGTTATCTTCGACATGCCGATGCCGCAGATTCTGGAACACATCAACCTGCCGCACGAAGTGCAGCAGGTGCTACTGCACCAGCAAGGCAGCTTTGCCAATATTTTCAAACTGGCGCTGGCGCTGGAACAGGGGCTGGATACATTGCCACAACTGGCAGAGGGCCTTGGACTGGACCCGGATCAGCTCAACCTGCTACACACCTCTGCCCTCGCCTGGGTGGAAGAACTCTGATCGAAATTATTGTTGATGACCCACCTGCTTGCCTTCGACTGCGCCAACTACAATCTGTCGGCCGCGCTACTGAGTAATCAGCAGCTGTATCGCTATCACCAGACCGTCAAACAGGGCCACTCCGATCTGGCCCTGGTAGTGATTGCCGACCTGCTGCAGCAAGCCGGCATTTCTCTGCAGCAACTGGATGCCATTCTGTTTGGCAAAGGCCCTGGTGCTTTTACCGGCCTGCGCATTGCCGCCGGTATCGCAGCAGGACTCGGCGCCGCGGCCAATATTCCGGTGCACGGCATTAGCACACTGGATGCCATCGCCCTACAGCTAACTCAGTAAACCGGTATTGCGGTGTTGGATGCCCGTATGCAAGAGGTGTATGCCTGCCGCTATCAGGCCGGACAAGCAGCCAGTATTACGGTGGGCAAGCCGGACCAGCTGCCACTACACGTCGAAGATGTACTAGCCGGCGATGCCGGTAGTTACTTTGCAGGTTGGCCGCAACAGTTCATCACCTGCGAACCACTTGCCGAGCACTATATCCAGCTGTTTCAACGCCAGCCGGAGCGCTATCAGGGCAGCGATAGTGCCGACCTACTCTATATCCGAGACAAGGTTGCCCTGACCACGGCAGAACAACGGGAACAACAGCGTGGCTGAACTGCGCCGCGTTGTTGATGTGCTTGCCGCAGCAAATATCGCTAATGCAGAAGCAGCCAGTACCACCCACCCGTGGTCCGCCGCCATGTATGCGGCGTCGATCGAAGGCCAGGATCAAGTCTTTGCCTATCATACCGAGCAGCAACAGGTCGCCGGCTTTGCCGTGCTGCTACAGGTACTGGACGAAGCCCACCTGCAAAATATTTTCATCTGCCAGCCTTGGCAACGACTGGGCCATGGCCGCCAGCTATTGCGGCAGCTGATGCAGCATGCGGCCAGGCAAGGGGCCAGCCGCATGCTACTGGAAGTAAGGGAAAGCAACCAAGCCGCCAGATGGCTATACCTGAGCTGCGGCTTCCGCGAAACCGGCCTGCGCAAGCATTACTATCGCACCGACAGTGGCCCGCGCGAGCACGCCATCCTGATGGAGGCCCAGCTATGAGCAGACGAGAACAGATACTGGCCGAAATCGGACACCGCACGCTGTGGCAACTGCGCCATCCACCAACGGGGGCCCAACCGGAACTAGCGGCCACGGCCATGCCGGAGAACGTCAGCAATATTACGATGGCGGAGGCAGCAACGACGCACCAGCCAGCTGACGAAACTACTACTGCAGCCGACCTGACATCAGCAGAGGCGTCCACCACCGCCGTAGCAGCGGCCACAACAATTGCAGACTGGGATGATCTACAGGCGCAGGTCAGCGCGTGCCAACAATGCCAGCTTGCCAAGACCCGCAACAATATCGTCGTCGGCCGCGGCAACAACAAAGCGCGCGTGCTGCTGATTGGTGAAGCGCCGGGTGAGCAGGAAGATCGACAGGGGCTGCCATTTGTCGGCAAGGCGGGACAACTACTGGAAAACATGTTGGCCGCAGCCGGTATCGACAGCACCCGCGACGTTTACATCTGTAATCTGCTCAAGTGCCGCCCGCCGGGTAATCGTAACCCGGCACAAGACGAAATCGCCAAGTGCAACCGCTTCCTGCAGTGGCAGATTGATGCGGTCCAACCCGAGCTGATTGTGGCAGTTGGCCGTTTTGCCGCACAGAGCCTGCTGCAGAATCAGGCTTCGCTCAGCAGCTTGCGCGGCAAGCTGCACCAGCATGGGCACTACCCGGTACTCGTCAGTTTCCACCCGGCCTACCTGTTGCGCAGCCCCACCGAAAAAGCCAAGGCCTGGCAGGACTGGTGTCGCGTACGCCAATTACTCAAGCAGTAATGATAATGCCCCGTTGGAGCGGGGCATTAAAACAAAAGCCCTCCGTAACGAGGGCTTTTTGCGTGAAACTGGGCCGAATTACTTCAGCTTGGTTTCTTTGTACAGAACATGCTTGCGGGCAACGGGATCAAATTTTTTGATCTCCATTTTTTCCGGCATAGTGCGCTTGTTCTTGGTAGTGGTGTAGAAATGACCAGTACCGGCGGTCGATTCCAGTTTGATCTTGTCGCGCATGGCTTATTCCTTAAAGAGCTGTCGGTCGACTAAATTACAGTTCGCCGCGAGCACGCAGGTCGGCCAGAACGGCATCGATACCTACTTTGTCGATGGTACGCAGAGCAGCGTTGGAGATGCGCAGGCGCACCCAACGGTTTTCGCTCTCTACCCAGAACTTGCGATACTGCAGGTTCGGCAGAAAACGACGCTTGGTCTTGTTATTGGCGTGGGACACATTGTTCCCGGTCATCGGACGCTTGCCGGTGACTTTGCAAACACGCGCCATGGTGAGTCACTCCCAAAAGCCGGTAAAAGAAAGACTTATACCATAAATCGACACCATCACACAAGTCAGGCCCGCAAGCGCAGAGGCTCCGGCGACAAGATGCAGCGGCATCGGGTTCATAAAGAAAGGCAAGATGATACCGAAAGCCATCGCGTCTTGCAGCAAAAACCTAAAGCGAGGGCGAACGAGGCAGCAAGCAGTAGAAAAACATCATAAAAATCATACGACTGCAGAAAGCAGCACTGCTACTTACACGCCACAAACACCACTTCGTGACCACAAACTCTCACGCCGCCCCATTCAAAAACAGGGGCGTTGCTGTTAGAATCCCGGATTCTCATAGAGCCGTAATCCCATGACCAAGTTCATCTTCGTTACCGGTGGTGTGGTGTCCTCTCTGGGCAAGGGCATCGCTGCCGCGTCCATCGCCGCCATTCTCGAATCCCGTGGTCTCAAGGTCACCATGCTGAAGCTGGATCCCTACATCAACGTGGATCCGGGCACCATGAGTCCCTTCCAGCACGGTGAAGTGTTCGTCACCGAAGACGGCGCGGAAACCGACCTCGACCTTGGCCATTATGAGCGCTTCATCCATGCCAAGATGAAGAAGAGCAACAACTTCACTACCGGCCAGGTATATGAAGCGGTAATTACCAAGGAGCGCCGTGGCGACTACCTTGGCGGCACCGTGCAGGTGATCCCGCACATCACCGACGAAATCAAGCTGAAAGTCCGCGAGGGCGCTGGCGATGTGGATGTTGCCATCGTCGAAATCGGCGGCACCGTCGGCGACATCGAATCGCTGCCGTTCCTGGAAGCCATCCGCCAGATGCGCTCCAACCTCGGCCGCAAGAACACCCTGTTCGTGCACCTGTCCTACGTGCCCTACATCGCTACTGCCGGCGAGATCAAGACCAAGCCGACCCAGCACTCGGTAAAAGAGATGCGCGAAATCGGCATTCAGCCGGACATCCTGCTGTGCCGTATGGACCGCGAGTTGCCGGAAGATGAAAAGCGTAAGATCGCGCTGTTCTGCAATGTGGAAGAGAATGCGGTAATCGGCTGCTACGACGCCGACTCCATCTACAAAGTGCCGGCCATGCTGCACGCACAGGGTATCGACGACATCATCGCCGAACAGCTGCAACTGGAGCTGCCGAAGGCCGATCTGTCCACCTGGAACCGCATCATCGACGCCATCGAGCATCCTGACCACAGCGTGAACATCGCCATGGTGGGCAAGTACGTCGACCTGACCGAGTCCTACAAATCGCTGTCCGAGGCGCTGAAGCACGCCGGCGTACACACCCGTACCAACGTCAACATCATTTATGTCGACTCCGAAGAGATCGAGCGCGAAGGCGCAGAATCGCTGAAGAACATGGATGCCATCCTGGTACCGGGCGGCTTCGGCAAGCGCGGCGTGGAAGGCAAGATCAAGGCGGTGAAGTTCGCCCGCGAGAACAACATCCCTTACCTGGGCATTTGCCTGGGCATGCAGATCGCGCTGATCGAATACGCCCGTGACGTGGCTGGCATGACTGGCGCCAACTCCACCGAATTCGATCTGGAAACCGACTTCCCGGTAGTGGCACTGATCGACGAGTGGGTGAACCACGACGGCAAGATCGAAACCCGTGACGAAAACTCCAATCTGGGCGGCACCATGCGCCTGGGCGGCCAGCAATGCGAGCTGAATGAAGGCTCGCTGGCGGCTCGCGTGTACGGCAGCACCGAGATTACCGAGCGCCACCGTCACCGTTACGAAGTGAACAACCACTACGTGCCGCGCCTGCAGGCTGCCGGCCTGACCATCAGCGGCCTGTCCGCCGGTCATGAAAAACTGGTGGAAACCATTGAGCTGGCTAACCATCGCTGGTTCTTTGCCTGCCAGTTCCACCCGGAATTCACTTCTACGCCGCGTGACGGTCATCCGCTGTTCATCGCCTACGTGCAGGCAGCCCTTGCCTACCAGGCCGACAAGGCCAACGCCTGAGTCTGCTGAATAGTCAGCCCGTCTGACCAAAGTTGGCCGCAAGGTAGCGAAACGCAGGTTTCGCGGCTGTTGCGGCCAACCTTGTCTTGAAAGGACACACCATGAAACTTGCCGGATTTGAAGTTGGCCTCGACCACCCGCTGTTCCTGATCGCTGGTCCGTGCGTAATCGAAAGCGAACAGATGGCGCTGGATACCGCCGGCCAACTGAAGGAAATCGCGCAGCAACTGGGCATCAACTTCATCTACAAGTCGAGCTTCGACAAGGCCAACCGCTCGTCCGGCAAGTCCTTCCGTGGCTTTGGCATGGAAGAAGGCCTGCGCATCCTGGCCGAAGTGAAGCGCCAGATCAGTGTGCCGGTACTCACCGACATCCACACCGAAGAACAGGTGCCGCACGTGGCCGCCGTCGTGGATGTACTGCAGACCCCGGCTTTCCTCGCCCGCCAGACCGACTTCATTCGCGCGGTGGCGCAAAGCGGCAAGCCGGTGAACATCAAAAAGGGGCAGTTCATGGCCCCGGGCGATATGAAGCACGTGATCGACAAGGCACGCGATGCTGCCATCGAAGCCGGCCTGGATCCGGATAGCTTCATGGCCTGCGAACGCGGCGCCTCCTTCGGCTACAACAATCTGGTGTCCGACATGCGCAGCTTGGCAATCATGCGCGAGACTGCCTGCCCGGTGGTATTCGACGCTACCCACTCGGTACAGCTGCCGGGCGGCCAGGGCACCAGCTCCGGCGGCCAGCGTGAATTCGTACCGGTGCTGGCCCGCGCCGCGGTTGCCGCCGGTGTCGCCGGCCTGTTCATGGAGACCCACCCGGATCCGGCCAAGGCCATGTCCGATGGCCCCAATGCCTGGCCGCTGCCACGCATGAAAGAACTGCTGAGCACCCTGATCGCCATCGACAAGCTGGTAAAAGCGCAACCGCTGGCCGAGCTTTCGCTGTAACAGGTTGACTCCACGGCCAGCCTGTTCCAAGGTTGGCCGCACCGAACCCGGTTTGACTAACCTTGATACCCAAAGGGAAACATAGATGAGTGCGATCGTTGACGTGATTGCCCGCGAGATTCTGGATTCGCGCGGTAACCCGACTGTTGAAGCCGATGTACTGCTGGAATCCGGCGTAATGGGCCGTGCCGCCGTACCGTCCGGCGCCTCCACCGGTGAGAAGGAAGCACTGGAACTGCGTGACGGCGACAAGAGCCGCTACCTGGGCAAGGGCGTGCTGAAAGCCGTCGAGAACATCAACACCGAAATCTGTGAAGCCATCATCGGTCTGGACGCCTCCGACCAGGCCTTCATCGACAAGACCATGATCGAGCTGGACGGCACCGAGACCAAAGGTCGTCTGGGCGCCAACGCCATGCTGGCCGTGTCCATGGCCGTGGCCCGTGCCGCCGCCGAAGATGCCGGCCTGCCGCTGTATCGCTACCTGGGCGGCGCCGGCCCGATGGCCATGCCGGTACCGATGATGAACGTGATCAACGGTGGTGCGCACGCCAACAACACCCTGGATATCCAGGAATTCATGATCATGCCGGTAGGCGCACAAAGCTTCCGCGAAGCACTGCGCTGTGGCGCCGAAATCTTCCACACCCTGAAGAAGCTGTGCGACAGCAAGGGCTACGCCACCACCGTAGGTGACGAAGGCGGCTTCGCACCGAACCTGGCCAGCCACGAAGACGCCATCAAGCTGATTCTGGAAGCCATCGACGCCGCCGGTTACGTTGCCGGCCAGGACGTGCTGCTGGCACTGGACTGCGCCTCCTCCGAGTTCTACCGCGATGGCAAGTACCACCTGACCGCCGAAGGCCTGGCGCTGACTTCCGAGCAGTTCGCCGACTACCTGGAAACCCTGGTCAACAACTACCCGATCATCTCCATCGAAGATGGCATGAGCGAGCATGACTGGGCCGGCTGGCAGCTGCTGACTGAACGCCTGGCTGGCCGCGTACAGCTGGTGGGCGACGACGTGTTCGTGACCAACCCGGCGATCCTGGCCAAGGGCATTGAAAGCGGCGTAGCCAACGCCCTGCTGGTGAAAGTGAACCAGATCGGCACCCTGTCCGAGACCCTGAAGGCAGTGGACCTGGCCAAGCGCTCGCGCTACACCAGCGTGATGAGCCACCGCTCCGGCGAAACCGAAGACAGCACCATCGCCGATCTGGCCGTAGCCACCAACTGCATGCAGATCAAGACCGGCTCGCTGTCGCGTTCCGACCGCATGGCCAAGTACAACCAGCTGCTGCGCATCGAAGAAGAACTGGGTGATGCCGCCTGGTACCCGGGCCGTGCCGCCTTCTACAACCTGAAGTAATCATGAAACGCCTGACCCTGCTGCTCATCCTGCTGCTTGCTGCTTTGCAATGGCCATTATGGCTGGGCAAGGGCAGTTGGCTCAGGGTCTGGCAACTTGACAAACAGGTTGAAGAGCAACGTGTGGCCAACCGGCAACTGGTTGGCCGCAACACGGCACTGGACGCGGAAGTACGTGATCTAAAGCAAGGAACTGCCGCAATTGAAGAGCGGGCTCGCAACGAGCTTGGCATGATTCGGCAAGGTGAGGTATTTTTCCAGCTTCTTGATCCGTCACATCCACCCACCCCGGCATCCCCATAACTGGCATTGACGGGAAACGGACCACAAGCGATAACGACAAACATGGTTGGTAAAAAAGGCTTCAGGGTCTGGTCCATGACGACGCACAATCCAATAGACACTGCGCGGGAAACGCTGAAGCAGCTCACGCAGCGCAAACTTCTTCCCACCCCCGACAATTTCGAGCGCCTGTACTGTGAAATTGCCGGCGTAGAGCCAGAATCGCAAAAAAACAAACTGGCCGAACTGCTGTTTCATGCCTTTGAAAAGCTGCCGGTCGCCGACAGCAGCTACAAAATTTCCCTGGCCAAACTGCGCAAGGCCATCCAGGAAGAAAAATGGGAGCTGGTACCACAGCTGACCATGGATCTGTCGGTACAGCACCAGCGTAGCCGCGAGCTGAGCCAGCACTGGGGCAAGCTGATTCTGGAGTTGATGCAGGCATGGGACATCCGCACCCCGGAAATGGGACAGCGCTACAAGCAATCGGCACTGGAGCGCGTGATTGCCACCTTCGGCAACAATCCGCAGGAGCTCAACGACAAGCTCAGCAATCTGGTGAAAAGCTGGATGCAGCCAGAAAGCCCGGCCGGCATCGACACCGTCTCCCCTGATGACACCCCGGCAGCAACGGCCGAGCCCGACAACGTCCCTGCCGCTGGCAGCATGGTTTGGCGCGACGTACTGGAGTATGCCGTGCGCTACGGCATTGCCCCGCGCCTGGTGCACTACCCCGATCTGATGGCGCAGTTCGAAGAAGTGCAGCAGAGCCTGCAGCACTGCAGCAGCGGCGACGAACTGGCAGTGTTCTTCCCCAAGCTGCGCACATTCCTGATCCGGTTGGAGTTGTTGTCGCAGGAAGACGAGCGCCTGGTATCCGGCCTCTCCAACCTGATGCGCCTGATGCTACAGAACGTGGCCGAACTCAACCGCGGCGACAACTACCTGATCGGGCAAATCAGCAATCTGCAACAGATTCTGGCCCAGCCGAATATCTCGATCCAGCACATCTACCACCTGGAATCCACGCTAAAAGAGGTGATTCACAAGCAGGGGGTGCTGCGCAGCTCGCTGGACGAAGCTACCGATTCGCTGCGCACCTTGCTGGATACCTTCCTCGACAAGCTGTCGTTGATGAGCAGCGGCACCGGGCAATTCCAGCAAAAGCTGCGCGAGCATAGCGAGCGCATCCGCGCCAGCAGTGACAGCAGCTCACTCAACGATATTCTGCAATCGCTGCTGGAAGACACCGCCAGCATGCAGAACAACCTGCAGCACTCGCAGCTGGAGCTGCTGGATGCGCAGCACGATGTCGAAAACGCCCAATCGCGCATCCGCGAGCTGGAGCAGGCACTGGAAGCGGCCAGCGCCAAGATCAAGGAAGACCAACTGACCGGCGCCTACAACCGCCGCGGACTGGAAGAGCATTTCACCCGAGAGATCAGCCGTGCCGAACGTAGCGGCCAACCTTTGTCGGTGGCCCTGCTGGATGTGGACAACTTCAAGCAGCTGAACGACAGCTACGGCCATCTGACCGGCGATAATGTACTGAAGTACCTGGTAGACATGATGCGCCACTGCGTGCGCGCGTCCGATATCGTTGGCCGCTTCGGTGGCGAGGAATTCATCATCCTGCTGCCGGACACCCCGGCAGAAGAAGCCGTTGCCCTGATGCAGCGTCTGCAGCGCGAGCTGACCAAAAACTTCTTCCTGGCCAATCAGGAAAAACTGGTGGTGACCTTCAGTGCCGGCGTGGCGCAGTGGCACCGTGGCGAGCAGGATGTGAATATTATCGAGCGCGCCGACCGCGTGATGTATCAAGCCAAGCTGGCCGGCAAGAACCGGACACTGTCGGCGGAAAACTGACTCAGAGCGACAAAACAAAAACGGGGCGATGCCCCGTTTTTTCATGTGCGTGCTCTTGCGGGCAGCACCTCTACTCCCCGCCCTTCTTCATGGCTTTGCCGGCTTCGGCGCGCTGGCGCCGTACCGCCTTCGGATCCGCCTGCAGCGGGCGGTAAATTTCTACCCGGTCGTGCGCGCGCAGCAAGGTGTCCGGCTTTACCGCCTTGCTGAAAATCCCCAGCTTTAGATCCGCCAACTCGATCTCCGGAAACTCTGCGGCCAACCCGGATAGCACGACCGCCTGCTGCGCCGTGGTACCCGGCGGCACCGTCAGCGTCATAATCTTCTGCCGCTGTGGCAAGGCAAACGCCACCTCGATGACAAACGGCTCAGTCATCACCGTAGACCTTGTCGGCTTCGCGGATAAAAGCGTCTACCAGCGTGCCGGAAATATGGCCGAACACCGGGCCGATGATGGTTTCCAGAATCTTGCTGGAGAACTGGTAGCTGAGGCGAAACTCCACCTTGCAGCCAAAGTCGCCCAGCGGCTGGAAATGCCAGCGCCCTTCCAGATGCTGGAACGGCCCATCCACCAGCTCCATGAGGATAGTGCCATACGGTTCGTTACGGTTGCGGGTGGTGAAATGCTGCTTCACCTTCAGGTAATCGATGTGCAGGCTGGCCACCAGCTGATCACCATCACGCTCATGCTCCTCGGCCTTGGCGCACCACGGCAGAAAACGCGGATAGTGGGTTACATCATCCACCAGCCGGAACATCTGCTCCGGGGTGTGCGCCACCAGGACGCTTTTCTCGATGACATGCATGCTGAAACAGGGCGTAGGAAAGCCCGAAGGGTACACAATCGGCCGCCCTGGCGGCAAGCCGTCAGATCAAGCCCATGAATTTTCAGCGCTTTGGCGAATGCGCCCGTTCTGCTAGAATGCGCGATTCCCTGCAATACCCGCCTTGGACCCCATGAGCATTGTCGACAACCGCAAAGCCTTTCACGACTACTTCATCGAGGAGCAGCTCGAAGCCGGCCTGGTGCTGGAAGGCTGGGAAGTCAAGGCCATCCGCGCTGGTCGCGTGCAACTGAAAGAAAGCTACGTCATCTACCGCGATGGCGCGTTTTATCTGTTCGGTTGCCACATCACCCCCCTGCAATCTGCCTCCACCCACGTCAAGCCTGACCCCACCCGCACGCGCAAGCTGCTGCTGAACCAGCACGAAATCAGCCGCCTGATCGGCAAGGTGGAACGCGCCGGCTACACCATGGTGGCGCTCAACCTGCACTACAGCAAAGGTAATATCAAGGCTGATATTGGCCTGGCCAAGGGCAAGAAGCAGCACGACAAGCGCGCAAGCGAAAAAGACCGTGAGTGGCAGCGCGAGAAGCAGCGCCTGATGCGCGACAAGGGCTGAACATGAAACCCAGCGTCGTCCACCCCATCCTGCTGATCATCCTCGGCGCCCTGTGGCTGCTGAAAAGCACCGCCATGCTGCCTGAGACCAGCACCCTGCTCGCCCTGCTGCTGGCCGCGGCCGGCATCGTCCTGGCGCTGCTCGATGGCGTGACCAAATCCACCGTGGTCAGCAGCCCTCTGCTGATCTATGCCGGTGCCGCCATCTATCTGTATGACCACTACTTCGTGCGCTTCAGCCATGTCGCCGCAGTCGGCATGATGCTGCTGGGCATACTGCTGTTGCTGGCGCGCAGCGACCGCATACCCGAGCGACGCCAGCCGCGCCGCCGTAACGACACACCGTATTCAAAATGACACCGGCCAACCCCAGCCGGTTAATTCACGCAAGGACTGCCATGGACAAAATCCTCATCCTCGACTTCGGCTCCCAGGTCAGCCAGCTGATCGCCCGCCGCGTGCGCGAAGCCCACGTCTACTGCGAGCTGCACCCGTTCGACATGCCCATCGACGAGATCCGTGCGTTCAATCCCAAGGCCATCATTCTGTCCGGCGGTCCCAACTCGGTATACGAATCCGACTACCAGGCCGATACCCAGGTATTCCAGCTCGGCCTGCCGGTGCTGGGCATCTGCTACGGCATGCAGTTCATGGCACAGACCCTGGGCGGCAAAGTGGAAGCCGGTGACAAGCGTGAATTCGGCTACGCCGAAATCCAGGCACGCCACCACTCCAAGATCCTGGAAGGCCTGCAGGACCGCGTGGACGACGCCGGCAACGGCTTCCTCGACGTATGGATGAGCCACGGCGACAAGGTTACCG
>CAMLGD010000010.1 GCA_946479405.1 uncultured Vogesella sp.
ACACCATGTCCGGGTCGTTGGCGCCGGCAAAGCGCTCGAACTCGGCGAATTCGCCATTGACGGTAATGGTGAGCACCGCCTTGGACATCTTCATGCTGTCTTCGGCCAGAAACAGGTTCTTCGGCACAATCTTGCCGCGTGCCACCCCGGTCATGTCCGGGATCACGCACTCCACCTCGTGAATTTGGTGCTCGCGTATAAATGCCGCCAGTTGTTCGTTCATGCTCGTTCTCCTCCGGTAAGCGCTTGTCGGGGCCGTTGGCACCCGTCCTTGCCCAGCTTGATCTATCCTTTGCAAAACAGAAAACCGCAGCAATACGCAGGTTGTGCTGCGCATGGTAAATTTGATCAAATTGCACTGTCAACATTTGATCAAATGTGCGCTTGCGCCAACCCTCCGCTCTGCTATGCTTGCGGCCAACTTTGTCAGCCTCCCGACCATGAAGACCGCTTCCGCCTCCACCTTGCAGGACGATACCTACGACAAACTGCGCCACATGCTGATGCTGGGGCGCTGGCTGCCGGGCGAGCGCCTGAAGATCAACCACCTGGCCAGCGAACTGGGCGTCAGCCAGATGCCGGTGCGTGCCGCGCTGCAAAGGTTGGCCGCAGAAAAAGCACTGGTGAACATCCCCAACTGCGGCGTGACGGTGCCGCAGCTGACCGTGGCGCAGTTTGACGACATCCTGCAAAACCGCATCCTGCTGGAAGGCGAAGCCGCCTGGCTGGGGGCGCAGCGGCTGGATGCCGCCGGGCGCGAGCAGCTGGTGGCGCTGTGCCAGGCGATGGCCGTCGCCATCGCCGCCGACGACGTAAAAGGCTATCTGGATGCCAACGAGCTGTTCCATCTGCAGCTGTACCTGGCGGCCAACTCGCCGCTGCTACTGTCGCTGATCGAAACCGTGTGGCTGCACGTCGGTCCCATCTCCAACCAGCTGCATCAGGATCTGGCGGTATGGAAAACCATGAACGACGCCCACGACATGCTGATTAAGGCGCTGCAAAACGATGATGCCGACGGCGTGCGCGCCGCCATCGCCCAGGATCTACGCACCGCCGGCAGCTATCTGCGCCGGCTGTGCCTGCCATGAGAACCGCCATGCCGCATTACCAACCCGTCGATCTGCCCAAATCCTACCGCCTGCTCAACCACGGCCCCACGGTGCTGGTGAGCAGCGCCCACGGCGGGCGCCAGAACGTGATGGCCGCCGCCTGGAGCATGCCGCTGGACTTCAACCCGCCCAAGGTGGCAGTGGTGATCGACAAATCCACCTTCAGCCGCCAGCTGATCGAAGCCTCCGGCGAGTTCGTACTGAACGTGCCGCTGCAGCCGCAGGCCACCGCAGTGCTGCAGGTGGGCTCGGACAGTGGGTTGGACGTAGCCGACAAATTTGCCGCCAGCGGCCTGATCGCCGTGCCCGGCCACGCAGTCGCCGCACCGCACGTGGACGGCTGTGCCGGCTGGCTGGAGTGCCGGCTGATCCGCGAGCCGCACAACCAGCAGCAGTACGACCTGTTCATCGGCGAGGTTGTCTCCGCCTGGGCCGACCCGACGCTGTTCGCCGACGGTCACTGGCAGCCGATCCACGACGACGCCAAGCGCACACTGCACTACATTGCCGGTGGGCATTTCTTCACCATCGGCGATACGCTGGAGGTCCCGCTGCCGGAGTAAGCCAGCACGCAGGCGTTAAAAAAGGCAGAGCGGAGGCTCTGCCTTTTTTTCATTGCCATGCGGCCAACGTTGGCCGCATGCCTTGTCAGCTCACGTGGATGAGCGGGTCACCTTCTGCCAGCACGCCGATACGGCTGGCGTACTCAAAGCCAGCAGCATGGAACAGCTGCAACACCTGCTCCGCCGCTTCCGGCGCTACCGCCACCAGCAGCCCGCCGCTGGTCTGTGCGTCGGCCAGCACGCGCAGCTGCCACTCGGCCACGCTGTCGGCGCAGTGTACGTCGGCACCGAAACTGGCCAGATTGCGCTCGATGGCGCCCGGGCCGATACCCTGCTCGGCAAAGCCACGTGCCTCGCGGATCACCGGCACGCTGGCCATGTCCACATGGGCGGCAAGATTGGAGCCGCGACAGATTTCCAGCAGGTGGCCCAGCAGACCAAAGCCGGTAACGTCGGTGAGCGCATGCACCGTTTCCAGCGGCGCCAGCTGGCCGCCCACCTTGTTGAGCTGGGTGGTGGAGGCGATCAGCGCGCGGTAGCCGGCATCGTCCAGCAGGCCCTTTTTCATGGCCTGCGCCAACACGCCCACACCCAAGCCCTTGCCCAGAATCAGCACATCGCCAGCCTTGGCATCGCAGTTGCGCTTGATCTGCTCCGGATGCATCAGCCCCATCACCACCAGGCCGTAGATCGGCTCCGGTGCATCAATGGAATGGCCGCCGGCAATCGGAATCCCCGCTTCGCGGCACACCGATTCGCCACCCTGCAGGATGTCGCGAATCACTTCCACCGGCAGCGTGTTCACCGGCATGCCGACAATGGCCAGCGCCATGATGGGCGTGGCGCCCATGGCGTAGATGTCGGAAATGGCATTGGTGGCAGCGATGCGGCCAAAATCGTGGCCATCATCGACGATGGGTAGGAAGAAATCGGTGGTGGCCACCAGCGCCTGCTGGTCGTTCAGGCGGTATACCGCCGCGTCGTCGCTGGTTTCGCGCCCCACCAGCAAATCCGGGTACGGCAGTTTGTCCTTGGCGCCGGCAAGAATCGACTGCAGCACCGACGGCGCGATTTTGCAGCCACAACCGCCGCCGTGAGACAATTGCGTCAATCTGATATCAGCCATTAAAGAAGCCCACAAACCATGTTGTTCAAGGCCGCGACCGTAGCACAGCTATCCCAGTTTGACGAGATCATCGACGTGCGCACCCCGGCGGAATTCGCCGAGGATCACATCCCTGGCGCCATCAACTGCCCGGTGATGAGCGATGAAGAACGCGTGCGCGTAGGCACCCTGTACAAGCAGGTATCGCCCTTCGAGGCGCGCAAGGTGGGTGCCGCCATTGCCGCGCGCAATATCGCCCGCCACCTGGACGAACAGTTTGCCCAGCACCCCAAGTCGTGGCGCCCGCTGGTGTACTGCTGGCGCGGCGGGCAACGCTCCGGCTCCATGGCCATCATCCTGGCGCAGATCGGCTGGGCGGCGCACCAGCTGCAGGGCGGCTACAAGGCCTACCGCCATCAGGTGCTGGCCGAGCTGGCCACGTTGCCCAGCCAGTTGCAGCTGCAGGTGATCGGCGGCCCAACCGGCAGTGGCAAGAGCCGGCTGCTGGCGGCACTGGCCCGGGCTGGTGCCCAGGTGCTGGATCTGGAGCAGCTGGCGGTGCATCGCGGTTCGGTGCTGGGCCGGCTGCCGGATACCGAGCAACCCAGCCAGAAAGGCTTTGATAGTCAGCTGGCCGCCGCCATCAAGGCACTGGACCCGGCGCGCCCAGTGTTCGTGGAGGCGGAAAGCAAGAAAATCGGCTTTGTTGCCTTGCCGGATGCGCTGTTCGAGCGCATGCACCAAAGCCCTTGCCTGCAGGTAGAGGCACCGTTGGCCGCACGCGTTGCCTTCCTGAAGCAGGACTACGACTTCTATCTGACCGAGCCGGAACGGCTGGTAACCCAGCTCAATTTCCTGCGCAATGTGCACAGCAAGGCACAGCTGGATGCATGGAACACGATGGCGCGCAGTGGCGACTTCGACAGTCTGGTAGGCGAGCTGCTGGTTAACCACTACGACCCGCTATATCGCCGCTCGCAGGGCAAGCACTACACCGCCGGGCAGCAGACCATCCAGCTGCCGGCGCTGGACGACGCCACGCTGGCCACGGTGGCACAGCAGCTGGCCAACGCCGGCTAAAGCGCATCAGCGACCACTCCGGCGTTACATCGCCGAACCGTACTGCCTGCACCCCTGCGCGACGCCCCGTGCCTCGGCTGCGCAACGCAGTGTGGCCGGCGATAGCGCGCAGTAGCGGCCTTGCCGCCTGCGGCCAACAGCAAGGTTGGCCGCAGGTTTTAGTCCAGCCCCAGCCGGCGCACGGTGCCGCTGCTGCCGCACACCTCCACCAGCTCGCCCTCCTGCAGCAAGGCCAGCACCCCGGGCAGGTTCACCACTGCCGGCACGCCGAACTCCCGCGCCACGATGGCACCATGCGACAGGTAGCCGCCGGTTTCCATGATCAGCCCGCCCGCCTTGAGAAACAGCGGCGTCCACGCCGGGTCGGTAGACGGCGCCAGCAGAATATCGCCCGGCTGCAGTCGCGCACCGTCGGCGGGTTGCAGCAGCTGGCACACCCGTCCGCGCGCGCGACCGCTGGCGACGGGCAAGCCTTGCAGCAGTTCGCCACTGACCGTCGTCACCGGCGGCGTGGCGGCGTGACTGGCGCCGTAGTGGATCACGTCCGGCAGCTGCTGCGTCTGCCACGCCGCGCGCTGGCACCGCCGGTCGGCGGCCAGCGCGGCAAAACCGCCGCCGCGCGCGCCGTGCAGCGCCTGCAGCAACTCACGGCCCGTCAGGTAGAACACATCGTCCCACTCGTTTAGCGTGCCACGCTGCACCATGCGCTCACCCGCCAGCCGTAGCAGCTGACGCAGCGGCTCCAGGTAGGCCACGATACCGCTGCGCGCCAATTCGCGCTGCCCCAGCTCCAGCGCGCACTGACGTACCAGTGGTCGCAACAGCGGGCGCCACCACCAGGGCAGCACATGGCGGGCGGCGGCGTAAGCCTGCTGCGCCTGCTGGCTGCGCCGTGCCGCCAGCGCCACCGCATCCACGCCCACCAGACCGGCCAGCGCATCGAACAGATAGCCCGGCGCCTCGCGCCAGCGCGGCTGGCTGCTGTCGGATTCATAGACGGCGCGGTGGCCATAATCATCGAGGAAGGCGGCAAAACCGTCGCCAAACGGCGTGCCCTGCGGCCAACGTTGCCGCCAATTGGCGTTGTCGCGCCCACTGTCGCCAAGCCAGGCCGCCAGCGCCGGGTCTTGCTCCGCCTGCGCAGCCAATTGCAGCAATTGCAGGTTCTGCTGCGCAGTGATGCTGAGCGGATTGTCGGCCAGCAGGCCGTTGCTCAGCGCATGGCTGCGTCCCGGTGCATGCTTGTCCAGCAGTTTGAGCAACAGCGACAGCGAGCCGCCACCGGATGCCTGCAGAAAGTGCAGCGGGTCGTTGGCATCCACCTGCTGCGTCAGTTGCAGCATGGTCTGGCACAAGGCCTCGTCACTGATGCCGGGGTGGATGCGCTGACGCCAGCCGCGCACCTCGGCCAGTGCCTGCCGGTAGTGCCGCCCGGCCCCACGGCGAATGCCAGCGGTGGCACGCATCAGTTGCAACATGCGCCAGCCGATAGCCAGCCGGCGGCGCAGCGTGGTCGGTGCGGGGGTGATTTCCGGCTGGTAGCCGCCGGTCAGCTCGTTGATCACGGCGGGAGTCACCCCCAGGCTGTCGCACATTTCCCACTGGATCAGGCTCAGGTGCAGGTACAAGCGACCGGCGAACAGCCTGCTGCGTTCCGCGCCGGGGTGCGGGCGGTAGCCGCAGTGGCGCATGGCACTGGTCAGCAACCGGTTCACCAGCACGCGGCTGCTGCTCCAGTCCAGCGGCGTCATCACGTAGGGCGCCACATCCCGGCTGTTGCCGTTGGACCAGAAACCACCTTGCGGCGCAAGGCCGGGCGGTAGCGCCTCATCCAGTTGCGTGACCGGGCGCGCCTGCAGCAGCCAGAAGCGGCCGCCACTACGCAGCCATTCGATATCGAAGCACGGCCGGGTGTCGTCCAGTGCCTCGGCCACGTCGCGGCACAGTTCGGCCAGCTGCTGCAGGCTGTCTTCATCCAGTACCCGCCCCTGCGGGCCGCCGGCCTGCAACGCCACCCGGCCATCGGGTTGCAGGCGGCTTTGTTGCTGCTTGCGGCCAACCCGGTAGTGCTCGACCGTGTGCGGACCATGCAGCGCAACGGTCAGCAGCGCCTCGTCCGGATCCGCTGCGCCAGCCACCAGCGCTTCACCCAGGCCGAAGGTAGCCTGGATCAGCAGTTGGTCCTGTCGGCCGTTGGCCGGATTGCAGCTGAACGCCACCCCGGCGGCATCTGCATCCAGCAGCGGCATGATCAGCACCGCCATTGCCACCGCCTGCTCGGCAATATCAAAGCGCTGCCGGTAGGCGCACGCCTGCGGCGTATCGATGGAGGCGTATACCTCGGCAACCGCCTGCAGCAGCGCCGCTTCGCCACGCACACCCAGCACACTGGCGTGGATGCCGGCAAAAGAGTGCTCGCTGCCGTCTTCCGCCAGCGCCGAGGAACGTACCGCCAGCGACAGCGTCCGCCAGGATGCCGGCAACTGCCGCAAAGCGTCGACCAATGGCGGCCACTGCACCAATGCCGGACGGCCTGCGGCCAACCATTGCCGGTGCAGACTGGCCGGCAACACCCGACCATCCGGCACGGGTAGTCCGTACCCGGCCAGCTGCGCCAGCCTGGCGGCCTTACCGCCACTTTGCTCCGCGCCCGCCGCGCGCACTGCGGCCCAGTCAAGCATGACGCACCTCCGCGCCGGCAAAGAACAGCGCCAGCATGTCGTCCATGCGCTGCCTCAGGTCGTCGTCCTGCTCCAGCCAGGTCATCAACACGCCGGAGTACAGCATCTCCAGCGCCAACACCAGCTGCGGCAACGGAAGATCCGCCCGCACTTCGCCGGCGGCTACACCCGCGGCCAACAGTGAACTCAGCAGCATGCCCAGCTGGCTGCGTTCGCGCTGTGCATCGAAGGCTGTGGCAAAGCGGTAACGCAGATACGGCCGCAGGTACCCGCGCTGCTGGCGCGACCAGGCGGCCGAAGTGTGGAAGAAATGCCGCAGCCGGCTGCGGCAATCTGCCAGCTGCTGCAACTCATGCAGCAACAGCGGTGCATCGGCCGCCAGTGCCCGGTGGAAGCAGTGCGCCAAAATCGCTTCTTTAGCGGGAAAACGGCTGTACAGGGTGCCTTTGGCCACGTCCGCGGCGCGGGCAATGTCTTCCATGCTGACCTGATCGAAGCCGTGCTGCTCGAACAGTGCATAAGCGGCATTGGCAATCTGGTCGGCACTTTCGCGCTGCTTACGTGCGCGGCGGCTGAGGTCTTCCATAGCAGCATCCAAAAAATGAACGTCGTTCATTTTTGAACTTCGTCCAAATAATTGCAAGCAATTTCGCCTACCGTGCCAGCGTGTAGGCATAAAAAAACCGCCAGTGCTTTCGCATGGCGGTTTTGTAATGGCCTGACGGTATTAGTGGCTGCCCAGCACGCCCTCTACCGCCAGTTGCAAGATGCGCTTGGCCGTATCCATGTCGGCCTGGTGATAGGCAGACTTCAGATACGGCACAAAATAGCTGGGGTCGTTGCTATCGCTGACATCCGGCTTTTCCGGCAAGTCATTGATATAGCAGAAGCGCAGAAACAGCTTGCCCGGCTCTGGCTCCTCGATGCGCATGCTCATGCGGCCACCGATGTGCTGATCACTGGGTTCCGTGTGGTAATGCACCTCCAGTAGCTCGGTGAACAGCACCTGCTCGCGCACCACCAGCGCGCCGAACAGCACCTCCCGCCGCAATGCGTCGTCGCTGCGCTCCAGGATGCGTACTTCACTGATATTTTCATCGAAACGTTGCGGGTCCTCCGCACGCAACACCAGCCCCTGCCACAGTTGGGCACGGCTAATATTCATGCCCTGCGCTTGCGGGTTGCACATCTGAACCAAGTGCTCGTATTTCATTTGTCGCTCACACCATGTAACCAATGCTTTGATTGTAAGGCAGTCGCTAAAAAACAACAAAAGCGCCGTCAGTACCCATGCCCATTTAATAGTAAACGCTTTTGTTTAAACAAGTTTCTAAGCAACATTAAATCGAATGGTTAATTTAATTTTGCTTATGTCATATTTATCAATATCTATAAATGCCATTTACATTTACGTTGTTTGTGTAATATGCCCACTGTGAGAGAATGCAGCTATTGCTTTGCTAGCCACCTCACGACAGTCCATGGCCGTCTGCAGGCAAAGCCCATAAGCAATCAGGGTTACCCTCAAGAAATGACCAGCAAGAACCAATACCTGCAGCAGCCAGCTGTCGCCGAATTTGTCGGCCAGCTGGCCTGCTGGCTGGACGGCGAAAGTTTTGGCGAGCACCAGTTCAAGGTGCGCGACAAAATCCTGCCCGCCGACTACGACCGCGATTTCAACGCCAGCACCCTCGAAGAAGCGTTTCAACGCTTCTACTGGAACGGCCAGTATTTCGATGAAAGCCAGGCACTACTGGACGACTATCGACTGCGCCTGCGTTCCGCCCTGCGCGACACGGACAGCCATGCCCTGCTGGCTGCCATCAACGACGTCCTGCTGTGGGGCTCCGGCGGCAAAGTCATCAAGCTCTACACCTACAACCGCGACTGGGCCACCGTGAACCACTCGCAGCTAGTGAATAAGCTAAGCCGTAGCCTGGACATCCTGCAGTCGGCCGAGCCGGATGCCACGCCGTTTGACGGCGAGCTGCGCATGAATGCCGGCTTTACCAAGGTGTACGCGCTGGCTGGCGACAACATCATGATGTACGACGGACGCATTGGTGCCGCCATGGGCTTTCTGGTACGCCAATTCTGTGAAAGCCGCCGCATACTGCTACCCGAAGCCCTATGCTTCCCGTGGGCCCCCGGCGCCTCCACCATGAACCGCAACCCCAGTACCGACATGCTGCACTTCAAACAGCTGGCCAATCGCAGCCGTTTTCACGCCGAATGGAAGATCCAGGCCAGCTGGGTTGCCTGCGAAGCACTGCAAAGGGCTGGCGCAGCCTGGTGTAGCGGCCCGAACGCGCTGCGCCACTTTGAAGCCGCACTGTTCATGCTGGGTTACGAAATCCCGATGGCACGGCGCAAGGTCAACAAGCAACGCCCGGCTCTGGGGCTGTAACAGCCTCACGCCTCAACACCCCGTACCGCGGGGTGTTTTCAATCGTGCAGCACCCGGATGCGGTAAATGCAGCGCTGCCCACCAGACAGCAGATGCTCACTGCGTTCCACCTCCGCCACCCCTGCGAACAAGCGACGAAACTGCTGCAACTCGGCGCGACAGAAACCCTGACAGCGGCTGGCAGCGGTACAGATCGGGCAATGATGCTCCAGCAGCAACCAATCAGCGCCATCCTGCTGCACTTGCGCCATATAGCCCTCTGCGGTACGCAACTCCGCCAGCTGCCGCAGTCGCGCCCCAGGCTCCAGTGCTGTCAGCGCTTGCCGATAGCGCAGCTCAGCCTCCTGCGTGCGGGCAGCAATCAGCGCCTCCAGTCCGGCGGAGCCCAGCTGCTCGTCCAGTAGCTGCAGCAGCTGCACGCTCAGCTCGTTGTGCCGGTCTGGAAAACAGGCGTGACCTGCGGCAGTAAGGCGCCAGTATTGCGCCGGTCGTCCGACACTCTCGCGCCGCAGCTCGCAAGCCACCAGCCCCTCGGCTTGCAGCTGTTGCAACTGCTTGCGCACTCCCATCCCGCTCAGGCCGCTCTCCGCGGCCAGTTGCTGTACCGTCTGGGCGCCCGCAGTCTTGAGGCGATGCAACATGCCGTCGCTTGCCATCAGGATGTCTGCTTCACGGTATGTGGCATGGCGGCCAACTTGCCCAGCTGCCATACCGCCAGCAGGCACATGCCGCCACCCAGGGCGATGGTCAGCCGCGTATCCAGCAAGGTCAGCCCGCCCCCCAGCAGGGCCACTAACACATTGCTGATGCAAAATACGGTAGATAGCAACCCCATCACCGCGCCCTGGCCATGATGGGCAAACTGTTCGGCACACCAGGCCGGTAACAAGGCGTTGTAGATTGCCAGTGGCAAGCCTAGCGCCATCACCAGCAGCATGCCGGGCATGGCTGGCAACCCGGCCAGCAGCAGCAGGCCGAGCGCGACAATCAACGCATTGCGGCGGGCCAGCAGCAGCGGCTCACCACCGTGGCCGCGCTTGCCCAGCAAGGCGCTGGACAGTGTCATCAGCAGACACAAACCGGCCGTCACCCAGGCGATGCCGGTGCTATCCAGGTGGGCGAACTCCACCAGCCACAGCGGATAGAACTCGTAGAAGGCATTGACGCCGAGTGCAAACAGCAGCTGCATCCAGAACAGTGCGGCCAACAGTTTGTCTTGCCGCAACAGGCTGAAGGCGTGCTGCTTGCGCACCACCGCCAGCAGTGACAAGCCTTGCAGCCCGCCGGCCTCGCCGGTTTCCGGCAGCACCCACAGCAGGATGGCCAGACAGGGCAGCAAGGCAAATGCACCGATCAGAAACGGCACCGGCTCACCCAGCGGCAGGGTAAAACCGCCGATCATCGGCCCCACCAGCCAGCCCATGTACAACACCGCGTTGAGGATGGCGAAACTGCGGGCGCGGTCCAGCTGCGGATGCAGATCCGCCACGATGGCACGCGCCACCGCCACATTGCCCTCGGTCACTCCGGTAAGAAAACGCGCAAACACAAACAGCAGGTACCAGCGCATATCCAGCGCCCAGGCGGTCAGCAAGTAGCCCAGCAGGGTCAGTGTCAGCGTGGTCAGCAGAATGCGGCGCCGACCAAGGCTGTCCGACAGCGTGCCGATGAAGGTGCTGCCCAGCAGGATGCCCAGCGGGTTGGCCGCCAGCGCCAGCCCCAACAGGAGTTTGGGCGGCAGGCTGGCAAAGTGATTGAAGGCATCCGCCGGCGCATCCACAAAGATGGGCGCCAGAATCGGGTAAGGCATGGCGACGCCAGCAGTGCTCATCAGCGCCACCAGGCAGACGGCCAGCAGAATCAGTTTCGGGTGAGCAGCAGTCACGTCGTGGGCATCATTCATTCAATGGGTTACACGGCAGGCACGAGGGCAAAGTCACCTGCCGCGGCAAAAAGCGGCAAATCGTCGCGGGTCAGCAAGCGGCGACCACGCATCCGGAGCACAGACTACGACCGGCGGCTTACCGCTTTCTGCCGATCGAGAAGTCTTAGCGCGCCACCCGGCAGATCGCCAGTCGAAAGATGGCGGGCGGTTCGTATTATCGGCATCGGCAGTCACGGCGGCAGCTGTTCTAGCGGACATAACCCCCAGGACTGCAAATCGACGGCTGGTAGATGTCAGCACAGCTGTACACATGCATTGCCCGCCAGTATACGCCGCATTTGTCATATATAAACTTTTAGTTTACAAATTGCACTGCAGCCCCGGCTATGTTTCTGGCATCATGCAGGCAAACCTTCACCGGAACACCGCCATGAGCGCCAGCCGCATGCAATGGGAACAACTACTGTCCACCCGCCGCTTCAAAGTCCGCGATGGCGTGATCTGCGAAACCCACACCCCGGCCACACTGGAAGGCGCGGCCGGCCTGCGCAGCGACTTTCACATCGACCACGATCGCGTGGTGTTTTCCAGCGCCTTCCGCCGTCTGGGCCGCAAGACTCAGGTGCATCCGCTGGCGCCCAATGACCACACCCACAACCGCCTCACCCACAGCGTGGAAGTCGCCAGCGTTGGCCGCAGCCTGGGCAACCGCGTCGGCGCCATGCTGCAAGCGGCCGGCAGCCTGCCGGTCGGTTACACGCCTTTCGATATCGGCGGTGCGGTACAGGTCGCCTGCCTGGCCCACGACATCGGCAACCCGCCGTTCGGCCACACCGGAGAAGACGCGCTGCGCGAATGGTTCCGCGCCCCGGCCCACGGCCAATGGCTGCAGGGGCTGAGTGCGGCCGAGCAACAGGACATCCAGACCTACGAAGGCAATGCCCACGGTCTGCGCATGGTGTCCACGCTGGAGATGTATCGCGGCGAGGGCGGCATGCGCCTGACCTCGGCCGCACTAGGCGCGCTGATCAAGTACCCGTGGACCTCAGACGCACAACCGGCACAGGCCCGCGGCAAGTTCAACCTGTACCGCACCGAGCTGCCCTATTTTGAATGTGTGGCGGCCGAACTCGGGCTGATCCGCAAAGGCGAACACGAGTGGGCGCGCCATCCGCTGTCTTACCTGATGGAGGCGGCCGACGACATCTGCTACGCCATCCTGGACCTGGAAGACGCGGTGGAAATCGGCATCCTCGACGTGCATGAGTTCGAAGCCCTGTTCAGCCACTTCGGCGAGATGGAGCGAGTGTGGCACACCCAGGACATCACGCAGAAATGCGCGATGCTGCGTGGCATTGCCGTTGGCCGCTGCGTGGCGGAGGTGGCCGAAAAATTCATGCTGCACCAGGACACCCTGCTGACCGGCCGCTTCCCCGGCAAGGACTTGATCGACGTCTGCGCGCAGGACATCAAACGCACACTGCTGGATGCCAAGGCGCTGGCCAGCCAGAAGGTCTACCGCCACCGCACCAAGCTGGTGACCGAGCTGGCCTCCTACCCCTGCATCGGCACGGTGCTGGATATCGTGGTGCCGGCGGTATACACCCAGGTAACACAAGGGCCGCAGGCGCTGGGCGCCCGCCAGGCACTGGCGCTTGGCTTGCTGCCGGCGGTGCCGTCACACGGCAGCAGCCTGTACCTGGCCTACATGGCCGTGCTGGACTACATCGGCGGCATGACCGACAACTATGCGGCCAACCTGGCGCGCGAAATCTCTGGCGTCGGCATTCTGTAACCTCCGCTGCGGCCGGCCTGACGTTGGCCGGCAGCAGAACAAAGCGTTCTTCTCATCGCCGGCAAACCACGGGTAAACCCTTGCTGCAAGGTTGGCCGCAGGCGGCACAATGGCGGCACCCACCACTCGAGTCCCCCATGTTCCAACGCATTCTCACCATCATCCTGCCGGTACTGGTCATCGTGCTGATTGGCTGGCTGTACGCTCGCCATGCCCGCCCGGACATGCGCGCCACCAACAAGCTCAACATGGATGTCTGCGTGCCGCTGCTGGTGTTTTCGGCATTGGCAGCCAAGGATTTCCATCTGGCAGCACAGTGGAAACTGATGCCGGCGGCACTACTGGTGGTGCTGATCTCCGGCCTACTGAGCTGGCCAGTTGCCAGACTGGCCGGCATCAGTCCACGCACCCTGCTGCCGCCGGTGATGTTTAACAATTGCGGCAATATGGGCCTACCCTTGGCACTACTGGCGTTTGGTCGCGAGGGTTTCAATGCCTTTGTGGTGCTGTTTGTAGTCTCCAATCTGCTGCACTTCACCTTGGGCGCTTTCATTTTCAGCCGACACACCAGCCTGCGCAGCCTCGGCAAGAACCCTATCGTGCTGGCAACGGCGTTGGGGATGCTGTTCGGTCTGGCCGGCTGGCACCTGCCGGACTGGCTGATGGGCGGACTCAAACTGCTAGGCGAAATCACCATCCCGTTGATGCTGTTTGCGCTGGGCGTGCGCATGCTGGATACCAGCTTCAAGGGCTGGCATATCGGCCTGCTGGGCGCGGTGTTGTGCCCGCTGACCGGTTTGGCCGCCGCCGCCATTGCCGTACCGCTACTACAACTGGATGCCAACCAGGCCGCGCTGGTGATCCTGTTTGGCGCCCTGCCGCCAGCGGTGTTGAACTTCCTGATGGCAGAGCTGTACCAACAGGAGGCCGATCGCATGGCATCCATCGTGCTGATCGGTAACCTGCTGAGCCTACTGTTCGTCCCCCTTGGGCTGGCTTTTGCGCTGTAGGCCAAGGCAGGCTACAGTCTGTACTGCACTGCGGCGACCCGTTCGCCGCTTTTTCATCTGTCGCCTTCGGAGGCCGCGTGACCCAATTGACCCGCTTCTGCCTGGTACGCCACGGTGAAACCGCCTGGAATGCCGAACGCCGTCTGCAAGGCCAGACCGACATCCCGCTGAATACCCAGGGCGAAGAACAAGCCAGCCATCTGGCGCAAGCCCTGCAACGGCGCGGCCAACGTTTCGATGCGCTGTATAGCAGCGATCTGGCACGCGCTCACTGCACCGCCCTGCCGGTGGCCGCCGCGCTGGCACTGGACCTCACCCTGCTGCCGGACCTGCGCGAACGCCACTTTGGCGCCTTGCAGGGCGTTACCCTGCACACCGGTGCCAGCGAACAACCGGCCGCGTGGCAAGCCTATGCCAGCCGCGATGTCGAACACGACTTGGATGGCGGAGAAAGTCTGAACCTGTTCGCCCAGCGAGTGCGCACGGCGCTGGAGCGCCTTGCCGCCGACCACCACGGCGAAACAGTGCTGCTGGTAAGCCACGGCGGCGTACTGGACGTCATCTACCGCATCGCCTGCGGCCAACCTTTGCACGAGCAGCGCCGGGTGCCCATCCCCAATGCCGCCCTTAACTGGCTTACGTTCGATGGCCAGCGCTGGCAGGTAGAACGCTGGGCCGACGAGTCGCATCTGGCGCAATCGCTGGACGAGCTGTAAGCAAGCGCGTGCCCGTTCGACTGATCTCCTCCCGCCCCAGGAAACCATCATGAACAGCAAAATCTTCAAGACCCCGCAGCAATGGCGCGAGCAACTCACTCCGGAGCAATTCCACGTTACCCGCGAAGCCGGCACCGAACGTCCATTCAGCGGCGAACACTACTTTCACCAGCGTCGCGGGCGTTATCACTGCATTTGCTGCGATGCATTGCTGTTTAGCTCCAGCAGCAAGTTCGACGCCGGCTGCGGCTGGCCCAGCTTCTGGGAAGAGGCCGTGCCCGGCAGCATCACCCGCCTGCGCGACAACAGCCATGGCATGATCCGCACCGAGGTGCGCTGCGCCCAGTGTGACGCGCACCTCGGCCACGTGTTCGAGGATGGCCCGCCACCCAGTGGCGAACGCTATTGCATCAACTCCGTGGCGTTGCACTTTGTCGAAGATTTGTCGCCGGAATAAACGCGGCACACAACCCGGCATTACGCCGACAACATGACAATGCTGTTGCATGGAACAACACGGAAGTCAGCCGGCACAAGCGGGCGGCAACAACGGCACCACCATACCTGATTGCAACATCCAGCCATCACCCGCGCCAGCAGGCGCCTCGCACGAGGCGCCTTTTTGCTGCCTGCCGCGGCAGCGCCGCATGCTGCAGCACCAGTTTTCACATCACAAACACTACGACAGCAACACCTTGAGACAGCACGATTTTTCTGCTATTTTGATTTTGTACATTATCAATACAGCCTTATGAAACTCGCGCTCCTCTCCCGCCCAGCCCTGGCTGGCTTTCCATCGCCGGCGGCGGATTTACCCACCGACGAGCTGGATCTCAACACCCTGCTCTGCCCGGACCGCATGGCCACCTTCTTCTTGCGCGCCCGCGGCGATGCGCTGGTCGACAACGGCATACTGGATGGCGATCTACTGATTCTCAACAAGGGACTCACACCGCAACACGGCGACCTGGTGGTGTACTGGGAGGAAAGCGGCTTTGTCGTCCGCAAGCTCAGCCGCGTAAACGGACAATGGTGGCTGGGACATCGCGATGCCCAGCGCCGCTGGCGGGAACAGCCGCCACCCGCACATTTTGATGCGTTGCTGTGGGGTGTCATCGTGGGTATAGCTCGGCAATTGCATCGCCACACGGCAGCCGCCCATGCCCACTGAGCCATGCTTTGCCCTGCTCGACGGCAACAATTTTTACGTTGCCTGCGAGCGGCTGTTCAACCCCGCGCTGCTAGGCATACCGGTCGTGGTGCTCTCCAATAACGATGGCTGCATCGTGTCGCGCTCGGCAGAAGCCAAGGCCATCGGCGTGCCGATGGGCGTCGCCTTTCACGAAGCGCGCAACTTGCTGTATCGCCATCACGGCAAGGCGCTGTCTTCCAACTACGAGCTATACGGCTCGCTGTCGCGCCGCATGATGACGTTGGCCGCACGTCATGCCAGCGCGCAGGAGATTTATTCCATCGATGAGTGCTTCCTGGATTTTTCCGGCCAGCCCGATCCGCAACAGCAAGCCCGCCAGCTGCGACTGAGCGTGCAACGCAAGCTGGGACTGCCAGTCTGCATCGGCCTGGGGGCCAGCAAAACGCTGGCCAAGCTGGCCAATCAGGTTGCCAAGCAGCAAGCGCGTTTTGGTGGCGTATTCGACTGGCGCATGCTGACAGCGGCCGAACGCCAACAACTGCTGCAAAGTATGGATGTGGGCACCGTGTGGAGCATTGGCTACCGCTTGCGCGAGCAGTTGCAGGGACTGGGCATTGCCAGCGCGGCACAGTTGGCCGCGGCCAATCCGGCATGGGTGCGGCAACGCTTCGGCCTGGCCGTGGAGCGCACCGTGCGCGAACTACAGGGCGAGGCCTGCCTGAGCGTAGCGGATGTCACGCCGCCACGTCAGCAGATTCATTCCACGCGCTCGTTTGCCCGGCGGCTGGATGATCTGGCCGAGCTACAGGCGGCCATCAGCCACCACGTTGCCCGCTGCGCCGAGAAGCTGCGCGCGCAGCACAGCGCCACCCGCCTGCTGCACATCCTGCTGCGCACCGACCCGCCCGGCCGTGGCGGCGCTCTACAGCAAAAACACTGGGCCAGCCTGCCGCTACTGATGCCAACCACCGACAGCCGCCACCTGACCGCCCATGCGCTACAGCTGCTGCAACAGCTGTACCAACCGGGCGTGCGCTATCACAAGTGTGGCGTCATTCTGGATGAACTAGTCCCGGCCGACGCCAGCCGTCAGGGCGATTTATTTCTGCCGGCAGAGCCTGCGCGCAACCAGCAACTGATGCAGGCGCTGGATGGCATCAACCAGCGCTTTGGCAAGGACAGCATCCGCGTAGCCAGCAGCCTGCTGGGCAATGGTCGCTGGCACATGCGCCAGGATCAGCGCTCGCCGCGCTGCACCACCCGCTGGGACGAAATACTGAGTGCCAGCACCTGAACCAGGTTGGCCGCAGCAACAAAATGCGGCCAACTATGGCCGCAAAAGGAGGAGGAGAAACACGGTACAACTTGAGACACACACCAAAACGTATCTGGCATAGCTTCAGCCTAGTCGTGTTTCCCGAGAACACAAGCAAGAAAAAACCCCGGTTTGTACCGGGGTTTTTGCGTCAGGCAGAGGCTTAGCCTTCAACCTTGGACATACGACGACGATCGTGCTCTTGCAGCCAGCGCTTGCGGATACGGATGGATTTCGGGGTGATTTCCACCAGTTCATCATCATCGATGAACTCCACTGCGGATTCCAGCGTCAGCTTGATCGGCGTGGTCAGGCGCACTGCTTCGTCGGTACCGGAGGCACGCACGTTGGTCAGCTTCTTGCCCTTCAGCGGGTTCACAACCAGATCGTTGTCGCGGCTGTGAATACCAATGATCATGCCTTCGTACAGCTTGTCGCCCGGGGACACGAACATGCGGCCACGGTCTTCCAGGTTCCACAGTGCGTAGGCCACGGCTTCACCGTTGTCTTGCGAGATCAGCACGCCATTGTGACGGCCCGGCAGGTCGGCTTTCACCGGTGCGTAGTCGTCGAATACGTGGCTCATCAGGCCGGTACCGCGGGTCATGGTCATGAAGTCGGACTGGAAGCCGATCAGGCCACGTGCCGGAATGTGGTATTCCAGACGGGTACGACCCTGGCCATCGGATTCCATATTGGTCAGTTCGCCACGGCGACGACCAATTTCTTCCATCACGCCACCCTGGTGTGCATCTTCCAGGTCGATGGTCAGGTTTTCGTACGGCTCGCACTTCTGGCCGTTGATTTCCTTGAACACCACGCGCGGCTTGGCCACAGCCATTTCGAAGCCTTCGCGACGCATGTTTTCCAGCAGAATGGTCAGGTGCAGTTCGCCACGACCGGATACGCGGAACACGTCGGAGTCTTCGGTGTCTTCCACGCGCAGCGCCACGTTGGTCAGCAGCTCTTTGGTCAGGCGGTCGCGGATCTGGCGCGAAGTCACGAACTTGCCTTCGGTACCGGCCAGCGGGCTGGAGTTCACCATGAAGTCCATGGTCAGGGTCGGCTCATCCACCGACAGCATCGGCAGGCCTACCGGCTGCTCCTTGTCGCAGATGGTCACACCGATACCGATATCGTCCAGACCGGAGATGATGATGATGTCGCCGGCTTCGGCTTCTTCCACCGGCACGCGATCCAGACCCTTGTAACCCAGCACCTGGTTGATGCGGCCTGCAGCCACCTGGTCGTCATGGTTCATTACCACAACAGCCTGGCCCGGCTTGATACGGCCGTTCAGTACGCGGCCAACACCCAGACGACCGGTGTAGGTGGAGTAGTCCAGTGCCGAAATCTGCAGCTGCAGCGGGGCATCGGCGCTACCAGCCGGAGTCGGCACGTGCTTCAGCACGGTCTCGAACAGCGGGCGCATGTTGTCGGACTCTTCTTCCAGCTCCAGCTTGGCAAAGCCGTTCAGGCCGGAAGCGTAAATGATCGGGAAGTCCAGCTGCTCGTCGGTAGCGCCCAGCTTGTCGAACAGATCGAAAGTCTGGTCTACCACCCAGTCCGGACGTGCGCCCGGACGGTCAACCTTGTTGATCACCACGATCGGGCGCAGGCCCAGTGCCAGTGCCTTCTTGGTCACAAAGCGGGTTTGCGGCATCGGGCCTTCTACGGCGTCAACCAGCAGCAGAACACCGTCCACCATGCCCAGTACGCGCTCTACTTCGCCGCCGAAGTCGGCGTGGCCCGGGGTATCCACGATGTTGATGTGCACGCCTTCGTAATCGATGGCAGTGTTTTTGGCCAGAATGGTAATGCCGCGTTCTTTTTCCAGATCGTTGGAATCCATCACGCGTTCGTCAACCTGCTGGTTGTCGCGGAAGGTGCCGGACTGGCGCAGCAGTTGGTCAACCAGGGTGGTTTTGCCGTGGTCAACGTGGGCAATGATGGCAATGTTACGAATTTGTCGGGTCATGGGTGCTCGGTGTTCAGCGAAAAAGTCGCGCGATTCTATCATGAACAGGGTGACACTGCAGTGAATGCCGCTATTTTTCGGTACACTGCGCCGTTTTGGGGGGCAAGACATATGTATGACTGGAATGCACTGTGGCATGTCCATGACAACTACCGCACCGGCTATGCCGGGCCGGCGACAGATATCAACCAGCTGGCCGACGAGCTGGGCGGCAAGTTGGTGAAGCCGGCGCGCGACGAGCACGACCTGGCGGTATACGACACCGGCGAAGCCTACACGCTGCTGCGCCACGACAACGGGCTGCAAATGCTGAGCCTGGCCAAGCGCCACCTGTTTGACATTGGCGTGCGTCTGGTCACCACCGATGAAGGCCAGGCGCTGGCGCTGCCTTACCTGGAAGTGCTGGTCGACAACCTGGCCACAGGCGAAGAAGCGGCGTGGCGCGGCGAGGTGAGCTGCAATACTGACGGCGAGCTGGTGGTAAACGGCGAGACACTCAGCCCGGACCTGCCACCAAAGATGCAGTTCCAGCTGTCGTTCAGCAATGAGCAACGCTTCAGCGCCGCGCTACAGGAAGCCTGGCAGGAGGCCGCAGAGCACATCACGCTGGACGCGGCGGCCTGGTTCAACGCCGAGGCACTGGAAGACGCGCCGGAAGAACCACCGCTGGATGCCCGTATTCAGCAAATGTGCGACCGCTACGCCGAAATCATCCGTCGCGAACAGGCAATACTGTCGCGTCGTTTTGCCGATGCCGAGCTGCATCTGGTAGCCGAAGTGCTGCGCGGCGTGCATTTTGACAGCGCCGAATCCTGCCGCGGCCTGTGGCTGGCGGTAGAGGCGCGCATCCTACACGACGAACTGGACCACAAGTACAAGGTGGATGGCGAGGCACTGCTGGAGAAGCTGCGGGTGCTGAGCTACACCCAGGAAGTGGCGCTGATCGAGGCGCTGGCGCCGGTACAGCCGTAACAGCTTGGCCGCAAGCAAACGGGCGACCGATGGTCGCCCGTTGTTGTTTTCACCCGCGATGCTTTGCACGTTAACGCGTGCGACTCAGCCGGCAATCACCGGCATCAGGCTCAGCACCACCTTGCCAAGATTGCGGTTTTCTTCCACATAGTGATGTGCATCGGCCACCGCGGCTAGCGGGTAGATACTGTCCAGCGTCACCTGCGCCCGTCCATCCTGCAATGCCGGCAACACCTCCTGCGCCAGCGCTGCGGCCAACCTGGCCTTTACCGCTTCCGGCTGGCTACGCAGCGTGGAGCCGATGATCTTCAGCCGCTTCACCAGCAGCAGGCCAAGGTTGAGGTTGCCCTGCACCCCGCCCATCACACCGATCAGCACCAGCCGGCCATCCTGCTTCAATACTGCGATATTGTCGTCGAACAATGACGCCCCCACTGGGTCCAGCACCACATCCACGCCACCATGTTCCTTTATATAGGCTGCAAATCCCGCCTGACGACTGTCGATCACGTCATCCGCACCCAGCCGACGACAGAAAGCACGCTTCTCTTCGCTACCGGCACTGGCAATCACACGACAGCCCAGCAGGCTGGCCAGCTGGATCGCCGCCGCGCCGACACCGCTGGCGCCGGCGTGAATCAGCACCGTTTCACCGGCGCGCAGCTGGGCGATTTCCACCAGATTGAACCAGGCAGTCATCCACGCTTCCGGCAGGCTGGCCGCCTCGGCCCAGCTCATCATGTCCGGCTTGGGAATCGCCGCCGAGCTGTCCAGCAACGCATACTCGGCATAGCCGCCGCCGGACACCAGCCCGAACACGGCATCGCTCTCCTGAAAACGCGATGGCCCGTTGACGGCATCCACCACCCCGGCCACCTCCAGCCCCAGAATCGGCGACGCGCCCTTGGGTGGCGGATACTTGCCCTCGCGCTGCACGATATCGGCACGATTGATCCCGGCCGCCAGCACCCGTACGCGCAGCTGCCCCGGCGCCGGCGCCGGCTTCTCCACCACGTCCAGTCGCAGGGTATCCACCCCACCGGCACCGGACTGCACAACCGCCTGCATAGCCATGCTTGACCCTCCACAAACCAGGCAAATGTTCTTGCATTACAATAGCACGCCATGAACCAGCCCTGTTTCCACTGCCACCTGCCCGTACCCGACGGACAGGACTTCCCCATCCGCTATCGCCAACGTACCGAACAAGCCTGCTGTGCCGGCTGCCAGGCCGTGGCTCAGACCATCATCGACAGCGGGCTGGGCGATTATTACCAGCACCGCACCGATAGCCAGCAAAAAGCCGAAGCCCTGCCGGCCGAGCTGCTGCAACAGATTTCCCTCTATGACTCGGACAAGCTGCAGCAGAGCTTCGTTCGCCACGAAGACGGCGCCGTGCGCGAAGCCACGCTGATGCTGGAAGGCATCACCTGCGCCGCCTGCGTGTGGCTGAACGAGCAGCATGTGCGCCAGCTGCCGGGCGTACTGAGCGTGGACATCAACTACAGCAGCCATCGCGCCCGTGTGCGCTGGGACAACAGCCGACTGCAGCTGTCACAGATCCTGCACGCCATCGCCGAAATCGGCTACCGCGCCCATCCCTATGACAGCGCGCGCCAGGAGGCGGTGCAGCAGCGCGAGCGCAAGCAGGCACTGAACCGGTTGTGGGTGGCCGGGCTGTCGATGATGCAGGTGATGATGTACGCGGTACCCATCTATATGGCACCGGAAGGTGATATCGAAGCGCAGTGGCTGTGGATCTTGCACTGGGCCAGCTTCGTGCTGACCTTGCCGGTGGTGGTGTACTCGGCGGTGCCGTTTTACCGCGCCACTTGGCGCGACCTGAAAACCCGGCGTGTGGGCATGGACACGCCGGTCACCATCGGCATCCTGACTGCGTTCTTTGCCAGCCTGTGGGCGCTGCTGAACAAGGTGGAACACGGCGTGTACTTCGACTCGGTGTCGATGTTCATCTTCCTGTTGCTGGGCGGGCGCTATCTGGAAAGCATGGCACGGCGCAAGACCGGCGAGGCCACCGAGCGGCTGGTCAAGCTGGTGCCAGCCTTCGTACACCAGCTGGAAAGTTGGCCGCACAGCCACGAAACCCAGGAAGTGGCTGCGGCCAACGTGGCAGTCGGCACACAGCTGTTGGTCAAAGCGGGTGAAACCGTACCCTGCGATGGCCGCATTCTGGATGGCCACAGCAGCGTGGACGAAGCCTTGCTCACCGGCGAAAGCACCCCCATCCGCAAAACCGTGGGCGACCTGGTGATTGCTGGCAGCGTCAACCAGGCCAGTCCACTGGTGCTGGAAGTCACCCAGACCGGCAACGATACCCGTCTGGCCGGCATCGTGCGCCTGCTGGATCAGGCAATGGCGGAAAAGCCGCAACTGGCCAAGCTGGCGGACCGCTTTGCCGCCTGGTTCGTCGCCCTGCTGCTCTTGGCCGCTGCCGGCACCTATCTCGGCTGGAGCCTGCTGGACGGCCCGCAGCATGCACTGTGGATTACCGTCGCGGTACTGGTGGTGTCCTGCCCGTGCGCACTGAGCCTGGCCACCCCGGCGGCGCTGACCGCCGCCACCGGCCACCTGGCGCAGATCGGCGTGCTCACCACCCGCGGCCATGCACTGGAAACACTGGCCAAGATTAGCGACGTGGTGTTCGACAAGACCGGCACCCTCACCTATGGCCGCATGCAGCTGCTGGCCACGCAGGAAACCGCACATGCTGAACCGACAGCCGCCATCGTGCTGGCCGCCGCGCTGGAGCAATCTTCCGAACACCCCATCGCCCGCGCACTCAGCGCTGCAGCGCCGGATGTCGCCCTGCCTACCGTGACGGCATTGCATAACCAGCCCGGTCGCGGCGTGGAAGGCAGCATCGCCGGCCAACGCTGGCGGCTGGGGCAACCGGATTTTGTCGCTGAACTGAGCGGCACAGACGCCGTCGCGGCCATGCCCACCGCCACCATGCCGGCGGCGGCAACGCTTGTCGCGCTGGGCGATGCACGCGGCATCAAGGCTTGGTTTGCCGTCGGCGACCAGTTGCGTGACAGCGCTGCAACACTGATCGGCCGCCTGCAGGCACAGGGCCTGCGCGTACACCTGCTGTCGGGTGATGCCGAACTGGCGGTGGCAACGTTGGCCGCAGAACTTGGCATCGCGCATTACCGTGCCGGCGCCACACCGGAAGACAAGCTGGCCTATGTCAGCCAGCTGCAGCAAGCTGGCGCCCGCGTGCTGATGCTGGGCGACGGCGTCAACGATGCCCCGGTATTGGCACGCGCCGACGTCTCGCTGGCCATGGGCGGAGGTACCGATGTAGCGCGCGCCAGCGGCGACATGGTGCTGATGGGCGACGATATTGCCCAACTTTCCAAAGCACTGCTACTGGCGCGGCGCACCATGCGCATCATCCGCCAGAACCTGCTGTGGGCGGCGGTGTACAATCTGGTGGCACTGCCGCTGGCGATTACCGGCCACGTCACCCCGTGGCTAGCCAGCCTGGGCATGGCGGCCAGTTCGCTGCTGGTGGTCAGCAACGCGCTGCGGCTAGTCAAACGGAGCAAGTAATGGAAAGCCTGTATTTATTGATTCCGCTCAGCATCCTGCTGGTGTTCGTCATCGGCGTGCTGTTCTGGTGGTCTACCCGCTCCGGCCAGTTCGACGACCTGGAAGGCCCGGCGCACCGCATCCTGATGGATGACGACAGCCCACCCGGCGAAGACGACCCGCGCTGAGCATCGCCCCTGCGGCCAACCTTGCAAGGTTGGCCGCAGTGCTGTGGCGCCCCGATATGCCATGACAATCGCCGGCGGGATGGCATAATCTGGCCGCGCCCACGCCGCCACAACGCGGCACACCACGTAAAATCAGCACAGTACGCGCGCCCTGCGCGTGCTACCGGCATGGATCTCTCGGCATGAAAATCCTTATTCTCGGCGGCGGCCAGGTCGGCGCCAGCGTGGCAGAGAACCTGGTTGGCGAAGGCAATGATGTCACCCTCGTCGACCAGGACAGCAACCTGCTGAAGCTGCTGCAGGACCGGCTGGACATCCGTACCGTGCACGGCAATGCTGCCCAGCCGACCATCCTGCGCGATGCCGGCATCGAGGAAGCCGAGATGCTGCTGGCGCTGACCCGCAATGACGAAACCAACCTGGTGGCCTGTGCGCTGGCCGAACAGCGCTACAACGTCCCCACCCGCATTGCCCGCCTGCGCGCCACCGATTACGTGGACGGCGAGCAGCCGGTGATGGCGCAGTTCGGCGTCGAACACGCCATCTGCCCGGAGCAGATCGTCACCGACAACCTGCAGCGCGTGCTGGCCTATCCACGTGCGCTGCAGGTGCTGGATTTTGCCGGCGGCCAGGTGCAGCTGGTAGTTACCCGCGCCGAGGCCGGCGGCAAACTGCTGGGCAAACCGCTGCGCCAGCTGCGCGCCGACATGCCGGAGACCGACTGCCGTATCTGCGCCATCTACCGCAAGGACAAGCTGGTCTACCCGGATGGCGATACCGTGCTGGAGGCCGACGACGAGGTGTTTTTCATTGCCGCCTGTGCCGACGTACCAGCCATGCTGAGCGAGCTGCGCGCCAGCGAGAAACCGGTGCGGCGGGTGATGATCGCCGGCGGCGGCAATATCGGCTACCGGCTGGCACGCATGCTGTCCGGCCACTACGAAGTGAAGCTAATCGAGCACGGCGCCCAGCGTGCGCGCTGGCTGGCGGAAAACCTGCCACAAGTGCTGGTGCTGCATGGCGAAGCCACCGACGAAGGCCTGCTGGAAGGCGAAAACGTGGACGAAATGGATGTGTTCTGCGCGCTGACCAACGACGACGAAGACAATCTGATGTCCACCCTGCTGGCCAAGCGCATGGGCGCGCGGCAGGTGATCGCACTGGTGAACCGCGCCAGCTACGTGGACCTGCTGGAAGGCAATCGTATCGACATCGTGATTTCGCCCTACCTGTCCACCATCGGCTCAATTCTCGCCCACCTACGCCGCGGCGACGTGGTGGCGGCGCAGCCGGTACGCCGTGGTGCAGCCGAGGTGATGGAAGTGGTGATTCACGGCGACGAAAACACCTCCCGCCTGGTTGGCCGCACGCTGGAACGCATCGCCCTGCCGCGCGGCTGCAGCATCGTGGCGGTGCTGCGCGGTGCGCAGGTACTGATGGCGCACCACGACTTGCAACTACAGGCCAACGACCACGTGATCTTTTTCGTGCATGGCCGCCACAAGGTGCGGCAGATCGAAAAACTCACCCAAGTCAAACTGGGGTTCTTCTGATGGCGATTCGCGGCATCCACCACCTCGCCATCATCACCGCGGACTACCCGCGCGCCCGTGCCTTCTATACCCGCACGCTGGGGTTTGGCGTGCTGTCCGAGCATTACCGCCAGGCACGCGATTCGTGGAAGCTGAATCTGGCGCTGCCAGACGGCAGCCAGATCGAACTGTTCAGTTTTCCGGCTCCGCCACCGCGGCCAACCCGACCAGAGGCCTGCGGTCTGCGCCACCTGGCGCTGCGTGTCGACGATCTGGATGGGGAAATCAGCCGCCTGCAGGTCGCCGGTGTCGAATGCGAGCCGGTGCGGGTGGACGAATACACCGGCCAGCGCTTTACCTTTCTCGCCGATCCGGACGGTTTGCCGATCGAACTGTATGAGCAGGCGGACTGAATGAGCAAACTGCTGCCCATCCTGCATGTGCTATCCAAGCTGGTACTGCTGTACTCGCTGCTGTTCGCCGTTCCCTGCGTGGTGTCCTGGCTGTACCACGATGGCACCGCCCGCCATTTTGCCCACTCCGCACTGGCCGGTGGCGTGGGCGGCAGCCTGCTGTGGCTGCTGACCCGCCGCTTCGAACGCGAACTCAAGCCGCGCGACGGTTTCATTCTGGTGGTGCTGCTGTGGATCACCTTCGCGCTGATGTCGGCCATCCCCATGCTGCTGTATGTGCCCGGCCTCAGCTTTACCGACGGCTTTTTCGAGGCTATCTCCGGGTTGACCACCACCGGCTCCACCGTGTTGTCCGGGCTGGAGCGCCTGCCGCCGGCCATCAACTTCTGGCGCCATTTCATCAACTGGGTGGGCGGCATGGGCATCATCGTGCTGGCGGTGGCGATTCTGCCGCTGCTGGGTATCGGCGGCATGCAGCTGTACAAGGCCGAGATCCCGGGGCCGATGAAGGACAGCAAGCTGGCGCCGCGCATTGCCCAGACTGCGGCCAACCTGTGGTACGTGTATGCCGCGCTCACGCTGCTGTGCATGCTGAGCCTGTGGCTGGCCGGCATGACGCCGTTCGACGCGCTGTGCCATGCACTGGCAGCGATGTCGCTCAGCGGCGTGTCCACTCACGATGCCGGCATCGCCTACTTCGATTCACCAGCCATCGAGCTGGTGCTGTCCTGTTTCATGGTGCTGGGCGCGCTGAACTTTGCCACCCATTTCCTGTGCTGGCGCAATCGCAGCCTGAAGTTCTACCTGCTAGACGTCGAGGCCCGCCATATCCTGGCGTTGCTGGCCGGCAGCATCCTGCTGCTTAGCGGCTGGCTGTGGTGGCTGGACATCTACAGCTTCCACGCCGCGCTGCGCCACGTATCATTCAATCTGATCTCCATCGCCACCGATGCCGGTTTTGCCAGCGTGGATTACGCGCAATGGCCGATCGTGGTGCCGCTGTGGATGCTGTTCCTGTCCTGCGTCACCGCCAGCTCCGGCTCGGTCGGCGGCGGCATCAAGATGATCCGCACGCTGATCCTGACCCGACAGGGCTACCGCGAGATGAACAGCCTGCTGCATCCGCGTGCGGTGCTGCCGCTGATGATAGGCACGCGGGTGATTCCGGACAGCGTGGCGTTTTCGGTGCTGGGCTTCATTTTTGTGTATTTCATCAGCGTGGTGCTGCTGACTTTCACCATGATTGCCAGCGGCCTGGATTTCATTTCGTCTTTTTCGGTCATAGTAAGCTGCATCAATAATGCCGGTCCGGCCCTTGGCCAACTGGGCCCGGCCAGCAACTATGCCGGTTTAAGCGATTTCCAGACCTGGGTCTGCAGCTTTGCCATGCTGCTGGGCCGCCTGGAAATCTTTACCATCCTGATACTGTTCACCCCTACTTTCTGGCGAAAATAATCATGCTGCACACCCCCCCCACTGCCGGCGGCCAACGTCGGCACGCCAGAGCTGCATGGCTGCATCCGTTGGCGCTAACGCTGGCGCTGTTGCCGGCCACCAGCCATGCCCTGAGCGACACCCAGCTGTTCGAAGCCCGCGATGCCTACCGCAAGGGCGACGTCACCACCCTGGCCGGCATCAGCGCACAGGCCGACAGCGGCCTGCTGGACAACTGGCCGGCCTACTGGCAGGCACTCAAGGCGCTGGAAAGCGGTGACAGCGTGCCGGCGCGCGCCTTCATTAACCGCTTTCGCAGCGGCTATCTGGTAGAACGCACCCTCAACGAGCTGATCGAAGACATGGGCCGCCGCTACCAGTGGGACGATCTGCTGCAGGCGGCACCAGCGCTATCTGATAGCGCCCGCGACGAAGAAGCCGGCTGCTACATCACTCTGGCCACCCTGCAGCGCCGCCAGAGCGTACGCCCGGACATCGACTACCTGTCCACCACCCTGTCCGATGGCTGCGCCCGCCTGATCGACGAGCAGGCCTCGCGCCAGCTGCTGACCCAGCCGCAGGTGGCGGCGCGACTGCGCCAGCTGCTGAACGGCAACTTCCAGACCACGGCACGCCGACTGGCGCAGGCCGCCGGGCTGGATGGCGAGTTTTTCCGCCCGGGCGGCAACGAGCAGCAGGTACAGGCCATCGTCAAACTGGGCAAAAGCAACTACAGCAGCGCGCTGGACAGTCTGGCCCGCGCCCGCAGCGGCCTGTCCGACGCCCAGGCCGGCTTTGTCTGGGGCCAGCTGGGCCTGGCGGCCGCACGGCGGCTGGACATGCAGCAGGCCCTGGATGCCTACGCCCAGGCCGACCCGGCGCAGCTGACCGACGAGCAATGGGAATGGTGGCTGCGCGCCGCGCTGCGCCTGCAGGACTGGGCCAAGCTGGAGCAGATCAGCCGCAGCCTGCCGGCCGATCTGGCCGCCAAGGCCGGCTGGCAGTACTGGCGCGCCCGCGCCCTGCGCGCACTGGGTCGCGGCGCCGAAGCCACCCCGCTACTGGTCAAGAGCAGTTTCGAACACAACTACTATGGCCTGCTGGCGCGCGAGGAACTGGGCTCGGCGCTGGAGTCGCAACCGGAAAAAGTGACGGCCAGCAGCGCCACGCAGCAACAGTTGGCCGCAGAGCAGCCCATCCGCCAGGCTATGGCGCTGTTTGCGCTGGCCGAGCGCAGCGGGCGCGGCGAATGGCGCGAAGAAGGCCGCCGTGTATGGCGCTGGGCGATGCGCGAGCGCAGCGACGAGCAGCTGCTGGCTGCCGCCGAGCTGGCGCGCAGCCAGGGCCAGTACGACATGGCGATCTACGCGGCAGAGCGCACCAAGACCAGCCACGACTTCGGCCTGCGCTACCTGGCGCCGTACCGTGACATCACCCGCCCCTACGCGCAGCAGCTAGAAATCGACGAGGCCTGGGTATACGGCCTGATCCGCCAGGAAAGCCGCTTCTACAATGTGGCGCGCTCCGGCGTGGGTGCCAGTGGGCTGATGCAGCTGATGCCGGCCACTGCGCGCTGGGTCGCCGGCAAGATCGGCCTCGGCAGCTATCAGGTCAATGACATCGACACCAATATCCGCCTTGGCACCTGGTATCTGCGCTATGTGCTGGACAGCCTGCAGGGACAGCCAGTGCTGGCCACCGCCGCCTACAACGCCGGCCCGGGCCGCGCGCGCGGCTGGCAAGCCAGCATGCCACTGGAAGGCGCCATCTACACTGAAACCATCCCGTTTAACGAAACGCGGGACTACGTGCAGAAAGTCATGGCCAATGCGGTCTATTACGCCGGTGCCTTCCGTCAGCCCGGCGGCTCGCTCAAGCAACGCCTGGGCGTGATTCCACCGCGTTAGGTCAGCCACTAGGGGATTAAACACGATGAAAATTGCCATTATTGGCGGTGCCGGTTTTATCGGCAGCTACATTGCCGAACACCTGGCCCGCGACGGCCACAGCCTGGTTATCGCCACCCGCAACCGCGAGCGGCACCGGGAGGCGTTCCTGCACCTGCCGACGGCGGAGCTGGTGGAATGCAATGTGCACGACCGGCAGCAGCTACTCGGCCTGCTGGCCGGGCATGATGCAGTGATCAGCATGGTGGGCATCCTGCATGGCAGCCGCGCCACGTTCGAACGCGCTCATGTCGCGCTGGTGGGCAATATCGTGACGGCCTGCCAGCAGCTGGGTATCCGCCGCCTGCTGCACATCAGCGCACTGGGCGCCGCGGAAAACGCCCCCAGCGACTACCAGCAGACCAAGGGCAAGGGTGAGGCGCTGGTGCGGGCCAGCGGTCTCGATTACACCATCCTGCGGCCGTCGGTCGTGTTTGGCGCCGGCGACAACTTCCTCACCATGTTCGCCAACCTGACCGCAGTGGCACCATTGCTGCCGCTAGGCGGCGCCGACACGCGCTTTGCCCCCATCTGGGCCGATGACGTGGCCCGCGCGGTAGCCGCTTGCCTGCGCAAACCGGCCACCATCGGCCAGACTCTGGATCTCACCGGCCCCGGCACCTTCACCCTGCGCCAGCTGGTGGCGTATGCGGCCAACCTTGCCGGCCATCCACGCACCATCATCGGGCTACCGGAGAGCCTTGCCATGCTGCAGGCAACCCTGATGGAGTGCCTGCCCGGCCCCACACTGCTGAGCCGCGATAATGTGCGCTCGCTGCGGGTGGACAACACCAGCAGCCAGCCCTTCCCCAGCGACTTGCTGGGTTTTGCACCAGCCGCCCTGCAAAGTATTGCGCCGCAGTATCTGGGCAAGGCCGAGTTCAACCGCCAGCTGGACCGCTATCGTGCCAAGGCGGCGCGCCGATGAAGTGCTACATCGTTGGCGGCGCCGTACGCGACCGCCTGCTGGGGCTGCCGGTAAAGGACAGGGATTGGGTAGTGGTGGGCGCTACGCCGCAAGCCATGCTGGCCAAGGGCTTCCGCCCGGTGGGCAAGGACTTCCCGGTGTTCCTGCATCCTCGCACGCAGGAGGAATACGCGCTGGCGCGTACCGAGCGCAAGGTTGGCCGCGGCTATCACGGCTTTACCTTTCATGCCGCGCCGGACGTGACGCTGGAAGAAGACCTCGTGCGCCGCGACCTCACCATCAATGCCATTGCCGAGGATGACGACGGCAGCCTGATCGACCCGTACGGCGGCATCGCCGACATCCGGGCGCGCGTGCTGCGCCACGTCAGCCCGGCGTTTGCCGAGGATCCGGTGCGCATTCTGCGGCTGGCGCGCTTTGCCGCCCGCTTTGACTTCCGCGTGGCGCCGGAGACCATGGCGCTGATGCGGCAGATGGTGGCCGACGGCGAGGTGGATGCGCTGGTGGCCGAGCGGGTGTGGCAGGAACTGGCCAAGGGGCTGATGACCGACACCCCGTCGCGCATGTTTCTGGTGCTGCGCGACTGCGGCGCGCTGGCCCGGCTGCTGCCGGAGGTGGATGCGCTGTTCGGCGTGCCGCAGCGTGCCGACTATCACCCGGAACTCGACACCGGCGATCACGTGATGCGGGTGGTGGATTACGCTGCGGCCAACCAGCAGCCGCTGCCGGTACGCTTTGCCTGCCTGCTGCACGACCTTGGCAAGGCATTGACCCCGCCAGAGGTACTGCCACGCCACATCGGTCACGAGCCGCGCGGCGAAAAGCCGTTGCTGGCGCTATGCGAACGGCTGCGAGTGCCGACCGACTGCCGCGACCTGGCGCGCATCACCGCGCTGAACCACACCAAGGTGCATACCGCCTTCCAGCTGC
>CAMLGD010000011.1 GCA_946479405.1 uncultured Vogesella sp.
AGCAGGGCCCCGCTGAGGGTGCGGGAGTTCTGGATCACGGGAATGCGGTATTCCACCAGTTCGGAGACACGGGATTGAATGGTGGTCAGGCGATAGAGGGTGAAAGCCGAACCGAGGACCAGCAGCAGAATGACGGCGCCAAAGCCTAAACCCAGGCGCTGTGCCAGTGAGAGTTTCCCCATAGTTATTTTTCCTTGCTGAAGTACTTTGTAGGTTGGGTGGGCGCCAGCTTGATGTTGAACTTTAAAATGTGCTGGTCGTTTTATATGTTGGTCGATAGTAAAGCGTGAACGTGGTTTGTTGAAGTGTTAACGCGGACAGGGCCGGTGCGTATTTTTATCTGGAACCAGTCGTGCAACACATGTCCTGCTGCCGCGGGGCTGGGGGCGGCTTAGCGAGGGGTGTGTTGCAGGCTGCTCAGGTGGTCAAGCAGCAGGAAGTGGGCTATCGAGCGTGGCGGCGGGGTGAGTGGCAGCTGGTCGATATCGAACCAGGCGGCATCCTCGATTTCGCCGGGTTGCGGGGTGATGTCGCCGCTGTCGTATTCGGCCACGAAAGCCAGCATCAGCGAGTGTGGAAACGGCCAGGACTGCGAGCGCATATAGCGCAGCGAGCGCAGGCGCACTCCGACTTCTTCGAAAGCTTCGCGATGCACGCACTCTTCCACGCTTTCACCTGCTTCGACGAAGCCCGCCAGCGCACTGTACATGCCCGGTGTGAATTGCGGGCTGCGTGCCAGCAGCACTTCGCGGCCACGGTAGATCAGCACCATCATCGCCGGCGACAACCGCGGGTAGTACAGCTCGCCACAGCTGGGGCAGTGCTTGCCATGATCGTGGGCGTTGGCGAGGAGAGGTCCGGCGCAAGCGCCGCAGTAGCGATGGGTTTGCTCAAAGCGGCGCAGTTGCGCGGCACGCGCCAGCAGCGGTGTGTAATCGGCGGGCAGGGTCAGCAATGCCTGGCGCAGGCTGACCTGTTGCCAGTTGGCCGGTGCCGGGCCTAGCAATTCGGTAGCGAACAGGTTGGCCGTAGTGTTGTGGCCGATGTAGCGGGCGCCGGTGTGCAGTGCCGGGGCGGTGTCCGGTAGTTGCTCGGCGGCAAGGAACAGGCCGTTGCCATCGAAAACGCACCATTGGATCGGGAGCTGCGGGTCTGGACTGGTGGGAAGGTTGAGGCTCATGGCAAGGCCGTGGGTGTGGGGTGGGATGATTCTACGCCGAGCATCTGGCGTGTTCCAAGCATCCTCCAGTAGCTGTGGTGTCGGTGTTCGGGGTGTTGGCTGCACGGCATGCTGGTGGCTGTACACCGCGGTTCAGGTCGATCAGCCAGTCTGCGTGCAGGCGCGCCAAGGTTTGGTCCTGCAGGGTAAGCACAATGGTGCGGCCGGTAACGGCCAGGCGCTGCAGTCGTTGCAGCAGCAGCTGTCGTGCCTGGCATGCCAGGGCGGCAGCCGGTTCGTCTAGCAGCACGATCGGGGCGGTGCTGGCCAGACAGCGGGCAATGGCGGCCAGCTGCTGTTCCGTGGTCGTGAGTTGGCAGAAACGGTGTTCGGCAAGTTGGCTCAGGCCGAATTCGCGCAGTAGTTGATCGACGATGTGCAGATCGTGCTCGCTGCCGCGCAGCCACCAGCTGTGGCGCGGCAGTCGTCCCTGCAGGACATGGCGACGCAGCTGCTGTCGGCAATGACTGTCGCCACTTTGCTGGCAGCAGGCCAGGTGTTGCAGTTTGTCGGGGCAGGCCGGCTGGCCGAATAGCTGGCCGCAGAGGTCGCCGCGGTGGCCGGACAGGGTGGCAAGCAACTGCTGGTGCTCGGCGGCTCGTCCGCCGGTAATGATGCTTAGCCGGTTGGCGGGGATGCGCAGCGGCATGGCTAACGCATCGCTGTCTCCCGCGGTGGAGGCGTGCTGCAAGTCGTAAGCTGGCCATAGCATCTGGACGTTCCTCCAATAAAAAAGCGCAACCATGGGTTGCGCTGAAGTGCTTGCATCATCGCAAATTTATCAAATGATAATTGTTTGTATTTAAATTGGCAATTGTGATGTCAGAACGTGGGCAGGTGGGCGTGGCAGTGGCGTGCTTCGTCTTCCAGGCGTTGGAACAGCTCGGCGACACTGGGGACGTCATCAATCAGTCCCTGCACCTGGCCAATGAGTTGTACGCCGTGCTGGTGGTCGCCGTCCTCGATCGCCAGGCGGATGGATTCGGTGGCGGCACCAAACTGCGCCAGCTGTCGCAGTTGCTGCGGTTCGCGCAGCAGGCCGCCTAGCACTACCTTCATTAGTGGCATATGCATGCGGCGTGCTGCGCCGGCTGCGCGCCAGGCCGCCTGCAGCAGGCCCAGCGGTCTGCGCGTGGCGCGGCGGGCGGTGGGTGTGTCCATCACCCGACACCACAGGCCGTCAAAATTTTTCGAATACAAAGTATCCGCTACCGTGCGCTGGCGAATCATGTCCTTGGTGCGCTGGTGTACCGGGCTTTCGCGGGTCATGGCAAGCCGGGTACCCATGGCGATGGCGTCGGCGCCCAGTGCCAGTGCCGCCAGCAGCCCCTGGCCATTGCCGAAACCGCCAGCGGCGATGATCGGCAGGTCGGTAAGGCGGCGGATGGCCGGGACCAGTACCAGCGAGGTCACTTCACCGCCATGTGCCGCAGCTTCGTGCCCGGTAACCAGCAGTGCATCCACGCCAACGTTGGCCGCAGACTGGGCGTGCTTTTCTGTGACGACGGTGGCGATGACCTTGCCACCATAAGCGTGTGCCCGTTTTACGATCCAGTCGCCTTTGCCCAGTGAAAAGTTGATCACCGGAACTTGCTCTTGCAGTGCGACTTCGGCGTTTTCCCGGGCGCCGGGCATCATCAGGGTGCAGCCGATACCGAATGGTTTGTCGGACAGTGCGCGGATGTGGCGGACGGCTTGTCGGGTTTGTTCGGGGGTGAGTGGCCCGGTAGCGAGTATGCCCAGGCCACCAGCATTGCTGGTGGCAGCCACCAGCTCCGGGGTGGCGATGTAGCTCATGCCGGGGCAGAGTAGCGGTCTGGTAATGCCGAATGCCTGGGTAAAGCGGGTTTGCATGTGGTCAGCCCTGTGTTGTGCGTTGTAGTGCGCTATTCTTGTCGCAATTCTCGATAAATTTCAAACGGTTGTTTGATATGTATTTGGTGCTGATAGGCTGGTTGTACTTTGTGTTGATGCTGGCGGTAGGGCAGAACTCCGCCGTGCAGTCGTTTCTGGTGCTGCTTTTGCTGGGTTTTTTGCCCACCTGGCTGGTGGTATGGATTGCCATGCGCAAACATCGGCAACGCATTCGCGATCGCGAAGAGCAGGATGGGACTTGAGCATAGATTTGCGCTGATGCTACAATTGCGAGTTCCCTCAATTTCGGGGGAAATTACGCACATCCGTACGCAATAGGGTGCCCGCAAGGGTTGACTGTACGGATGGAGGCTTAACCCTTTTGGAGATTAAAGAATGTCCACCAATGTGACCATGCGTCAAATGCTTGAGGCCGGCGTACACTTCGGCCACCAAACCCGCTTCTGGAACCCGAAGATGGCTCAGTACATCTTTGGCAGCCGCAACAAGATCCACATTATCAACCTGGAAAAAACCCTGCCGCTGTTCGTGCAGGCTCAGGATTATGTGCGTCGTCTGGCCGCCAACAAGGGTACCGTTCTGTTCGTGGGTACCAAGCGTCAGGCGCGTGAGATCGTCCGCGAAGAAGCCAGCCGTGCTGGCGTTCCGTTCGTGGATCATCGCTGGTTGGGCGGCATGCTGACCAACTACAAGACCGTGAAGCAGTCCATCAAGCGTCTTGAAGACAAGCGTGCTCAGCTCGAGGCTGGCGATCAGTCCGGTTTCAACAAGAAAGAACTGCTGGACATGCAGCGCGAAGTTGAAAAACTGGAGCGTTCGCTGGGCGGTATCAAGGATATGAAAGGTCTGCCTGACGCGATCTTCGTTATCGATACCGGCTACCAGAAAGGTACCATCGTTGAAGCCAAGAAGCTGGGTATTCCGGTTATTGGTGTGGTTGATACCAACAACTCGCCGGAAGGTATTGATTACGTAATTCCGGGTAACGACGACTCCAGTCGTGCCATCCGTCTGTACGCTCGCGGCATCGCCGACGCCGTACTGGAAGGCCGTGCGCAGTCGTTGCAGGAAATCGTAGCTGCTGCTGAAGCAGCCGCCGAGTAAGCACTTGGCGAAAAGGGGCGAAAGCCCCTTTTTTTAAATCCTCCGGGACGTATTTATTTTTAAGGAGTTAGTCATGGCGGAAATCACCGCAAAGATGGTATCCGACCTGCGCGTTGCGACTGGTCTGGGCATGATGGAGTGCAAGAAAGCACTGGTTGAAGCTGATGGCGACGCTGCCAAGGCTGAAGAAATCCTGCGCATCAAGTCCGGCAACAAGGCTTCCAAGATGGCTGGCCGTGTCGCTGCAGAAGGTATCATCGGTTCTTTCGTTGCTGGTGGCGTTGGCGCCCTGGTAGAAGTGAACTGCGAAACTGACTTCGTAGCCAAAGACCCGACCTTCATCGCCCTGGCTACCGCCGCTGCCAAAGCAGTTGTTGCGGCCAACCCGGCTGATGTTGAAGCCCTGGCTGCCGTTGAAGTTGACGGCCAGTCGGTGGAAGAAACCCGCAAGGCAGCCATTGCCAAGCTGGGCGAGAACATGACTATCCGTCGTTTCGTACGTTACGAAACCGACGGTGCCATCGCTACCTACCTGCACGGTGCCAAGATCGGCGTTATCGTTGATTACAAGGGCGACGAGCAAGTGGGCAAGGACGTGGCCATGCACATTGCCGCTTCCAAGCCGATCTGTGTTTCCAAGGCTGAAGTTCCGGCAGAAACCCTGGAACAAGAACGCAAGATCTACACCGCTCAGGCTGCCGAATCCGGCAAGCCGGCCGATATCGTTGCCAAGATGGTTGAAGGCCGTGTGAACAAGTTCCTGGCGGAAGTGACCCTGGTTGGTCAGCCGTTCGTCAAGAACCCGGATGTGACTGTTGAAAAGCTGCTGGCTGAAAAATCCGCTTCCGTGAAAGCATTCGCCATGTTCGTGGTGGGTGAGGGCATCGAGAAGAAGGTTGTAGACTACGCTGCTGAAGTGGCTGCTGCTGCCAAGCTGTAATTCGTAGTCGCGTTGTACCAAAAACGGCACCCTGCAAAACAGGGTGCCGTTTCGCAAACAGAATTCAAACCTATTGCCAGAGGTAATCATGAGCCAAGTTCCCGCTTACAAGCGCATCCTGCTGAAATTGTCCGGCGAAGCCCTGATGGGTGATGACAGCTACGGGATTAACCGCAACACGATCGAGCAGATCGTGGCTCAGATCAAGGAGGTGGTTGATCTGGGTGTGCAAGTCGGCATCGTGATTGGTGGTGGCAACATTTTCCGTGGCGTAGCGCCGGCCGCTTCTGGCATGGATCGCGCTACCGCAGATTACATGGGCATGATGGCGACAGTGATGAACGCACTGGCGCTGAAAGATGCCATGACCAAGGCCGGCCTGATTGCCCGTGTGCAATCCGCGCTGACCATGCAGCAGATTGCCGAGCCGTATGTGCGCGGCAAGGCGATGCAGTATCTGGAAGAGGGCAAAGTTGTGATCTTTGCCGCTGGCACCGGCAACCCGTTCTTTACCACCGATACCGCAGCGGCGCTGCGCGGTATGGAAATGAACGTGGACATCATGCTGAAGGCCACCAAGGTGGATGGCGTTTACACCGACGATCCGAAAAAGAACCCGGATGCCGTTCGCTATCAGACACTGACGTTCGACGAAGCCATTTCGCGCAACCTGAAGGTGATGGATGCCACCGCCTTCGCGCTGTGCCGTGACCAGCACCTGAATATCAAAGTATTCAGCATTTTCAAGCAGGGTGCGCTGACCCGTGTCGTGCTTGGCGAAGACGAAGGCACGCTGGTACACTGCTGATTTAGTGATTCCACATAGGCGGAAACGGCGCAAAGCCGCTTTCCGCCTTGTTTTTCAGAATGCAACGGGAGTAATCATGATCAATGACGTAAAGAAGTCGGCCGAGCAGCGCATGCAGAAATCGCTCGAAACCTTCAAGACCGACCTGTCCAAAGTGCGTACCGGTCGTGCCCACACCGGCCTGCTGGACCATGTCATGGTTGACTATTACGGCAGCGATGTGCCGGTTAACCAGGTGGCAAACGTTACCCTGATCGATGCACGTACCATCGGTGTGCAGCCGTGGGAAAAGAACATGGCGGCCAAGGTGGAAAAGGCCATTCGCGATAGCGATCTGGGTCTGAATCCGTCCTCTATGGGTGAGCTGATTCGCGTGCCGATGCCGGCGCTGACCGAGGAGCGCCGCAAGGATCTGATCAAAGTGGTGCGCAGCGAGGCCGAAGGCGCACGCGTGTCGATCCGCAACGTACGTCGCGACTGCAATAACGATCTCAAGAACCTGCTCAAGGATAAAGGGATTACCGAGGACGAAGAGCGTCGCGGCCAGGACGATGTGCAGAAGCTGACGGACAAGTTCATTGCCGAAGTAGACAAGGCGCTGGCGGCCAAAGAAGCCGAATTGATGGCTGTGTAAGGGGCGTTGCGTGTTTGCAAGTTCCACGCAAGCGGTGCCGGAGGTGCAGTCAGTGCCCCGGCACATTGCCATCATCATGGATGGTAACGGCCGTTGGGCGAAAAAACGGCTGTTGCCGCGTGTGGCGGGCCATAAGCGCGGCCTCGACGCTGTGCGTGACACCGTCAAGACCTGTATCGATCTGGGGGTTGGTTATCTGACCTTGTTCGCGTTTTCTACCGAAAACTGGCGACGCCCGGCCGATGAGGTCAATTTCCTGATGGAGTTGTTCTTTGTTGCCCTCGATCGTGAGGTTGAGCGCCTGCATCAGAACAATATTCAGCTGCGCGTCATCGGGTCGCGCGAACGCTTCTCTGCCGCAATCTGTCAGCGCATTGATGCCGCCGAAGCCAAAACTGCTGCCAATAGTGGTCTGGTGTTGACCATCGCCGCCGATTATGGCGGTCGCTGGGACGTGCTGCAGGCCGTCAATCGTCTGCATGCAGCCGGTGTGCAGGAGATTGATGAGGCCAGTCTTGCGGCCAACCTGTCGATGGCCTACGCGCCAGAACCGGACCTGTTCATTCGGACTGGCGGCGAGCAGCGGATCAGCAATTTCCTGCTGTGGCAGCTGGCCTATGCCGAACTCTATTTCACCGACCTCTTGTGGCCAGACTTTGGCAAGGAAGCGCTGGATGCCGCATTGTCATCCTTCCGCAGCCGAGAGCGCCGTTTTGGCCGCACCAGTGAACAACTGCCGCAAGCCCATCGCCGAGGCTGATCCATGCTGATAACCCGCGTCATTACGGCGTTACTGCTGCTGCCCATTATGCTGGGCGCAGTGTTTTACTTGTCCGCGCCGCTGTGGGCTGCCTTTGCCTGGCTGGTTATCGGTCTGGCGCTGTGGGAGTTTACGCGCATGGCTGGCATCAAAGGTTGGCCGCAGGCTGGCTATTTGACGCTTAGCTCGCTACTGGCCGTGGGTTTCTGGCAGTTGCCACTGCCGGGGCAGGCGTCAGTGGCGCACGTGCTGCTGTTGCTGGCACTGCCGGTGTGGCTGTTGCTGGCGCCGCTGTGGCTGGCGCGGCGCTGGCCGTTGCCGGGCGGTAAGAAAGCCATGCTGCTGGGCTGGCTGCTGATGTTTCCTGCCTGGTTGGGCTTTCTGGCCTGGCGCCCGGATGGAACGGCTGCCAGTGCCACACAATTGCTGGCGGTGATGGGCTTGGTGTGGGTGGCGGATATCGCCGCCTACTTTGCCGGCAAGGCTTTCGGTCGTCGCAAGCTGGCGCCGGCCATCAGTCCTGGCAAGAGCTGGGAAGGTGTCGCCGGTGCCGTGCTGGGCGTGGCCGGCTATGTCTGGCTGGTGCTGCAGCTGGGCTGGCTGCAACTGCAGCTGCCACTGGCTGGTCTACTGCTGCTGGCACTGGGACTGACGGCGGTAAGTGTGGTGGGGGATCTGCTGGAATCATGGTTCAAGCGCAGTGCCGGCATCAAGGACAGCAGTCATCTGTTGCCTGGCCATGGCGGCGTCTATGACCGTATCGACAGCCTGATAGCCGTGCTGGCTGTGTCGGCAGCCTTGCAGCGCCTGTTTGCCTGAGCACTTTTTGTCCTAAGGTCTTCATGACGATCCAAAAAATCACGGTCCTGGGGTCGACCGGCAGCATCGGCGGTAGCACGCTGGATGTTGTGGCGATGCACCCGGAACGCTATCAAGTTTATGCGCTGGCAGCCAACAGCCAGGTCGACAAGCTGTTCGAGCAATGCCTGCGTTTTCAGCCGGCGTTCGCGGTGCTGGTAGATGTAGCTGCTGCTGCGCAGTTACGTAACCGTCTGGCCGTGGCCGGTAGCTGCACTGAAGTGCTGCATGGCGTTGCCGCGCTGGAATCAGTTGCGACCGCTAGCGAGGTCGACATGGTGATGGCCGCCATTGTTGGCGCCGCCGGTCTGCGGCCAACTATTGCTGCCGCACTAGCCGGCAAGCGCATTTTGCTGGCCAATAAGGAGTCCCTGGTGGTGGCCGGTGAGCTGTTCATGCAGGCGGTGCGCCGTGGTGGTGCCGAGCTGTTGCCGGTGGATAGCGAACACAATGCGCTGTTTCAATCGCTGCCAGCCGGATTTGCCGGTGATCTTGCCGCAGCGGGTATCGAAGAACTGATCCTGACCGCCTCTGGCGGACCCTTTCGCCAGCACACACTGGAACAACTGCACCAGGTCACACCCGAAGACGCCTGCCGTCATCCGAATTGGGTGATGGGACGCAAGATCTCGGTGGATTCCGCCTCGCTGATGAACAAGGGGCTGGAAGTGATCGAGGCGCACTGGCTATTCGCTACGCCAGCTGAGCGTATCAAAGTGGTGGTGCATCCTCAGAGCGTGATTCACTCCATGGTGCGTTACCACGATGGCTCGGTGATTGCCCAGCTCGGTACGCCGGACATGCGCACGCCCATTGCCTATGCCATGGCTTGGCCGCAGCGCATAACCGCGCCCGTGACGCCGCTGGACTTTACAACCCTGTCTGCACTCACTTTCGAGCAACCTGATCTGCAGCGTTTTCCCTGCCTGCGGCTGGCGTTTGACTGCCTGCGCACGGGCGGCGATGCTTCGGCGGTGCTCAATGCGGCAAACGAAGTGGCCGTGGCCGCCTTCCTGGCCGGGCATATCGCTTTCCTGCAGATTCCGCAGTTGATTGAGCGCGCACTGGAGCAGGGTGATCTCGCGCTGAGTACGGATCTGGATGGCTTGCTGGAGAAAGATGCCATGGTACGCAACACGGTTCAGGGCTGGATCGCCGGATGACGATCCTGGCTTTTCTGCTGGTCATTGGTGTGCTGGTGACCTTTCACGAATTCGGTCACTTTCTTGCTGCCCGTGCCTGCGGCGTCAAGGTGCTGACCTTTTCCATCGGCTTTGGTCGCAAGCTGGTTTCCTGGCGGCGTGGTGATACCGAGTGGTGTATTGCCCTGGTGCCGCTTGGCGGCTTCGTGCGCATGCTGGATTCGCGCGAGGGCGAGGTGCCGGAGGTGGATCGCGCCCGGGCTTTCGATGCGCGCCCGGTATGGCAGCGCATGATTGTGGTGGTGGCGGGGCCGCTGGCTAATCTGCTGTTGGCGGTGTTGCTTTTCTCCTGGACCATGTCCGGTGTGCAGACCACGCTGCAGCCGCGGGTAGGGACCGTGGTGGCGCAGACTGCCGCCGCCGCCGCCGGTCTGCAGTCCGGCGACCGGGTTCTGGCAGTGAATGGCCATGCGGTGACAGACTGGAGTGAGTTGCGCGCCAGCATCGCCGATGTGATTGCCGATGGCGGCACGCCGTTGTTGCGCGTGCAGCGTCAGCAGCGACAATTTTCGCTGTCGCTGGATTTGCCGCGTTTCAATTTGCAAACCCTGGACCAACACACGTTTGCCAAGCTGGGGATGATGCCGGTGCGTTACCTGCCCCAGGTAGGCGCAGTGCTGTCGGATGGCGCCGCGGCGCGCGCCGGCCTGAAGGCAGATGACCGCTTGCTGCAAGTGGATGGCAAGTCGATCGGCAGTTGGGAGGCCTGGGTGGCCTGGGTGCAGAACCATCCTGGCAAGACTATGCAGCTGCGAGTGCAGCGTGGCACCCAGCAGCTATCGTTATCGCTGCGACCGGATGCGGTGGAGCAGGATGGGCAGCAGGTTGGCCGCATAGGGCTTGCCCCGGCCCTGGATATGGCATGGCAGCAGCAGCTACTACAAAGCAAGCACGTTGGTGCCATCGATGCCATTGCCGCGGCGGTGCAGCGTACTGCCGATTTGAGCGGCAGTACGCTGCGCATGATGCTCGCGATGTTTGGCGGTACAGTATCTCTGGATGCCCTGAGCGGCCCGTTGACCATTGCCGAGTATGCCGGCAAGAGTGCAGATGCCGGTATTGACGCATTGCTGGAATTCATGGCGCTGATCAGTGTCAGTCTGGGCGTATTTAATCTGCTACCCATACCGGTATTGGATGGTGGGCACTTGCTGTATCATGTCGTCGAACTGATTCGGGGGCGGCCGCTCCCGGAGCGTGCTTATGAAGTCGGTCAGCGCTTGGGGATGGCATTCATCATGACTGTCATGCTGCTGGCCCTATTCAACGACTTCGCCCGGCTGCTGGCCCAATAGGGAAAAACTAGATGAATAAACGTTTTATTGCCGCTGCTGTTTCCGCCGTTCTTATGTCGCCAGTGTGGGCGGCTGATGGTTTTGTCATTAAGGATATCCGTGTTGAGGGCCTGCAGCGTACCGAGGCCGGTACCGTCTTCAACTACCTGCCCATGAAAGTGGGCGACAGCTTCAGCGATGAAAAGGCATCAGCTGCAATCAAGGCACTGTTTGCTACCGGTTTCTTCAACGACGTGCGGGTCGAGACCGACGGTGATGTCGTGGTGCTGTCCGTCAGCGAGCGTCCGATTATTTCGCGGCTGGATATCAGCGGTGCCAAAGAGTTCAACAAGGATCAGCTTGTCAAGGCGCTGAAGGACAACGGCCTAGCCGAGTCGCGCATCTTTGATCAGGGCCTGCTGGATCAGGCGGTACAGGAATTGAAGCGACAGTACTTCAGCAAAGGCAAGTACTCGGTCGAGATCATCCCGCAGATCACCAAGCTGGATCGCAACCGTCTGGCTATCACACTGGACATCGTTGAGGGCGTGACCGCCAAGATCAACAGCATTCACATTGTGGGTGCCCGTCACTTTGCCGAAGCGGATCTGCTTGACGAGTTCGCGCTGACGACTTCCGGCTACATGACCTGGTTGTCCAAGTCGGACCAGTATTCGCGTCAGCAGCTCTCAGCCGATCTGGAAAAACTACGCGCTTTCTATCTGAACCAGGGTTTTGCCGAATTCAACATCGACTCTACCCAAGTGTCGATCAGTGCCGATAAAAAAGAAGTTTACCTGACTATCAATATCACCGAAGGGCAGCAGTACAAGGTGTCCGAGGTACGGTTGGCGGGTGATCTGAAAGTCCCTGAAGCCGAGCTGAAGAAACTGCTGACGGTTACGCCGGGGGTACTGTTCAATCGCGAGAAAGTCAACGAGTCGGTTACCGCGCTGTCCGACCGCCTGGGTGCGGAAGGTTATGCCTTTGCCAACGTGAACGTCACTCCCGAATTCGACAAGGAAAAACAGAGCCTGGTGCTGACCTTCTTTGTCGATCCGGGCCGCCTGACCACTGTACGTCGCGTCAGTATCGCGGGTAATGCCCGCACCCGCGATGAAGTGATCCGTCGCGAGCTGCGTCAGCTGGAAAGCGCACAATACAATGGCGCCGCGGTAAAACGCAGCAAGGAGCGTCTGGAACTGCTGGGCTATTTCGAGACGGTGGATGTTGAAACGCCGCCGGTAGCCGACACCCCGGACCAAGTCGACATGCTGGTGAACGTGAAAGAACGTTCGACTGGCTCCATTCAGGCTGGTATCGGTTATGCGCAGGATGATGGCCTGCAGCTGTCCGCCTCGGTGTCGCAGTCCAACGTGCTGGGTTCCGGCAAATCGGTGTCCGTCAACTTCAATCAGGGCAAGTCGTCCAAGGTATATGCGGTATCGTTTACCGATCCGTACTACACCCCGGATGGCATCAGCATTGGTTATGATGTGTACCACCGCATCAGCACGCCGTACAACTCCAACACCTCCAGCTACGACCTGTACAAGAATGCCACCACTGGTGCGATGATGCGCTTTGGGGTGCCAGTGACCGAGTACGACCGCATCAACTTCGGTCTCGGTGCGGAATTCAGCAACCTGACCTTGAGCGATGACAGCCCGGATCAGTATCAGGAGTTCGTTGCTGATAACGGCGCGCGTAATACCACGTTCCTGGCCACTGCCGGCTGGTCACGCGATACTCGCGACAGTGCCTTGTGGCCAACCCGTGGCAACAGCATGAGCGTCAACGTCAACATGGGGCTGCCGGGTGGCGATTTGCAGTACTACCGTGTTACGCACAGCGAGAGTTGGTTCTGGCCGGTATCGAAGAACTTTACTTTCGCCTTGAGTGGTGATGTTGGCTTTGCCAATAGCTACGGTCAGACCAAGCGCCTGCCGTTCTTCCAGAATTTCTACGTGGGTGGTATCGGCTCGGTGCGCGGCTATGACAGCGGCAGCCTGGGCCTGCGCGATTCCGATGGCGACGCGCTGGGCGGTACCCGCAAGGTGAGTGGCTCCGCCGAGTTGCTGTTCCCGTTCCCCGGCATGCGTGACAACCGTAGTCTGCGCGCCAGCGTGTTCTTTGATGCCGGTACAGTATGGGATGACAAGGACACCTCGGTGACGGCAACCGACGCCTTGCGCTACTCCACCGGTATCGGCCTGGCGTGGCTGTCGCCCATCGGGCCGATGAAGTTCAGCTACGCGTTCCCACTTGGCAAGAAAGAGGGCGATGACGTGCAGCGCTTCCAGTTCCTGCTGGGCCAGACCTTCTAAGGACTGCCGATGAAATCCATTTTTTATAAAGGGCTGCTGTGCACCCTGCTGGCACTAGCTGGCTCGGTGCAAGCGGCTGACTTGAAGATTGGCTACATCAATACTGAGCGTGTTTATCGGGAAGCGGCACCGGCTGTCATCGCCCAGAAAAAGCTGGAAAAAGAGTTTGCTGTGCGTGAGCAGGAGTTGAAGCGTCTCGCCGCTCGTGGCAAAGAGCTGGAAGCGCTGATTGCCCGTAACCGCAACAACGAATCCGAACGCAAGGCACAGGAGCGTGAACTGGCTTCGGTGGAGCGCGAGTATCAGGCCAAGACCCGCGATTTCCGCGATGATCTGAACCAGCGTCGTAACGAGGAGTTTGCCGCAGTGCAGGAGCGGGCCAACCGCATCATCCGGCAGATGGCAGAACGCGAGCAGTTCGACCTGATACTGCAGGATGCGGTGTATGTCAGCCCCAAACTCGATATCACGCCAAGAGTGCTCAAGGAGCTGGAGAAGTAAGCGCCAGCCGCCAGGAAACCCGAAGCCGACAGCCGTCGGCTTCATTGTTGATGACAACCGATGAAACTTTCCCAAATTGTCGCCGCGCTGGGCGGAGAGCTGCGCGGCGATGACCGCGAGATCAGCCGCCTGGCACCGATGGGTGAGGCGACGGCGCAGGAAATCACCTTTCTTGCCAACCCCAAATTCCGCAGCCAGCTGGCCACCGCCACTGCCGGGGCGATCATCGTCAAGCCGGCATTGGCCGACGAGGCCACGGTAGCTGACCGCAGCCTGATTTTGGTGGCCGATCCGTATCTGTATTTTGCCAAGGTCGCCACGCTGTTCAATCCGCCGGCGACGGCGCGGGCCGGGGTGCATGCACGCGCGGTAATTGGCGAGGGCGCGCGCATCGCCGCCAGTGCCGAAGTACGCGAACTGGTCAGTGTTGGCCGCAACGTGGTGATTGGTGAGCGCTGCATCCTGCATCCCGGTGTGGTGCTGGGCGACGACGTGGTGCTGGGTGACGATGTGGTGTTATACCCGAATGTTTCCGTCTACCACGGCTGCCGTCTGGGCAACCGTGTCGGCGTGCACAGTGGCACGGTAATCGGTGCCGATGGTTTTGGCTTGGCCTGGGCTGGCGACCGCTGGTTCAAGATCCCGCAAACCGGGCGCGTCATCATCGAGGACGACGTGGAAATCGGTGCCAATACCACCATCGACCGTGGTGCGCTGACTGATACCATCATCCGTCAGGATGCCAAGATCGATAATCTGGTGCAGGTGGCGCATAACGTGGAAATCGGCGCCCATACTGCCATTGCCGGTTGCGCCGGCATTGCCGGCAGTACCAAGATCGGCGCCAATTGCACCATCGGCGGGGCGGCGATGATGGTCGGGCATATCGAAATCGCCGACCGCACCCATATCGGCGGTGGCACGCTGGTATCCAAATCCATTCGCAACGCCGACAACTATGCGTCGTCGTTCCCGCTTTCCACTTATAAAGACTGGCTGACCAACGCTTCGCACCTGCGGCATCTGGACCAGCTGGTCACCCGTGTCAAACAACTTGAAAAAGCACTGAAAGAAGTGCAACAGAACAAGGACGTACAAGCATGACCGACGCAGTTAACAACACCGACAACGCCGCAGTACACATCGACGTGCGCGAGATCATGAGCTATCTGCCGCACCGCTACCCGTTCCTGCTGGTCGACCGTGTCACCGAATTCGTGGCCGACACCCGCATCAAGGCGCTGAAGAATGTCACCATCAACGAGCCGTTCTTCATGGGGCACTTTGAGCAGTATCCGGTGATGCCGGGTGTGCTGATCATCGAGGCGCTGGCGCAGGCCGCCGGCATCCTGGCAATCAAGAGCCAGGGCCAGCGTGCCGACAACGAACTGTACTTCTTCGTCGGCATCGACAATGCCCGCTTCAAGCGCCAGGTGGTGCCGGGTGATCAACTGGTATTCGAGGTGGAAACCATCACTGTGAAGCGCGGCATCGGTAAATACAGCGCCCGCGCGCTGGTGGACGGTCAGGTGGCCTGCGAAGCCGTGATCATGTGTGCAAAACGCGAGGTGTAAGCATGGCCATTCATCCGACCGCCATTATCACTGACGGTGCGCAGATCGCACCGGATGTGGAAATCGGTGCTTACAGCATTATCGGTGCCAACGTCAGCATCGGCAGCGGCACCTGGGTTGGCCCGCATGTGGTGATTGAAGGTCATACCAGCATTGGCAAGAACAACCGCATTTTTCAGTTCTGCTCGCTGGGTGCCATGCCGCAGGACAAAAAGTATGCCGGCGAGCCGACGCGACTGGAGATCGGTGATAACAACACCATCCGCGAATTCTGCAGCTTCAATATCGGCACCGCGCAGGATGGCGGCGTGACCCGTATCGGCAACGACAACTGGATCATGGCCTATGTGCATCTGGCACACGATTGCCAGGTCGGCAATCACACCATCTTCGCCAACAACGCCACGTTGGCCGGTCACGTGCATGTAGGCGACTGGGTGATCCTGGGTGGCTTTACCAGCGTGCACCAGTTCTGCCATATCGGCGCGCATGCGATGACCGCATTCTCCAGCGCCGTGGCGCAGGACGTACCGCCGTACGTGATGGCACACGGCAACCGCGCCGTGCCGTCCGGCATTAATGCCGAGGGCCTGAAGCGCCGCGGCTTTGCGCCGGAGCAGATCCGCAACATTCGCAACGCTTACAAGTCGCTGTACCGCAAGGGTCTGTCGTTCGATGACGCCAAGGCAGAAATCACCGCTGCGGCAGCCGGTAATGCCGAGCTGGACTTGTTCGTGCAATTTTTCGAGACAGCCAACCGCGGCATCATCCGTTAATCCATGACTGCAAAGCTGTTTACCCGCCCGGGAGCACTCAAGGTGGCCATGGTCGCCGGCGAGGCCTCGGGCGATCTATTGGGCGCGCACCTGATGGATGCGCTGCGTCATGCGCATCCGCATATCGAGTTTGCCGGCATCGGCGGCCCGCGCATGCTGGCGCGCGGCTTTCACAGCCAGGTGGCGCAGGAGAAGCTGGCGGTGCGCGGCTATCTGGAAGTGCTGAAAAGCCTGCCGTCGCTGCTGCGTATCCGTCGCCAGTTGCGCAAGACGCTGATTGCCGAGCGGCCGGACGTGTTCGTTGGTATCGATGCGCCGGATTTCAACCTGGGGCTGGAAAAAAGCCTGCGCCAGGCCGGCTTGCGCACCGTGCATTACGTCAGCCCGTCGGTATGGGCGTGGCGGCCGGAGCGGGTGAGCAAGATCGGCGAATCGGCCGATCTGGTGCTGTGCCTGTTTCCGATGGAAAAGCCGCTGTACGATGCCGCCGGTGTACATGCCACTTTCATTGGCCATCCGCTGGCCAGCGAGATTCCGTTTACACCGGATCGTGACGCCATGCGCGAACAGCTGGGGCTGCGCAAGCAGGGGCCGGTATTTGCCCTGTTGCCCGGTAGCCGTCGCAGCGAGCTGGAATTCATGGGCGGGCTGTATATCGAAGTGGCGCGCAAGCTGCTGCAGGAGTACCCGGACGCGCAGTTCTTGGTGCCGCTGGCCACGCGGCCAACGTTGGAGCAGTTCGACCGGCTGCTGAGCCGCCACAAGGCTTGGGATCTGCCGATCCGCAAGCTGATCGGCCATGCACAGATGGCGATGATCGCCGCCGACGTGGTGCTGGTCACTAGTGGCACCGCTACGCTGGAAGTGGCGCTGACCAAGCGGCCGATGGTGATTAGCTACAAGTTGTCGTGGCTGACCTACCAGCTGGTGAAGCGCAAGCTCAAGTTGCCGTATGTCGGCTTGCCCAATGTACTGGCCGGCCGTTTCGTGGTGCCGGAGCTGTTGCAGAAAGATGCCACGGTGGAGAAATTGGCCGCGGCAGTCAGCAAACTGTACCAGGATCAGGACAGCCGGCAGGAAATCATCACCACCTTCGAGCGCATGCACGAAGTGCTAAAGCAGGACTCCGCCAAGTTGGCCGCGCGCGCGGTGCTGCGGGTGGCGCGATGCTGATCTGCGGTGTGGACGAGGCCGGCCGGGGTCCGCTGGTCGGCGCCGTTTACACGGCGGCGGTGATTCTGGACCCGGCGCAGCCGATTGCCGGCCTGGCCGATTCCAAGGTGCTGAGCGAGGCGAAGCGCGAGGCGCTGGCGCTGGAAATCCGCGCCAAGGCGCTGGCCTGGTTTATCGCCAGGGCCGATGCTGAAGAGATCGACCAGCGGAATATTTTCCAGGCCACCATGCTGGCGATGGTGCGTGCGGTGGAGGGGTTGTCTATCGTGCCGGATAAGGTGCTGATCGACGGCAACAAGATTCCCAAGACCCTGCGGCTGCCGGCCGAGGCCATTGTCAAGGGTGATGCCAAGGTGGCGGAAATTTCTGCTGCGTCGATCCTGGCCAAGACTGCGCGCGATGCGGAGATGATCGCACTGGACCAACTGCATCCGCAGTACGGCTTTGCCCGCCACAAGGGCTATCCGACGCCAGAGCACCTGGCCGCCATCGTGGCGCATGGTGTGCTGCCGCAACATCGGCGCAGCTTTGCCCCGGTGCGGGCGCAGTTGGCAGCACAGCAGGGCAGCCTGTTTTAACTTTGGCGGCCACGCGATTCGCGGTGTATGCAGCAAGCGGTGGCCAGCCGGGTGGCGGGCTGCGTGCCGCGTGAATCGCGTGTTGGCGCTGGCGCAGAAAACACTTGATGCGTAAATCCAGTTTTCCGCCGGTGGTGGCTGCGGATACCCGCTTGCTGATCCTCGGTTCGCTGCCGGGTGAGGCCTCGCTACAGGCCGGGCAGTATTACGCCCATCCGCGCAACCAGTTCTGGCGCCTGATGGCGGTGGTGACGGGACGGGATCTGCCGGCGCTTGATTACTCGCAAAGGTTGGCCGCATTGCAGGCCAGCGGTGTGGGGCTATGGGATGTGGTGGCCGATGCACAGCGCCGCGGCAGCCTGGATAGCGATATCCGCGATGCCCGCTACAACCCGCTACTGGCCCTGCTGGCCGAACTGCCGGCCTTGCGTGCGGTGGCGTTCAACGGCAAAACCGCCGGTAAGGCGGTGTCGCAGCTGGCCGGCTGTGGCATCGAGCTGCTGGTGCTGCCGTCGTCCAGCCCGGCACTGACCACAGCATTTGATAAAAAACTTGAAGAATGGCAGCGACTTGTCCGATATATCAGCTAATCGCTGACTACCGACTGCCGCCACATGAATCGCTACTGCATCTGGTTCGTTACCGCCGATGATCCGGCCACCCGCCGTGCTGAGGTCAGCCTGGCCGGCACGCTGCACAGCCACCAGGTGCTGGATGACATCGAACAGCGGCTGGCAGCGCAGCTGCGCCTGCCGCGCATCATGATTACCCACTGGCAGCGCTTCGAAGATCCGCCGTACGGCGGCTGAAACCGACTGGCTCCTGCTTCCGGCGTATGCCGCATCGGCGCATCCTGTGCGAAGATGCGGCTTTACTTTTGTCGCCGGATCCTGCCATGCAAAGCGTTGATCAAACCCGCGACTGGCTGCTGTCCCAGGCCCGTCCTCTCCACCATACCGAAACCGTTTCCCTGCTGGATGCCGTTGGCCGCGTGCTGGCTGCCGACGTGGTCGCCACGCTGGACGTGCCGCCGCACGACAACAGCGCCATGGATGGCTATGCCGTGCGCGCCGCCGATGCGGCCAACGTGTTGCCGGTCAGTCAGCGTATTCCCGCCGGTAGCCAGCCGCAGCCGTTGGCCGCTGCCAGCGTCGCTCGCATCTTCACCGGCGCACCGATTCCCGCCGATGCCGACGCGGTTGTGATGCAAGAGCAGGCTGAGCTGCTGGACGACGGCAGCGTGCGCTTCACCGCGCCGGTAACGGCCGGGCAGAACATCCGCCGCCGCGGTGAAGACATCGCCAGTGGCCAGGTGGTGCTGGTGGCCGGGCAGCGACTGCGCGATGCCGACATCGGCCTGGCGGCCTCCGTCGGGGTGCCGGCGCTGCAAGTGCAACGCCAGTTGCGTGTGGCGGTGTTCTTCACCGGCGACGAGCTGGTGGAGCCTGGCCAGCCACTGCCGGCCGGCAAAATCTATAACTCCAACCGCTACTGGCTGGTGCCGGCACTGCGCCAGTTGGGCTGTCAGGTAATCGATCTGGGCATCGTGCTGGATGCGCTGGACGCCACCCGCGCCGCACTGCGCGAAGCGGCTGCGACGGCCGACGTGGTGATGACCTGCGGTGGTGTGTCGGTAGGCGAGGAAGATCACGTCAAGGCCGCGGTAGAGGCCGAGGGCGAGTTGCAGTTGTGGAAGATCGCCATCAAGCCGGGCAAGCCGTTGGCCAGCGGGCGGGTGGGTGCAGCCGACTTCATCGGCCTGCCGGGCAACCCGGTGTCAGGTTATGTGACGTATGCGGTGCTGGTGCGCGATTTCCTGCGCGCGCGCATGGGCGAGGCGGTGCAAGGTTGGCCGCAGGCGCAGCAGTTGCCGGCGGCATTCGAATGGAACAAGCCGGATGCCAAGCGCGAAGAATTCTTGCGGGTGCGGCTGGTGCAGCAGGACGGCCAGCTGGTGGTGAGTCGCTACCCGCACCAGGGGTCCGGCGTGCTGACCTCCTGCGCCTGGGCCAATGCGCTGGTACGCTTGCAGCCTGGGCAGCGCGTGGCGCCGGGCGATCTGGTGGCGGTTTATCCGCTGTGAGCCGACTGAGCTTCTGGCGTGATGGCGTCTTGCTGGCGCAGGTCGACGATGCGCAGCCCGGCGACATGCTGCTGGATGTCGCCCGCTTTCACGAGGTGCCGCTGCACTGGCGCTGCGGCCAGGGCACATGTGGCACCTGCGCGGTGCGCATCCGCCATGCCGCGCAGCCGCGCGAGGTGCAGGTTGGCCGCAAGGAGCGCAATGTATTGCTGCGTGCCGGCCTGATCGACGCCGTGCTGGCGGGGCAGGAAACCTGGTCGGATACGGCGGGCACGCCACGGCTGGCCTGCCACCTGCCGCTGGAAGAAATGGATTGGCAAGTGCTGCTGCCGGACGATAATTAGCTGACGACGCGCTTGCACAAACCGCGTGGCCGCGTACAATGCGCGGCTCTTTTATTGCATTGATTCGCAAAGGAAAAATCATGGCCAAGAAGCACGATGACGAACTGGATGACGAAACCCTGGCGCTCTTGGCCTGGTGTATGGAGGTGGAAACCCACCTGGTGGCCGCTGGTGCCACTACCGAAGAAGCACAGGATCACATTGAAGAGCAGGCCGAGTGGTACACCGACATGTTCTACGATGGTCTGACCCCGGCCGAGGCCGCCAAACAGGCACTGGCATGAAGCAACGGCTGGCGGTGATCGACTTTGAAACCTCTGGCATCACGCCGGGTGTGGGCTGCCGGGCGACGGAAATCGGCATTGTGCTGCTGGAAGGCGGGCAGATCGTCGATCGCTACCAGAGCCTGATGAACGCCGGTGTGCGGGTGCCGCCGATGATCGAGCAGCTGACCGGTATCAGCAATGCCATGCTGCGCAGCGCACCGCCGGTGGCGCGGGTGATGCGCGAGGCGGCCGACTTTGTCGGCAGTGCGCCGCTGGTAGCGCACAACGCCAGTTTCGACAGCAAGTTCTGGGATTACGAGCTGGCACAGCTGGGCCGCAGCCGGCCGCAGGCGTTTGCCTGCACGCTGCTGTTGTCGCGCCGCCTGCTGCCGCAGGCGCCGGATCACAAGCTGGGTACGCTGACCCGCTGGGCAGGGTTGCCGGCGACCGGCCGCGCCCACCGTGCGTTGGCCGACGCCGAGATGGCGGCCAACCTGTTGCTGCATCTGGGCATTACCCTGCGGCAGCAACATGGCCGGGGAGCTGTCGATCACGGCTTGCTGTGCAAACTGCAGAAAGTGCCGGCTGCCAAAGTGTCGCAATACCTGCGCGAGCTGCCGGCCTGAGTCTGGCTGCCGCTGGCTGTCGCGTCGTTGCCAGCGGCAATGTCGCCTGCTGACCCTGCCCATAGGCAGGGTTTTTTGCTGTTGGCCGCGGTGTCAGGCGCGGCTTGTTTGCGGTAACGGTGTCAGGTTGCCCGCCAGCAAGGGTAGCGGGCTGCCGACACGCAAGCCGGCGGCTTCGTCATGATCCAGCAGGATGTCTACCATGCTGCCGCCACTTTGCACGGTGACGCGCCACAGCAGGTCCGCCGGCTGGATCGCCAGCACCGTGGCACTGAGGTGCAGCCGCCCGGCGGTGCTGCCTTGCAGATAGACCTGCGCCGGCGTGCCGCGCCGCACGATGCGGCCGTCGGCCAGCTGCAGCACCTGGTTGGCCAGCTTGAACACCTCCGGAATGTCATGGCTGACCAGCACCGTGGTGACGGCAAAGCGTTGCTGCAGTAGCAGTAGCTCGTCCTGCAGCCGGCTGCGCAGTGCCGGATCAAGCGCCGATAGCGGCTCATCCAGCAGCAACAGCCGTGGTCGGCGTGCCAGCGCCCGCGCCAGCGCCACGCGCTGCCGTTGGCCACCGGAAAGTTGGGCTGGCCGTTGCCCGGCGTATGGTGTCAAGCCGGTCAGGGTCAGCAGTTCTTCCACTAGCGGCAGGTCGTCACGGCTGGCGCCGTAGGCAATGTTGTGGCGCACATCCAGATGTGGGAACAGTGCGTAATCCTGAAACACCATCCCCACGCCGCGGGCCTGTGGTGACAGGCTGTGGCGGCCATTGATCCACTGTTCGCCGTCTACCGCCAGTGTGCCGCTGTCGGCATGGCTGAGACCAGCCAGCAGACGTAGTAGCGTGGTCTTGCCGGCGCCGGAATCCCCGGTCAGTGCAGTGATCTGGCCCGGTGGCAGCTCGGCGGCAACATCCAGTGTCAGCCGTGGCGACAGCTGTTTTTGCAGCTTGAAGCGGATCATGCGGCCAACCTTTCACTGTGGCGGCGCAACAGGTTCACCGCCAGCACCACCAGGAAGGAGAAGCCGCACAGCACGGCGGCGTAGACATGTGCGGCAGGGTAGTTCAGCACTTCTACCTCGTTATAAATGGCAATCGACGCCACGCGGCTGACGCCCGGGATATTGCCGCCCAGCATCAGCACCAGGCCGAATTCACCCACAGTGTGGGCAAAACTCATCACCAGCCCGGCCACCAGTGCCGGCTTGATGCATGGCAGCTCCACGTGCCAGAAAGTGCTCAGTCGCGACTTGCCCAGCGTGTAGGAGGCTTCGCGCAGGTTGTCCGGCAGGCTGGATAGCGCCGCGGCCACCGGCTGCACCATGAACGGCAGGCTGAACAGCACCGAACCCACCACCAGGCCGGCAAACGAAAATACCAGCTGGATGTGGAAGCCTTGCAGCCATTGCCCCAGCAGGCTGACGGGGGAAAACGCCAGCAGCAGGTAAAAGCCCAACACCGAGGGGGGGAGCACCAGCGGCATTGCCACCAGCGTTTCTGCCAGTGGTTTGTACCAGCGTTGGCTGTGTGCCAGCCAGCCGGCCAGCGGCACCCCGAGCAGCAGCAGAATGCCGCTGGTAGTGGCCGCCAGTCTGGCGGTCAGCCACAGTGGTTGCAGGTCGATCATGTCTGCACCTCCTCCAGTAGCAGCATGGCGTGGGATTTGATCAGGGCGCTGACCTGGCTGCCGGTTTCCAGCTTCAGCCGCAGTGCGGACTGGCGGGTGATCAGTGCCGTAAACGCCAGTTGGCCGCACTGCAGGCTGATGCGCGCCATCAGCGTGCCCAGCTGCACGGCGCTTACTTCGCTGGGCAGAATGTTGCGGATGCTGATGTCGCCGCTCAGATGGCGGGCCAGCGCCACGTCCATTTCGCGAAAGCCCAGTTGCACCTGCTGGCCGACGTCGGCCGGCGGCTGCTCGCCCAGTGCCAGCGCGGTGCAGTGGTGCTCGCCCACGCTGACTTGCAGCAGGTGGATGCCGTCGGCGCTGTGAACGCCGGTGACAAAGCCGTGCAGCCGGTTCATGGCAGGTGGTAGCCGTAGCGCTGCAGGATGCTGCGCGCTGCAGGCGAGGACAGGTAATCGAACAGCTTGCGCGCGTCCGGGTTGGCCGCAGCGGTCTTGAGTAGCAGCATGTCCTGCACGATGGGCTGGTGGCTGGCTGCCGGCACGTCTACCCAGCGGCCCTTGCCCTGCATCTGCGGTGCCAGCACCAGCGCCTTGGCGACAAAGCCGGCCTGCGCTGCGCCGCTATCCACGAATTGCGCCGCCTGGGCTATGTTGTCGCCCTGCACCAGGCGCGGCTTCACGCTGTCGGCCAGCTGGTAGTAGTCCAGCACCCGCAGTGCCTCGGCACCGTAGGGCGCCGCTTGCGGATTGGCGATAGCGACTTTGCCACTGGCGGCTTTCAGCCAGCTTTGCCACTGCTTGCCGTCAAAGGATACGTCTTTCGACCACAGCACCAGTGCGCCCAGTGCATAGGTCTTGGCCGGCAACAGGGCCATGCCGGCGGCGGACAGCTTGCGCGGGGTTTCGTCGTCGGCGGACAAGAACAGTTCGAACGGGGCGCCGTTCAGGATCTGGGTGGCGATCTTGCCGGAAGAGGCGTAGGACGCTTCCACCGCCACGCCGCTGCTGCGGGTAAAGTCGGCGGCGATGTCGGCAAAGGCGTATTGCACGTTGGCCGCAACCGCGACTTTTACCGGCGCGGAAAAGGCGGGGGCGCACAGCAGGGTGGCAAGCAGGGTAAGGAAGGGGCGACGCATGGGGTGATGGCTCCTGTGTCAATCAAGGATGCCCAGAATCACGTTCTGGGCGGAAAACAGCGCGGTAACGGCGCTGCCGGGTTGTAGTTGCAAACTGGTGATGCTGTCGTTGTCGGTGATGGCGCACAGTGTGCCGCCGCCGTTCAGTTGCACGATCACCTCGCTGTTGACCGCGCCCGGGGTCAGGCGGCTGACGCTGCCTTCCAGTCGGTTGGCAATGGCAATGCGGCTGGCAGCGTCCGGGGTGGCCAGTGCGACCCACGATGCCTTGATCAGTGCAACCACCAGTTTGCCCGTCGCCAGGCCAAGCTCGGCGCTGCTGCTGCGCGTGACCTGGGCGGTGAGGGCCTGGCCGCCGGTCAATAGCAGGTGCAGGGTGTCGTTGACGGCGCCCTGGTCGATGCGGCTGATGGTGCCGGCCAGCTGGTTGCGCGCTGAGGTGCGCAGCGGCAGGCGGGACAGCTCTGCCAGCGCCGCCGGCTGGGCGTCGGCACTTTGCAGTGCGCTACCGGCGTTATCCCAGGCGTGAAGCAGTTGTTCTCCCAGCTCGGTCAGCCGGGTGCCACCGCCTCCACGGCCGCCGGTAGCGCGGGCTACTAACGGCGCAGAGCTCTGCTGGTTCATGCGATCCACTTGCTGCCAGGCAGCCTTGTAACTCAGCTGGCAGGCGCGTGCCGCGGCGCTGATTGAGCCGTGCTGGGCAATGGCGCGCAGCAGTTGCAGTCGCTGGCTGGCGCCGCGGCCGGCAAACAATTGCCAGGGGTCATTCATCGTTATTCTTCGCTATTCAAAAATGGGTTAACGCTGGGGCAAAAAAACGGCCGCATGTCACGGCCGCGCTGGCTCAGTCTTTGTGCTCGGGGGATGCGGCCACCCAGTGACCACTCTTGCCGCCTTGTTTTTCCAGTAGCTGTACACCGCCAATGGTCATGCCCTTGTCTACGGCCTTCAGCATGTCGTACACCGTCAGCAGGCCGGCCATTACGCCGCTCAGCGCTTCCATTTCCACTCCGGTGCGGCCAACGGTCTCGGTGGTGACCTCGATATACAGGCGTTTGGCGGCGGCATCCGCGCTGAACTCGACTGCCACGCGGGTCAGTGCCAGCGGGTGGCAGAGCGGAATCAGGTCGGCGGTGCGCTTGGTGCCCTGAATGGCGGCCAGGCGGGCGATGCCGACCACGTCGCCCTTCTTGTTGTTGCCTGCCTGTAGCAGGGCAAAGGTGTCGGGCGCCATGTCGATGTGGCCACCGGCGCGGGCAATGCGACGGGTTTCGCTCTTGCTGCCGACATCGACCATATGGGCCTGGCCGGCGTCGTCAAAGTGGGTGAGTCGAGTCATGCGATAGCTGTCGATCGAACAAAAAGTAGTGACACCTTAGCGCGGGACGGTGCGGTTAACAATCCGCCGGAAGGTGTAGTTGGCCGCATGCTGTCGCAGAGGCTTGATTGCGTGGCGGATTTTGCCATGTCGCGGCCGCTTGTCGCGGCGCTCATGCCGGTCAGGGTTGGCGGACAGGTGGGTGCGCTGTTCAATTTGACACTGCATGCTATACTCGCCCTTTGCTTTAGCCTGCTAGGCTTGCCCGCGCCGCGGGTGAGTGCACTGGTTTAAGTTCTGATTTCATGGCGCAGGAAAGCATTATCTGCAAGGTTCCTCCAGCACTACGCTAGGCCTCGGACTTTCCCGCTTCTGGCTTCAACCCCACACCCTTTTAAATCTAAGGATTGGAAATGCAAGTACAACTGGAAACGTTGAGCGGCCTCGAGCGTCGCATGAGCATCGCCCTGCCGCTGGCTGCCATCGACGCACAAGTAGCCGAGCGCCTGAAGCGCGTGGCTCGCTCGGCGAAGATTCAGGGTTTCCGCCCGGGCAAAGCTCCGGCAAAGATCGTTGAAATGAATTACGGCGCACAAGTGCGTGAAGAAGTGCTGGGTGAGCAGGTTCAGCAAGCCTTCTACAAGGCTGCCGCCGAGCAGAAGCTGCGTGTTGCCGGCTACCCGCGTTTCGAACCGGCCGAAGGCGATGCTGAAAGCTTCAAGTTTGCTGCTGCTTTCGAAGTGTTCCCGGAAGTAAAAGTTGGCGAGCTGGCCGGCAAGGAAATCGAAAAGCCGGCTACCCCGGTAACCGACGCCGAAATCGACAAGACTGTCGATATCCTGCGTAAGCAGCGCACGCGTTTCAACCGCGTTGAGCGCGCCGCCGCCGACGGCGACCGCGTGATCATCGACTTCAAGGGCGCCGTGGACGGCGTGGCCTTCGAAGGCGGCTCTTCCGAGAACTTCCCGTTCATGCTGGGCCAAGGCCAAATGCTGCCGGAATTCGAAGCTGGCATCATCGGCATGAAAGAAGGCGATATCAAGAGCGTGGAAGTGAACTTCCCGGCTGATTACCAGGGCAAGGACGTGGCAGGTAAGACCGCCGTGTTTGAAATCCTGGTGAAGAACGTGGCCGAAGCCCAACTGCCGGAAGTGAACGATGAGTTCGCCAAGCAACTGGGTATCGCCGATGGCGACGTTGAGAAAATGCGTGCCGAGATCCGCAAGAACGTGGAGCGCGAAGTGAAGCGCCGCCTGACTGCCAAGATCAAGGAAAACGTGATGCAGGCGCTGATCGACGTTACCCCGATCGATCTGCCGAAAGCACTGGTGGATTTGGAGGTTGGCCGTCTGATGGATCAGGCGCGCCAGGACCTGGCACAGCGCGGTATGCAGATGAAAGACATGCCGCTGCCGGCCGACCTGTTCACCCAGCAAGCCGAGCGCCGCGTGGCACTGGGTCTGATCCTGTCCGAAGTGGTTGCCGCCAACAAGCTGGAAGCCAAACCGGAACAGATTAAGGCGCTGGTGGAAGAGTTTGCCGAAAGCTACGAGCAGCCGGAAGATGTGATCCAGTGGTACTACGCCAGCCAGGAACGCCTGGAAGGCCCGACCACCATGGTGCTGGAAGACAATGTGGTTGAATTTGTACTGGGTCAGGCCAATGTAGTGGAGAAGGAAGTTTCCTTCGAAACCCTGATGGGCCAGAACGCCTAATTGTCAAACAATCCGGAGAGGTCGATGAAATCGATGATTGAACCGCAAGGTCTGGGCCTGGTGCCTATGGTGGTAGAGCAGAGTGGTCGTGGCGAACGCGCTTACGACATCTTCTCTCGCCTGTTAAAGGAACGCATTGTGTTCCTGGTCGGTCCGGTTACCGACGAGTCGGCCAATCTGGTGGTGGCACAGTTGTTGTTCCTGGAGTCGGAAAATCCGGACAAGGACATCTACCTGTACATCAACTCTCCGGGAGGGTCGATTACGGCTGGCATGTCGATCTACGACACGATGAATTTCATCAAGCCGGACGTATCGACCCTCTGCATCGGCCAGGCGGCCAGCATGGGTGCCTTCCTGCTGTCCGCCGGTGCCAACGGCAAGCGCTTCGCGCTGCCGCATAGCCGCGTAATGATTCACCAGCCGCTGTTGTACGGTGGTGGTCTGACCGGCCAGGTTACCGATATCGAGATTCATGCCCGCGAACTGGTGAAAACCAAGGCGCAGATGAACGAACTGCTGGCCAAGCATGCTGGCCAGAGTGTGGAACAAGTACAAGCCGACACCGAGCGCGATAATTTCATGTCCGCCGAGGATGCCCGTGTATACGGTCTCATCGATAAGGTGCTGAGTTCGCGCGCCGACGTGGCGGCTTAATTAGGACGTTGATCAGATGGCAGAAAAAGGCGGTAACGAAAAACTGCTGTACTGCTCTTTTTGCGGCAAGAGCCAGCATGAAGTGCAGCGCCTGATTGCAGGCCCGCAGGTTTACATCTGCAACGAGTGTGTCGATCTTTGTGGTGACATCATCCGCGAGGAGGTAGAGGCCAAGGTTGGTGGTGGTGACGACGCGTCCGCTGTGCCGCCGCTGCCAACACCGCAGGAGATCCGTACCTCGCTGGATCAGCACATCATCGGCCAGGAGCATGCCAAGAAGGCGTTGGCCGTGGCGGTGTACAACCACTACAAACGGCTATACACACCGAGCAGCAAGGACGATGTCGAATTGTCCAAGAGCAACATCCTGCTGATCGGCCCGACCGGCTCCGGCAAGACGCTGCTGGCGCAGACGCTGGCCAAGCTGCTGGATGTGCCGTTCGTGATTGCCGATGCCACTACGCTGACCGAAGCCGGTTATGTGGGCGAGGATGTCGAGCACATCATCCAGAAGCTGCTGCAGAAATGCGACTACGACGTGGAGAAGGCCCAGCGTGGCATTGTCTACCTCGACGAGATCGACAAGATTTCGCGCAAGTCGGAAAACCCGTCGATTACCCGCGACGTATCCGGCGAAGGCGTACAGCAGGCACTGCTGAAGCTGATTGAGGGCACGGTGGCCTCGGTGCCGCCGCAGGGTGGCCGCAAGCATCCGAACCAGGAATTCATCCAGGTGGATACCACCAACATCCTGTTCGTCTGCGGTGGTGCTTTCGATGGTCTGGAAAAGATCATCCGTCGTCGCTCGGAAAAGGGTGGCATCGGTTTTGGCGCCAGCATCAGCTCCAAGGATGAAGGCAAGTCCATCACCGCGCTGTTCAACGAGGTGGAGCCGGAAGACTTGATCAAGTTCGGTCTGATTCCGGAACTGATCGGCCGTCTGCCGGTGGTGACCACGCTGGAAGAGCTGGATGAAGAGGCACTGGTCAGCATCCTGACCCAGCCGAAGAATGCGCTGATCAAGCAGTACCAGCGTCTGTTCTCGCTGGAAAACGTGGAGCTAGACGTATTGCCGTCTGCGTTGCGTGTCATCGCCAAGCAGGCGCTGATCCGCAAGACTGGCGCCCGCGGCCTGCGCTCTATCCTGGAACGCGCACTGCTGGACACCATGTACGAGCTGCCGTCGCTGGAAGATGTCTGCAAAGTCGTGGTGGATGAAAAGGTTATCGAAAAAGGCGACAAGCCAACCTTCATTTACCAGGGTGGTGACCAGCAGCCGGATGCGGCGCAGTCAGCCTGACGCCGCCAAGACAAGCCGCCCGCAAGGGCGGTTTTTTTATTCCCAGTCCCGCGGATGTGCTTTAGCATGCTTGATAAGGACGGAATTGCCCTAATTTGTCCTGTTAACAGAAATCCCAAAGAGCAAGGTTAGGTGATATGCCACAACCCGCCGAATTAAAAGACCAGACCACGCTGCCGTTGCTGCCGCTGCGCGATGTGGTAGTTTTCCCGCACATGGTAATCCCACTGTTCGTTGGCCGCGCCAAGTCCATTAAGGCACTGGAACTGGCCATGGACGAAGACAAGCAGATTTTGCTGGTAGCTCAACGTTCGGCCGAGAAGGACGAACCCGCGGTTGACGACCTGCACGACATCGGCGCTGTTGCCAGCATTCTGCAGATGCTCAAGCTGCCGGATGGCACGGTGAAGGTGCTGGTGGAGGGGCGCCAGCGTGCCCGTGTCAGCAAAGTGGACGACCATGGCGACTATTTTGCTGCCGTGGTAGACCCGTTGGCACCGGATGCAGACGATACGCGCGAAGTAGAGGCACTGCGCCGCGCACTGCTGGCCCAGTTTGAGCAGTTCGTCAAACTGAACAAGAAAATTCCGAGCGAAGTGCTGTCTTCGCTGGCCGGCATCGACAAGGCCGGTCGTCTAGCCGATTCCGTGGTGGTGCACCTGCCGCTGAAGCTGGAAAGCAAGCAGCAAGTGCTGGAGATGTTCGATATCAAGGAGCGTATCGAGTATCTGCTGTCGCTGATGGAAACCGAAATCGACATCCTGCAGGTGGAAAAGCGCATCCGTGGCCGGGTAAAGCGGCAGATGGAAAAGAGTCAGCGCGAGTATTACCTGAATGAGCAGGTTAAGGCGATCCAGAAAGAGCTGGGCGAAGGCGAAGAAGGCAACGACTTCGACGAGCTGGAAAAGAAAATCAAGCTGGCCGGCATGTCCAAGGAAGGCAAAGACAAGGCCACGGCCGAGCTCAAGAAGCTGCGCATGATGTCGCCGATGTCGGCCGAGGCCACCGTGGTGCGCAACTACATCGAGACGCTGACTGATCTGCCATGGAAGAAGAAGACCAAGATCAGCAAGGATATCGACGTGGCTGAGGAGGTGCTGGACGAAGATCACTTTGGCCTGGAAAAGGTCAAGGAACGCATTCTCGAGTATCTCGCGGTGCAACAGCGGGTCGATCGCCTGAAGGCGCCTATTCTGTGCCTTGTTGGGCCGCCGGGTGTGGGTAAGACCTCGTTGGGGCAGTCGATTGCCCGCGCCACCAATCGCAAATTTGTACGCATGGCGCTGGGCGGGGTGCGGGACGAGTCCGAGATTCGTGGCCACCGTCGCACCTACATCGGCTCCATGCCGGGCAAGGTACTGCAGAACATGAGCAAGGCGGGGGTGAAGAACCCGCTGTTCCTGCTGGACGAAGTAGACAAGATGGGGGCCGACTTCCGTGGTGACCCGTCTTCGGCGCTGTTGGAGGTGCT
>CAMLGD010000012.1 GCA_946479405.1 uncultured Vogesella sp.
CGCCGGACAGCGGGCCGATCTTGGCGTCCCACGGCGGCAGGCGCAGCGCGTCGGCGGCCAGTTCCAGCTGCAGTTCGATGTTGTCGCCGGCGCCGGCGGAGATGATGGCTTCCAGCTTGGCCTGTTCTTCGGCCAGCGCGTCGAAATCGGCGTCTTCTTCGGCATAGGCGGCGTACACCTCTTCCAGCCGCTTCTGCGCACCCATCACGTCGCCCATGCCGCTTTCCACTTCCTCGCGCACGGTTTTTTCCGGATCCAGCTGCGGTTCCTGCGGCAGGTAGCCGATGTTCAGGTTCGGCTGCCACTGCACTTCGCCGTCGTATTCTTTCTCTACGCCGGCCATGATCTTCAGCACGGTGGATTTACCGGCGCCGTTCAGACCCAGCAGGCCGATCTTGGCGCCCGGGAAGAAGGACAGCGAGATGTCCTTGATGATCTGGCGCTTGGGGGGGACGATCTTGCTCACGCGGAGCATGGACATCACATATTGAGCCATGGTGTTTGGTGTACCCAGTAAACGGTTGGCAATAAAAAAATCAGCCGCCGATTTTAACAGCGGCGGGCAGCCTGCGGCCAACGTTGGCCGCGGGCTTACTGACGGGCGGTGCGCACATTGGCCGGCGGTTCTGCTGCCGGGTCGTTGCTGCGCCAGGGGTTGATGTCCAGCCCGCCGCGGCGGGTGTAGCGCGCGTACACCGTCAGCTTGCTCGGTGCGCAGGCACGCAGCACATCGACGAAGATGCGTTCCACGCACTGCTCGTGGAATTCATTGTGCTGGCGGAAACCGATCAGGTAGCGCAGCAGGGTTTCGCGCTCGATCTGCGGGCCGGTGTAGCTGATGGCGACGCTGCCCCAGTCCGGCTGGCCGGTGACCAGACAGTTGGATTTCAGCAGCTGCGAGGTCAGCGTTTCGCTGACGATGTTGGCCGCATCGGCGCGCAGCGCATCCGGGCACGGTGCGTAGTTGTCCACCGCGATGTCCAGCTCGTCGATGCAGTCGCCGGCCAGCTCCACGATCTGCTCGCGGCCGAACTCGGCCGGCGACAGCAGGTTCACCGTCACCTTGGCGCCGGCGGCATTGGATAGGTCCAGTGCCAGTTGGCCGGCAACCTGCTCCCAGCTGGCGATGCGGGTCTGGTTATAGCTGTTCAGGTACAGCTTGAACGATTTGGACTCGATCAGCCGCGGGCTGTCGGCCGGGATGCGGAAGGTGGCAATCGCCACCTGCGGCTTGCCCTTGCCGTTGAGCCATGACAGCTCGTAGCCGGTCCACAGGTCGACGCCGGCAAACGGTAGCGCGCCATCGGCGACGCCGATTTCATCGCGTTTTTGCTGGCGGGCAATGGGGAACAGCAGGCTGGCATCGTACTGGTCCTGGTAGTCAACCTTCTTGCCCAGCGGGGAGAATTCCGGGGTGTAAGTCGGGTTCATGGTGTGTCCTCATGCTGCGGCCGGGCCGACAAGGTTGGCCGCAAGGCTTGCGGCCGCCCTGCGGCGTGGCAGGGCGGCGTTATCGTTATAGTGCGCGGCGCATGAACTGGTGCGGGCGCATGCCCAGCGCGAACAGGCTACCAAAGTAGGCGACGGCGCCAATCACCACCAGCAGCGTCAGCCACAGTGCGCGCTGCCAGCTGTGGCCATGCCAGTCGATGGTGAAACCATACTGGATGGCCAGCAGCACGCCAGCCATCACGGCACAGGCGAGCAGCAGCTTGGCGATGAAGCCGCCCCAGCCGGCGTCCGGACGGTAGATGCCGTGTTTCTTCAACTGGTAGTACAGCAGGCCGGCGTTCAGGCACGAGGCCAGGCCGATCGACAATGACAGGCCGGCATGCGCCAGCGGGCCGATAAACACCAGGTTCATCAGCTGGGTGGCAATCAGCGTGGTGATGCCGATCTTCACCGGCGTCTTGATGTTCTGCCGCGCGTAGAAGCCGGGCGCCAGTACCTTCACCACGATCAGGCCGGTGAGGCCCACGGCGTAGGCGATCAGCGCCTGCTGGGTCATGGCGGCATCGTGGGCGCTGAACTTGCCGTACATGAACAGGGTGGCGATCAGCGGCTTGGACAGTACCGCCAGCCCCACCGCCGATGGCACCGCCAGCAGCAGCGACAGGCGGATGCCCCAGTCCAGCAGGTGGCTGAATTCCGTGCGCGCCTCGTCACCGCGGGCGGCGTACTTGGACAGCGATGGCAGCAGGATGGTGCCCAGCGCCACCCCGAGCACGCCGGTGGGGAACTCCATCAGGCGGTCGGCGTAATACATCCACGACACGCTGCCGGAGGCCAGGAACGAGGCGAAGATGGTGTTGATCACCAGCGATACCTGGGCGATGGACACCCCCAGAATCGCCGGCCCCATCTGCCGTACCACGCGCCACACCGCCGCATCGCGCAGTGCCAGCCGCGGCATCGGCAGCATGTCCAGCTGTTTCAGGTAGGGCAGCTGGTAGGCCAGTTGCGCCACGCCTCCGATGAACACCGCCCAGCCCAGCACCAGCACCGGCGGGTGGAAATACTTGGTCAGCAACAGCGCGCACAGGATGAAGGACACGTTCAGCAGCGTCGGCGTGAACGCCGGCACCGAAAAGCGGTTCCAGGTATTGAGCACGCTGCTGGCCAGCGACGACAGCGAAATGAACAGAATATAAGGAAAGGTGATGCGCAGCAGGTCGCTGGTCAGCGCCATCTTGCCGGCATCGTCGGCAAAGCCGGGGGCGGAAATCCAGATGATCCATGGTGCGGCCAACATGCCCAGCACGGTCACTGCCGTCAGCACGATGGTGAGCGTGCCGGTGACATGCGACAGGAACAGGCGGGTGGCGGCTTCGCCACGCTGCTCCTTGTACTCCGCCAGCACCGGTACGAAAGCCTGTGAGAACGCGCCTTCGGCGAAAATGCGGCGCAGCAGGTTGGGCAGTTTGAAGGCAACAAAGAAGGCATCGGTCGCCAGGCCGGCGCCAAATACGCGCGCGATAATGGCGTCGCGCACGAAGCCCAGCACACGGGATACCAGGGTCATGCTGCTGACTTTGGCCAGGGCTTTTAGCAAGTTCATGTTTTGATTGGGAGTGAGCGGGTTGGAACAGCAAAACGCCCGCCAGTTTACGCGGGCGGGTTTGTTGTTGCAAAACCTCATGTTAGGGCTTAGAATCGCCGGTTTCAGATTCCGCTCATCAGGAGAAACACATGGCTAACAGCGCACAAGCTCGCAAGCGTGCACGCCAGGCTCTCAAGCAGCGCGCGCACAACGCCAGCCTGCGTACTGCATTCCGCACTGCAGTTAAAAAAGTAATCAAGGCTGTTGACGCTGGCGACAAAGCCGCTGCTCAAGTCGTTTTCCAGGCTTCCACCAAAGTCATCGATCGTATCGCTGACAAGGGCGTGTTCCACAAGAACAAGGCCGCTCGTCATAAGAGCCGCCTGTCCGCCCAGATTAAGGCAATGGCTGCCTGATCTGCCAAAACGGCAAAAGAATACGCAAAGGCTCCGCAATCGCGGGGCCTTTTGTGTTTCTGGGCACTTTGCCGGGCGTGGCCGGTCTCTCGTTTTTTTCTTGTGATGTTGCCATGTCGCTTCGTTTGCTCTGCCTGTTGCTGGCGCCACTGCTGGCGCACGCCACTGCACCGCCCTCCAATTGTGCCGCGCTGACCGCTGCCGCTGCGCGGCTGGCCTGCTACGACGCCTGGGCTGCGGCCAACCTGCCGGTGGCCGACCTGTCGCTGACCACGCAGGCTACTGACTCCGCTGTAGCCGCAGATAGCGCGGCACCGCTGCCCAGCCAGCCGCCTGCGGTGCCCGCCGCCAGCGCAGCGGCTCTGACGACTGAGGCCGCAGACACCACGCTGCCGGCGCTGAGTGTGCCGCAAACCGCTGTCCCGGTAGTGACCTCGGCAATCAGTAGCCCGCTGGCACGGCAGTGGGATCTGGATGGTGACAGCAAGATCGGCACCTTTGTGCTGCGCGCGCACCAGCCCACTTACATCCTGCCGCTGTGGTACCAGTTCTCGCCCAATTCCCGGCCGGGCAGCCCGACACAGGAGCCGGTGGCGCTGTTCGGGCAGAAGCTCAGCAATGTCGAGGTGAAATACCAGATATCGTTCAAGAGTAAACTGTGGCAGAACGTGCTGGGCACGCCGGCCGATCTGTGGTTTGGCTACACCCAGCAATCGCACTGGCAGATGTACAACAAGCGGCAGTCGTCGCCGTTCCGCGATACCGATTACGCGCCGGAGCTGATGCTGACCACGCCGTTACCGCAACACTGGCGCTGGGGTGACTGGCGTCTGCGCATGGCCGGGGTGGGGCTGCTGCACCAGTCCAATGGCCAGACCGATCCGCTATCGCGCAGCTGGAACCGGGTGTACGCGATGCTGGGGGCCGAGTACGGCAATCTGTCGCTGCTGGGGCGCTGGTGGTACCGGCTGCCGGAGGCGGAAAACCAGGACGACAACCCGGACATGAGCCGCTTCATGGGCTATGGCGATGTACAGGCCATCTACCATCTGGGTGCACATACCATTGGCGGCAAGCTGCGCTACAACGCGCTGCGCGGCAAGGGCGCGCTGCAGCTGGACTGGACTTTTCCGGTAGCTGGGCGCTTGCGTGGCTATGTGCAGGGCTTTTCCGGCTATGGCGAGAACCTGCTGGACTACAACCACCATTCGCGCGGCGTCGGGGTCGGGCTGATGCTGACCGACTGGCTGGCGAACTAGGCGCTCGCCACCATAAAAAAAGGCGACCCGCGATGGTCGCCTTTTGTCTACCAGCGGCGGCTTACAGCTCCACGTCACCTGCCAGCAGCGCGGCGGCCTGGCGTGCCATCTCGCCTTCCTCGTCGGTGGCGACCACATAGGCGTGACGCGGGCTGCTGGCGGCGGTGAGGCGGGTGGCGTGCGACAGGTTGGCCGCAAGGTCCGCCTCGAAGCCCAGCCAGGCCAGCTGTTTCAGGATGCGGGTGCGCACCTCCGGCGAGCGCTCGCCGATGCCGGCGGTGAACACGATGGCATCCAGCCCGCGCATGGCGGTGGCCAGCGACGCCACTTCGCGTGCGGCGCGGTAGCAGAACAGGTCTACCGCCTCGCGTGCGGCATCTTGCTTGCTAGCCAGCAGTTCGCGCATATCGGCGGACAGGCCGCCGGATACGCCGAGCAGGCCGCTTTTCTTGTATAGCTCCTGCCGCACCGCGGCCACGTCCATGCCCTCGTGTTCCATCCAGTACAGCACTACTTCCGGGTCCAGATTACCCGGTCGGCTGCCCATCATCAGCCCGTCTACCGCAGAAAAACCCATGCTGGAGGCGACGCTCTGCCCGGCGTGCAGCGCACAGGCGCTGGCGCCGCTGCCCAGGTGCAGCACTACCACGCGGGCATCGGCCAGCCCAAGCTCCGGCAGGTGGCGGGCAATCGACGCATACGACAGGCCATGAAAACCGTAGCGGCGGATGCCGGCATCGTGCCAGTGGCGGGCGATACCGAAGCGGGTGGCGATGGTGGGTTGGCCGCAGTGGAAGGCGGTGTCGAAACAGGCGATCTGCGTCAGCTGCGCATCCAGCCGGGCAAAAGCGGACATCACCGCCAGGCTTACCGGCTGGTGCAGCGGTGCCAGTGGAATCAGTGCCGCCAGGTCGTCCAGCACCTCGGCGGTCAGTACCACCGGTGCCTGGTAATCTGCGCCACCATGCACCACGCGGTGGGCTACCGCCAACGGTTGCAGCGCATGGTCGGCTAGCAGGTTGAGCACGGCGCCGATCGCCTCGTCGCGGCTGCTGCCGGCCAGTTGCAGCCGTTGATGCTGGCTGCCGGCATCCAGCTCCAGCGTGCTGCCTTCCATGCCGAAACGATCCACCATGCCGCGCGCCAGCAGGGTGCGGCCATCCGGACTGTAGGCGCGGAACTTGAGGGTGGCGGAGCCGGCGTTGACGGCGATCAGGGCCTTGCTCATGGGTCAGGCTTTCTTGTGGTGGGCGGCCAGCACGTTGGCTACCGCGGCGGAGGCGAGGCGGCCGGCGGCGTCATCCGCCCGGCTGGTCAGGACGATGGGCACGCGCGCGCCCATCACGATACCGGCGCTGGCGGCGGCAGCCAGATAGGTCAGCTGCTTGGCCAGCATGTTGCCGGATTCCAGATCCGGCACCAGCAGGATATCCGGTTCGCCGGCCACCGGGGAAATAATGCCCTTGGTATCGGCAGCTTCGTGCGAGATGGCGTTGTCGAACGCCAGCGGGCCATCCAGTACACCGCCCTTGATCTGGCCGCGGTCAGCCATCTTGCACAGCGCTGCCGCATCCAGCGTGGAGCGGATCTTGGGGCTGATGGTTTCCACCGCCGACAGGATCGCCACCTTGGGCTGGGCAATGCCCAGCGCCTGGCACAGGTCGATGGCGTTCTGGCAGATGTCGCGCTTGGCCTCCAGATCCGGCTCGATATTGATGGCGGCATCGGTGATGAACAGGTAGCGCGGGTAGCTTTCCACTTTCATGATGAACACGTGGCTGACGCGGCGGTCGGTGCGGATGCCCTTGCTGCGGTCCAGCACGGCGGCCATGAATTCGTCGGTGTGCAGGCTGCCCTTCATCAGCATGTCGGCAAAACCTTCGCGTACCAGCGCTACCGCGCGTTCGGCGGCGGCGTGGCTGTGCTCGACGTCGATCACCTCGAAGCGGCCGAGGTCGATGTCCAGCGTTGCGGCCAACTTCTGCAGCTTGGTGCGCGGCGCCACCAGAATCGGGGTGGCGATGCCTTGTTCGGCCGCCTCTACCGCACCCAGCAGGGATTCGGTGCTGCACGGGTGGGCCACCGCCATCGGGCGTGGACCGTTGGCCTGCGCCTGCTCGATGATGTCGGCAAAAGCGTGTTCGTCACGGGTCATGTTGTTGTTCCTGTGAGGGGTGAGCGGCGTGGCCCAGAGCCGGGTCATGCCGCGCGGCCGGCATGCCGCGGTGCGCAGTGGCGTTGCGGCCCGCGCTCCGCAGCATGTTGGCCGCAGGTCAGGCCATGATGTTGAAGCCGCCGTCGACGTAGGTGACTTCGCCGGTCAGCGCGCGGGCGGCGTCGGACACCAGGAAGGCGCAGACATTGCCGACATCTTCAATATCGACCAAGCGGTTCTGCGGCGCACGCTCGATGGCGCTGTCGATCAGCTGGTCGAAGTGGGCGATGCCGCTGGCGGCGCGGGTTTTCAGCGGGCCGGGCGACACGGTATGCACGCGAATACCCTTGGGGCCCAGCTCGTGCGCCATATAGCGCACGCTGGATTCCAGCGCCGCTTTTACCGGGCCCATGATGTTGTAGTTCTCCACCACCTTGTCAGCACCGTAGTAGCTCATGGTGATCAGCGTGCCACCATTTTTCATCAGCGGCTCGGCCAGCCGCGCCATCTCGATGAAGGAGTAGCACGACACATGCATCGCCTGCTGGAAACCGGCCAGCGAGCAGTCGGTAACGCGGCCGTGCAGGTCGTCCATCGGGCAGAAGGCGATGGAGTGGATCACGAAGTCCAGCCCGCCCCAGGTTTCATCGATGGCGGCGAACACCTGTTGCAGCTCATCGGCGTTTTCCACGTTCAGTGGCAGCAGCAGCGGTGCGGCCAACGTTTCGGCCAGCGGGCGCACGTATTTCTCGGCTTTTTCGTTCAGGTAGGTGATGGCGACTTCGGCACCCAGATCGTGCAGCACCTTGGCGCAGCCATAAGCAATGCTGTTCTGGTTGGCGATGCCGACGATCAGGCCGCGTTTACCGGCGAGGGGGAGGTGGGCTTGGGTCATGTTACTCCTGGAGGGCTGGTGTGCCAGCCGGGGTAGGGGTTGATGAAGCAGCAATGCTGCTGCGGTCCTGTTGCAGTGCCATGAAACCGTTTTTGTATTGGCGTATCAGTCGGATATAATCGCCGGTTTGGCAGCCGAGGCTTGTCGTGATGACAGGCTGGCCCCATTATTCTGAACTGATTGTTGCGGTGCGTTTTGATGCACTGCAATATAGTTCGATAAACCTCGTGGTTGTAGTTGGAGTGGTAAAACATGCCGATTTACGAATACCGTTGTGCTGCGTGTGGTGCACAAAAGGAACATCTGCAGAAGATGAGCGATGAGCCGATTGCGCAGTGTCCGTCCTGCGGCAGTAGTGATTATGCCAAACAGTTGTCCGCAGCGGGCTTCCAGCTCAAGGGCAATGGCTGGTATGTGACCGACTTCAAGAACAGTGGCAGTGGCCCCGCCTGCGGTAGCGGCGGTTGTGGTAGCAGCGGTTGTGCCTGAAGCCAATATGAAGCACATCAAGATGACCCTGCGCGGCTATCTGGTAACCGGGATCCTGATCTGGTTGCCGATTGCCATTACGCTGTGGGTACTGAACCTGATTATCGGTACGCTGGATCAGACCATCAATCTGCTGCCGCGAGTCTGGCGTCCGGAAAGCCTGTTCGGCTTTGATATTCCGGGTCTGGGCGTGGTGCTGGCGTTTGCCGTACTGGTCGGCACCGGTTTCATGGCGGCCAACGTGCTGGGGCAGCGGCTGCTGGACTTGTGGCAGCTGATCCTTACCCGTACCCCGGTGGTCAGCACCATCTACAACAGCGTAAAGCAGGTCAGCGATACCCTGCTGTCCGATTCCGGTCAGGCCTTCCGCAAGGCGCTGCTGGTGCGGTTTCCGCATCAGGGTGCGTGGACGGTAGCGTTCCAGACCGGCGCACCGAGCGGCCAGCTGAAGGCAGAACTGGGCGCGGAGGAGTACGTGAGCGTTTACGTGCCCACCACGCCAAACCCCACTTCCGGCTACTTCATCATCGTTCCCAAGAGCGAGACCCGCGAACTGGAAATGAGCGTGGACGAAGCGCTGAAATACGTGATTTCGATGGGGGTGGTGGCGCCGTCGGCGCCTGAAACCGCCCGCTTGCCCGCAGGCAACGAGCGCAATTGACCAGCTTGGCCGCATGGCGGCCAATCCTGCGTTAGCGCCAAGCATCGTTATCCGACTACCCAATTCAACACATAAGGCATTGCAATGCGCACCGATTATTGCGGACTCATCGACAAGAAATACCTCGGCCAGACCGTAACGGTAAAAGGCTGGGCCCACCGTCGCCGTGACCATGGCGGCGTGATCTTCATCGACTTGCGCGACCGTGAAGGTCTGGTGCAGGTGGTGATCGATCCGGACACCCCGGAAGCGTTCCAGACCGCCGACAGCGCGCGTAACGAGTTCGTGCTGGCCATCACCGGTATCGTGCGCGAGCGCCCGGCCGGTACCGCCAACAGCAAGATGATCTCCGGCGAGATCGAGATCCTGGCGAAAAACATCGAGATCCTGAACAGCGCGGCTACCCCGCCGTTCCAGATCGACGACGAGAACCTGTCCGAGAACGTGCGTCTGACCAACCGCGTCATCGACCTGCGCCGCCCGGCGATGCAGAAGAACCTGCGCCTGCGCTACAAGGTGGCCATGGGCGTGCGCAACCATCTGGACAAGCAGGGCTTCATCGACATCGAAACCCCGATGCTGACCCGCTCCACCCCGGAAGGCGCCCGCGACTACCTGGTGCCGTCGCGCGTGCATCCGGGCGAGTTCTTCGCGTTGCCGCAATCGCCGCAGCTGTTCAAGCAGCTGCTGATGGTGGCCGGCTTCGACCGCTACTACCAGATCACCAAGTGCTTCCGTGACGAAGACCTGCGTGCCGACCGCCAGCCGGAATTCACCCAGATCGATATCGAGACCTCGTTCCTGAACGAGGACGAGATCATGGACATCACCGAAACCATGGCGCAGGAAATCTTCCGCGACGTAATGGGCGTGGAGCTGGGCAAGTTCCCGCGCATGACCTACGCCGACGCCATGTACTACTACGGTTCCGACAAGCCGGATCTGCGCGTGAGCCTGCAGTTCACCGAACTGACCGACGTGATGAAGTCGGAAGAGTTCAAGGTATTCCGCGGTGCCGCCGACATGGCCAATGGCCGCGTGGTGGGTCTGCGCGTACCGGGCGGCGCCACCATCAGCCGCAAGGAAATCGACGACTACACCCAGTTTGCCGGCATCTACGGCGCCAAGGGCCTGGCCTACATCAAGGTCAACGACGTATCCAAGCTGAACGAAGAGGGCCTGCAGTCCCCGATCGTGAAGTTCCTGTCCGCTGACGGCATCAAGGCCATCATCGAGCGTACCGGCGCACAGAACGGCGACATCATCTTCTTTGGCGCCGACAAGGCCAAGGTCGTGAATGAAGCCATCGGCGCGCTGCGCATCAAGATCGGTCACGAGCGTGGCGAGAAGGACGGCTACTTCGTGAAAGAATGGCGCCCGCTGTGGGTGGTGGACTTCCCGATGTTCGAACACGATGAAGAAGCCGACCGCTGGACCGCCTGCCACCATCCGTTCACCAGCCCGAAACCGGGTCATGAAGACCTGATGGACACCGATCCGGGCGCCTGCCTGGCCCGTGCCTACGACATGGTGCTCAACGGCTGGGAAATCGGTGGCGGTTCGGTGCGTATCCACCGCGCCGAGATCCAGGAAAAGGTGTTCGCCGCCCTGAAGATCAGCCCGGAAGAGCAGCAGAACAAGTTCGGCTTCCTGCTGGACAACCTGAAGTTCGGCGCGCCGCCGCACGGTGGCCTGGCCTTCGGTCTGGACCGTCTGGTGACGCTGATGTGCGGCGCCGAGTCGATCCGCGACGTGATCGCCTTCCCGAAAACCCAGCGTGCGCAGTGTCTGCTGACCAATGCGCCGAACGCGGTGGACGAGAAGCAGCTGCGCGAACTGAACCTGCGTCTGCGCCAGAAGGCGGAGCCGACTGCCTAAGGTTGGCCGCAAACACCAAAAGGGCACCTGTGGGTGCCCTTTTTTGTTGTGGCCATCAGGCCGCAGATTGTTGCCATGTCCCGGCTGGTCCGGCTGGCATGCACGGTCGTCAGCGGACCGCGCGCTTTTTATTGCACGCGCGGCTTGAATATCGCGCCACCACAGCCATATAACATCAAATTGTCTACCATCATTGCCGGTTGCTATCGGCGAAATTGGCAATTTCAATTTGAGCGCTCCCGGAGGCTGATTTATAACCGCGTCAGCATCCGGGCCCTCCCGGGCACCAACCTATTTCCAAGGAGATCCTCATGGCCGTACTCGTAGGCAAGCAAGCCCCGTTCTTTGATGGTTCCAAGACCTTCTCCGCCGTACTGGGCGATGGTCAGATCGTAGACAACTACTCCTTCAAGGAAGCTACCGCCGGCAAATACGCCGTGGTGTTCTTCTACCCGCTGGACTTCACCTTCGTGTGCCCGTCGGAACTGATCGCCTTTGACCACCGCTTGGCCGAGTTCAAGGCCCGCAACGTGGAAGTGATCGGCGTGTCCATCGACAGCCAGTTCTCCCATGCCGCATGGCGCAACACCCCGGTAGAAAAAGGTGGTATTGGCCAGGTTGGCTACACCCTGGTGGCCGACATCCAGCACGAACTGTGCAAGGCTTTCGACGTTGAAGCCGACGGTGGCGTGGCTTTCCGTGGTTCCTTCCTGATCGACAAGTCCGGCGCCGTACAGCATCAGGTGGTCAACAACCTGCCGCTGGGCCGCAACGTGGACGAAATGCTGCGCATGGTTGACGCGCTGCAGTTCACCGAAGAGCACGGCGAAGTGTGCCCGGCAGGCTGGAACAAGGGCAAAAAAGGCATGAAGCCGTCCGCCGAAGGCGTGGCTTCCTACCTGGCTGAAAACGCCGCCGCCCTGTAATCAGCGCTTGGCTGCGGCCAACGTTTGATGATCAGCAAAAAGCCCTGCCGATTGGCAGGGCTTTTGTCATGGTAGTGCCGATAGCTACGCCAGCATGCGGCGCAGCGGCCCGGCCTGCAGCAGCACGGTAATGAGGCCGATGGCGGCGCACAGCCACCACAGCGTGGCGCCACCGAACTGGCCGTAGGCCCAGGTACCCAGTGCCGGCGCATACAGTGCGCGGCCGCTCCAGGCGGCGTTGTAGATGCCGAGATAGCGCCCGCGCTGGCGGCCTTCCGAGCGCAGCATCACGATGCTGGACCAGGTTGGCGACAACAGCAGCTCGCCGATGGTCAGCACTACCATCGCCAGCACCGCCCACAGCGCACCATGGCCGGCATTCAGCAGCAGAAAACTGCAGCCCATGCACAGCACCGCCAGCTGCGAGCAGCGCCGCAGCCCCCAGCGGCCAACCTGTTGTGCGATCCACACTTGCAGACCCACCACCATCAGCCCGTTAAGGGTAAACAGATAGCCGATCCATTGCGGCCCCAGCCCATAGTGCTGACGCAGGAACAGCCCCAGCGTGCCGTACATCTGGTCGAATACCGCCACGATCAGCAGCAGGCCGAGCATGAATTGCAGAAACGCCGCATCGCGCCACGGCGAGCCGGTGCTGCCGGGTGCCTGCGGGCCGCTATGGGCGTGTCTTGCCGGCTGGGCAATGCCATAGTGACGATAGGCCCACGCCATCCAGCCGCAGGCCAGCAGGCTGCACAGCCCTTGCGCGATGAACACCCACTGGTAGCCGTAAGGCGCCAGCAGCCCGCCGCTGATGCCGGCCAGCGAGGTGCCGAGGTTGAACGCCACCCGGTACAAGCCCTGCGCCGTCGGCCGCTGCTCCGGGCTGCATGGTTCCAGTACCAGCCGCATATTGCCGGGACGGAAGCCGCCATCAGCCAGGCCGGTCAGCACCAGCAGCGGTGCATAACCCCACAGTGGCAGCGGTAGCGCCAGGCAGAGTGTGCACAGGCCGCTGGCCAGCAGCAGGCAGGCGGCCAACTTGCGGGTGTCCAGCCGATCGGACAGCGCGCCGCCGGCATAGGCGCCGGCAAAGCAGCCCAGACCGTAGCAGCTCATCAGCAGGCCGATGCTGCCGTAGGACAGCTGGTAGCGTTCCAGAAAGAACAGTGGCAGGAACAGTTTGGCGATGCCGCCCATGGTATTCATCAGGGTGGCGACTACCTGGATGTAGACCGATGGCGGCAGGCCGCGGAACGGGGTCAGTACCCGGCGCCCGAGGGTGGGGGCGAGCGAGGAGAGCATGCGATTTCCTTGTGGGACGCGAGGTGGTCCGCTGACGCGGGTGGGCACGGTGCCCGCCACAAGGTTAACCCGGCGTGCATGTAAAGCCAGTGGCATGGGTAAAACGCTGCGTTTTGACAGCAAAACAGCGGCGCAGCGGAGGTGTAAAGCAGCACTCAGTGCCTGCGTAGCAAGGGTTGCAGGCCGGGCAGCACATTGGCCACCATGCGCGGCTGGGCGGCCGCCAGCGGGTGGATGCCGTCATTCTGGAACTGGCTCAGGTCGCGCTCGAAACCGGCCACCAGCAACGGCACCAGCGCGACACGCTGCTGTTTGGCCACCGCGCGGTACACCTGCTGGAACTTGCTGCCGTATTCCGGGCCATAATTTGGCGGCAGCGCCATGCCGATCAGCATCACGCGGGCATTGGCGGCCTGAGCCAGGCGCACCATGGCGTTGAGGTTGGACTGCATCTCCGTCAGCGGCAGACCGCGCAGACCGTCGTTGCCGCCCAGCTCCAGCAGCAGTACGTCCGGCTGATGCTGCTTCAGCACTGTCGGCAGGCGGTTCAGGCCGCCGGCGGTGGTTTCACCGGACAGACTGGCGTTGATCACCGTATGCTGTTTGCCTAGCCGGCCCTGCAGCAGGCTTACCCAGCCCTGCGCCGGGTTGATGCCGTAGCCGGCGGAAATGCTGTCGCCGAACACCACCACGCGGGCGGCCAGCGCGGCGGGGGCAGACAGGGCGGCGTATAGCAGCAGGCAGGGCAGGGCCAGGCGGCGCAGCGCGCCGGACAACAACTTGGATCGACCAGACAACATGAACACTCCTTCGCAACAAGATGCCATTCTCAGCGCGCGCCACGTGGCGCGGCAAGTGGATTACCACGGCCAGACACTGAACATCCTGCACGACGTGTCGCTGGCCATCGCCAGCGGCCAGAGTGTGGCCATCGTTGGCGCCTCCGGCAGCGGCAAATCCACGCTGCTGGCCATTCTGGCAGGGCTGGACAGCGCAAGTTCCGGCGAGGTGATGCTGGCCGGGCAGCCGCTGTCCGGGCTGGACGAGGATGGCCGCGCCTTGCTGCGGCGCCAGCACGTTGGCTTCGTGTTCCAGAACTTCCAGCTGCTGCCGCAGCTCACCGCGCTGGAAAACGTGATGCTGCCGCTGGAGCTGGCCGGCCGCCGCGATGCCCGCGACGCCGCCACTGCCATGCTGCAGCGGGTAGGGTTGGCCGCACGGCTGGCGCACTACCCGCGGCACTTGTCCGGCGGCGAGCAGCAACGGGTGGCGCTGGCGCGGGCCTTCGTGATGCGGCCAACCGTGCTGTTTGCCGACGAGCCCACCGGCAACCTCGACCCGACCACCGGCCGCCAGATCGTGGCGCTGATGTTCGAACTGAACGCCGAGGCCGGCACCGCGCTGGTGCTGGTCACCCATGATGCCGAACTGGCCGCGCGCTGCAGCGCCATCTACCGGCTGCAGGATGGCAAGCTGCAGCGGGGCGCAGCATGAGTACCGGCAGCCTGCGGCTGTCGCTGCGCATGGGCGTGCGCCTGTTGTGGCGCGAGATGCGTGCCGGTGAGCTGACGGTGTTGCTGTTCGCGCTACTGGTGGCGGTGGCGGCGATGAGCAGCGTGGCGTTCTTCTCCGACCGCATCGACACCGCGCTGACGCGTCAGGCCAGCCAGTTGCTGGCGGCCGACCTGGTAGTCAACAGCCGCAACCCGGCGCCGCCGGCCTGGCAGCAGCAGGCCGCGGCGCGCCAGTTGCGCACCGCGCACAGCGCCAGTTTTCCGTCGATGGTGTTTGCCCGTGAGCAGGCGACGCTGGTCACCCTCAAGGCGGTGGATGCCGGCTACCCGCTGCGCGGCAACGTGCAGCTGCGCACCGCCGCCGGGCTGAAGCAGGGCGCGCTGCACCCGGCCGCGGGCGAGGTCTGGGCCGATGGCCGCCTGCTGCAGAAACTGGGCTTGCGCCTGGGCGATGAAATCCGGCTGGGGCAGCGCAGCTTCCGCCTGAGCGGCGAGGTGCTGCGCGAGCCGGATGGCGCGGTGGACCTGTACAACTTTGTGCCGCGTGTGTTGCTGAACCTGGCCGACCTGCCGGCCACCGGGCTGGTGCAGGAGGGCAGCCGGGTACGCTATCGGCTGTTCATGGCCGGCGAGGCGCCGGCGGTGGCGGCGATGCGGCAGTGGCTACAGCCGCAGCTGCCGGGCGGGGCGCGGCTGGAAGACATCGAAGAAGCACGGCCGGAAGTGCGTGCCGCGCTGGAGCGGGCGCGCCGCTTCCTCGGCCTGTCCGCGGTGCTATCGGTTACGTTGGCCGCGGCGGCGGTGGCATTGGCGGTGCGGCGCTATCTGAATCGTCACTGGCAGAGCGTGGCCATGCTGCGCGCCTTCGGCCAGACCAGCCGCGAGGTGGCCACGGTGTGGGGCAGCCTGCTGCTGTGGCTGGCCTTGCTGGGCGGGCTGTTGGGCACGCTGGTCGGCTACGGGGTACAGGCGACGCTGATCTACCTGGCGCGGCAATGGCTGGGCGACGACTTGCCGCCGCCGGGGCTGCTGGCCTGGCTGTCCGGGCCGCTATCGGCGCTGATCCTGCTGGCCGGTTTTGCCCTGCCGCCCTTGCTGGCCTTGCGCAAGGTGCCGGCGCTGGCGGTGCTGCGTGCCGATCTGCCACGCAGCGGCCGCTCCTTGCTGGCACCATTACTGGCGCTGGCCGCGTTGCTTGGGCTGGCGGCGTGGCAGGTGGGCGATGCCACGCTGGCGATCTGGCTGCTGGGCGCGTTGTTCGGCTTTCTGGCGGTGGTGGCGCTGCTGGCCTGGGGCCTAGTGTGGGCGCTGGGGCGCTATGCCAGCGGCCGCCAGTCCGGCTGGCGGCACGGGCTGACCAATCTGGCGCGGCGCCCGGCACTGGCGGTGCTGCAGATGGCGGCGCTGGCGGTAAGTTTGCTGGCGCTGCTGACGCTGACCGTGGTGCGCGACGATCTGATCGGTGCCTGGCAGCGCTCGCTGCCGCCGGATGCGCCGGATACCTTCCTGATCAATCTGCAGCCGCCGCAGCGTCCGGCGCTGGCACAGCTATTCCACGAGGTTGGCCGCACGCCGCCAGCAATGTTACCGATGACGCGGGCGCGCTTGCTCAGCATCAACACCCGCGCGGTGAAGGCGGAGGATTATGCGGACGACCGTGCACGGCGACTGGTGGAGCGCGAGTTCAACCTGTCGTGGCGTGATGCGCTGGGGGCCAGCAACCACATTAGCGCCGGGCAGTGGTGGCAGCCGGGCAGCAAGCTGCCACAATTCTCGGTAGAGCAGGGGCTGGCCGAGACGCTGGGCATCCGCCTGGGCGACCGGCTGGCGTTCGATATCGCCGGTACCCGTTATCAGGCCATGGTGACCAGCCTGCGCAAGGTGGCGTGGGACAGCTTCCAGCCCAATTTCTTCGTGCTGGGGCCATCCGGCTGGCTGGGGCAGGAAAACGCCAGCTACATCGCCAGCTACCGCGCGCCGGATGCCGGCTTCAACAACCGGCTGGTGGCCAGATTGCCCAATGTAACGGTGATCGACATCAGCGTCATCGTGCGCGAGGTAAAGGCGGTGATCGAGCGGCTGGCGCTGGCGGTGGAGGCGATGTTCGTGCTGACGCTGCTGGCCGGCCTCTTGGTGCTGTGGGCGGCGCTGGCCACTACCCGTGACGAGCGGCTGGCGGATGCCGCGCTGTTGCGCGCGCTGGGCGCCTCGCGCGCGCAGGTGCGCAGCGTGCTGCTGGCAGAGCTGGGGGCGCTCGGGGCGCTGGCTGGCCTGCTGGCCGGGCTGGGGGCGATGGCGGTGGGCAGCCTGGTGGCAGTGAAGCTGTTCGATCTGCCGTTTGCCCTCAACTGGCAGTTGCCGTTCATGGGTCTGGCTGCCGGGGCGCTGCTGGTGCTGGTGGCGGCGTGGCCACTGCTGAAAACGATTACCCGCACCTCGCCGGTGGAAGTGCTGCGCGGGGTGTAAAGGAGCAAGCATGGATAACAGTGTGCTGGCCGCAATGGCCAAGTGGCCGACTGTGCCGGCGGTGTATGGCTGGCTGCGGCTGGATGCGCGCGGCCAGTGGTGGCTGCGCGATGAAAAACTGCTGCAGCCGGCCATCGTCGATTTCTTCCGCCGCAATTACGCGCGCGACGGCGAGGGCCGCTACTACGTGCAGAACGGTCCGCAGAAGGTGTACGTGACGCTGGATGCCGCGCCGTTCATCGCCAGCCGCCAGCCGCATGGCTGGCAGCTGATGCCGGATATGGAGGCGGAGCGGCCGCGGTTGGCGTATCTGGACGAAGACGGACGGCTGTTCATCGAAATCGGTGGTGAGCCGGCGCTGGTGGATGACCGCGACCTGCTGGCGCTGGTGGAGCTGATCGTTACGCCAGAGGGACACGTGCCGGACGATGCCGGCTGGAGTGCCTGGCAGCGCGGCGATATCCGCCTGCAGCTGAACCTGCCGGAAGGTGTGCTGCGGCTGAAGCCGCTGCCGGAAGGCGGTGTCAGCGGCAGCTACGGCGTGGTGCTGCAACCGGCAGCCCAGCACGGCTGAAGGTTGGCCGCAGCCCGCCCGCTGGCAGGGCGCTGGCGCGTGGTATCATCACGCGCGTTCCTGCGTCCGTGGCTGCTCGCCTGCGGCTAACGCCTCCGTCTACCTCAACGCAATCCCGACATGATTCGACATTCTTTTCGTGCGCTGGCCCTGCTGGCGGCCCTGTGCGCCCTGTGGCTGGCCTGGGTCATCGTGGTGCCGGTCAATCCGCCGCGCCAGCCCTATAGCGTAACCGTTGGTCCCAACCGCACCATGATTCAGCTGGCGCGCACGCTGGAAGACGATGGCGCCATCCGCAACCGCTGGGTGATGGTGGCGCTGTCGCGCATGATGGGCGTCGATCGCAAGCTCAAGCCGGGCATGTACCAGTTCGGCGCCGCCACCGCCATGTGGCAGTACCTGTCGCGCTTTGGCGATGGCCACCCGGATCAGAGCAGCGTCACCATCATCGAAGGCTGGAGCTTCCGCCAGTTCCGCGCGGCGCTGCAGAAGGAAAGCGATCTGCGCCAGGACAGCGCCGGCTGGAGCGAGCCGCGCCTGCTGGCCGAGCTGGGCATCAGCAGCAGCGTGGCGGAGGGCATGTTCTTCCCCAGTACCTATTTCTACACCCCGGGCAGCAGCGATCTGGATATCTACCGCCGCGCCTATCAATCCATGCAGCAGCAGCTGCAGACGGTGTGGGAGGCGCGCTCGGCCGAGGTGCCGTACAGCTCGCCGTACGAGCTGCTGACCATGGCCAGCCTGGTGGAAAAGGAAACCGCACATGAAAGCGACCGCGGCATGGTGGCCAGCGTGTTCGTCAACCGCCTGCGGGTGGGCATGCGCCTGCAGACCGATCCGTCGGTGATCTACGGCATGGGCGCGCGCTTCCGCGGCAATATCGGCAAGGCCGACCTGCGCCGCGACAGCCCGTACAACACCTATACCCGCGCCGGCCTGCCGCCGACGCCGATCGCGCTGCCGGGGCGCGCCTCGCTGGACGCTGCGGCCAACCCCACGCCCAGCCGCGCGCTGTATTTCGTGGCCAAGGGCGACGGCAGCGGCGAATCGCACTTTTCCGAAACACTGGACGAGCACAACGCGGCCGTCCGCCAATACATTCTGAAGAAAGGTTCATGATGTCCCACGCACGCTTCATCTCGCTGGAAGGGCTGGACGGTGCTGGCAAGAGCACCCATCTGACGTTTATCCGGCAGTGGCTGCAACAGCAGGGCATCGACGCGGTGTTTACCCGCGAGCCGGGGGGCACGCCGCTGGGCGAAAAATTGCGCGACATCCTGCTGGACATCGACACCGAGGCCACGCTGGATACCGAGACACTGCTGATGTTCGCCAGTCGCCAGGAACTGATTTCCACCGTGATCCGCCCGCAGCTGGCTGCCGGCAACTGGGTGGTGAGCGACCGTTTCACCGATGCCACCTTCGCCTATCAGGGCGGTGGTCGTGGCGTGCCGACCGACCGCATCGCGGTGCTGGAAAACTGGGTTCAGCAAGGGCTGCAGCCGGATCTGACCATCCTGCTGGACGTGCCGCTGGAAGTGGCGCGCGCACGGCTGGAAGGCACCCGCCTGCCGGACCGTTTCGAACAGGAGCGTGAGGACTTTCACCAGCGCGTACGCCAGATGTACCTGGCGCGTGCCCAGGCCAACCCGCAGCGCTTTCTGGTGCTGGACGCCAGCAGCGAGCTTGCCGATATCCAGCAGCGCATCGCTGCGGCGCTGGCTGCACTGCAGGACGCCGGCTGATGCGTTACCCGTGGCAGCAGGCCGACTGGCAAAGGTTGGCCGCAAACTTTGCCCGCCTGCCCAATGCCTGGCTGTTTACCGGCCCGTCCGGCATCGGCAAGAGCGAGTTTGCCCACCAGGTGGCCAAGGCGCTGTTGTGTGAAAACCGCCAGCCGGATCAGCACGCCTGCGGCCAGTGCCAGGCCTGCCACTGGTTTGCCGCCGGCAACCATCCGGATTACCGCCATCTCACTCCGGCGCAGGACGATGACGAGGATGAGGGCAAGGAAGGCAAGGCCGCCAAGCGCAAGCTACCGGTGATCAAGATCGACGGCGTGCGCGAGGTGATCGACTTTGCCCACCTGTCGTCGCACCGTGGCGGTTTGCGCGTGGTAGTGGTGGAGCCGGCGGAAAGCCTGAACCCGGCTGCGGCCAACGCCTTGCTGAAAGTGCTGGAAGAGCCGCCGGCCGAGGTGGTGTTCCTGCTGGTGGCCGATGCGCCGCAGCGGCTGCTGCCCACCATCAAGAGCCGCTGCCGCCAGTTTCCGCTCACCGCGCCGGCCGAGGATGTCGCGCTGGCGTGGCTGTCGCAACAGGGGCTGGAGAATGCGGCCGCGGAGCTGGCGTTTCATGGCGGCATGCCGGTATTCGAGCATGATGCCGAGCTGGCCGCCGTGCGTAAGGATTTCATCGCCAGCCTCACCCAGATCGGCATGGGCAGCGTGCTGACGGCGATGGAAAAGCTGGATCGTCACAAGCTGCCGCTGGCACTGCCCTTGAGCTGGCTGGGCAAGTGGCTGCACGACCTGGCCAGTTTGAAGCTGGCCGGCATGGTTCGCTATTATCCGGATATGCAGCCGGCGATGGCGCGCCTGCTGCCGCGGCTGGACATGCAGCAACTGATGCATTGTCAGCGCGAATTGAATCTGCTGGTGCCGTTTGGCCAGCATACCCTGGTGACCCGTTTGCAACTGGAGGCCCTGCTGATGCACTACCTGAAAGTGTTCAGCGGCAAAAACTGATGACTGAATCCACTAACGCCGCAGTCGATCCCAAGCCGGATGGCGCCCGCCCCGGCGTATTGTCGCTGGCCATCAAGGAACGCAGCGCGCTGTATGCCGCTTATATGCCGTTTCTCAGTAATGGCGGCATCTTCGTTCCCACCGCACGCAGTTATCAACTGGGCGATGAAGTGTTCCTGCTGCTGACCCTGCTGGACGATCCACAAAAAGTGGCGGTGCAAGGCAAGGTGGTGTGGCTGACCCCGGCCGCCGGCAATACCAACCGCAGCCAGGGCGTCGGCATCGAGTTTGCCGACAGTGAGGCTGGCAAGCAGGCACGCCAGCGTATCGAAACCCTGCTCGGTGGGGCGCTGAACTCCACGCGGCCAACCCATACCATGTGATTGCCGCTGTTACGGCTGCTACCTGCTGCGGGTGACAGTCAGCATCGGGCAGGGCGCCGAGGGGGGGCGCAGCCGCTGTCCGATTTCAACCCTGTTGTTAGGTCACTGTTCCCGTGTGCTGCTTGGCCAAGGGAAACGCTTGTGGCCAGCTGTTCTGGTACCGTAGTGCCCTGTGACGAATGCTGACAAAACGGTGGGCGACATGACTGCCTGTCCGCTACGACTTGCCGATGTTATTGTCGGTGTGGCGATGTCTCTCCTGCTTGACTCCCGCTTTGCTACGGCCAGCTGCCATTCAGTCAGATTGGGCGTTTTCTGCTTTCTATTTGGCATGCCTGCATTTAAAATCGATTCGGATTTTATTTGTCATAATACAAATAGGGGGGGAGCATGAAAAAGCACCTGTTGTCTGTGCTGTGTACTGGCCTGTTGATGGCGAATGCCCATGCCCGGGATGTAAATATCGAGTTCGGTTTTTTCGATAGCTCCAAAACCAAAGGGGAGCTCTTCAAGTCGGCTCTACCGGGTAAAGAGGAGCTGGACGGGCTGGTCATTGCCGGCAAGCGGCTCGATCTGGGGGGACATTGGAAGGTGTATTACAGCGACTACGATCTGGAAGATGTGACCGAGAGCGGCGGGCCTCTAGTCAGCCGTGATGTTGTATCCGGCTATCTGATCATGACTCGTGCGTTGCCGGATAACCGGGCGGAGTTCATGTATCTCTCGGTGCCTTTGAACAAGTGGTCGCGCAATGAGTACATGACCCGTATTCCCGACTACTGCGAGGCGAATCGCGGCAACCTGTTCCAGAGCACCTTGCACACCCAGCCCAACAAGATTTCCTGCGCGGCCATCCAGCAAGCACCGGCCGCACTGGCGGCCAGCAAAGATCAGCAGCCCGAGCTGCGCCCGATCCAGCGCTATGTGCGAGAACGCAAGTTCTTCCCCTCTGGCGCACAACTGCTCGAACTGCAGCAGGTAGAGTCCCGCTATGCCAACCCCATTATTATCTACCGGGCGCGGCTGGCAGAAGAGGGAGCGCTGGAGCAGCTGTCGCAGAGCGCTCTCAAATTGCGTGAGAACATCTGGCAGAACTTCTACTGATGTCCGGCAGTCTTGTCCGGCAGCGGTTCACAACTGTTTGACGTTCTTCTACAATTTCGCAGGCAAACGTTGCGGCCAATGTTGGCCGCAATTTTTTTTGGAAGATGCATCATGCTGGTTGATTCCCACTGCCATATCAATTTTCCCGACCTCGCCGCGCGCATGCCGGAGGTGCTGGCCAATATGGCGGCCAATGGCGTGAGCCATGCCATGGTGATCGGTGTCAGCAAGCCCAAGTATCCGGAGGTGCTGGCGCTGGCCGAGGCGCATACCAATCTGTTCGCCACCGTGGGCATCCACCCGGACGACCCGGATGCCGAGGAGTTCAGCGAGGACGAGCTGGTGGCGCATGCGGCGCACCCCAAGGTGGTGGGCATCGGCGAGACCGGGCTCGACTACCACTGGTGCCAGGGCGATCTGGCCTGGCAGCACGAGCGTTTCGCGGTGCACATCCGCGCCGCGCGCCGTACCGGCCTGCCGCTGGTGATTCATACCCGCTCCTCGGCGCAGGATACGGTGCGGCTGATGCGCGAGCACGGCGCCGATGCGGTGGGCGGGGTGATGCACTGCTTTACCGAAAGCTGGGACATCGCCCAGCTGGCGCTGGACCTGGGGTTTTATATTTCGCTGTCCGGCATCGTCACCTTCAAGAATGCGGCGGTGGTGAAGGAGGTGGCGCAGAAGGTTCCGCTGGACCGGTTGCTGGTGGAAACCGATTCACCGTACCTGGCACCGGTGCCGTATCGCGGCAAGACCAATGAGCCGGCCTTCGTCAAGCATGTGGCCGAGCATATTGCCGAATTGCGTGGCATGCCGTTCGACACGTTGGCCGCAGCCACTACTGACAATTACTTCCGCCTGTTTGCCAAGGCGCAGCGCCAGCCGGCATAGGGGAATGGTGATGACTTCGGTGCAATGGACGGTGTTGGGCTGTGGCTCCAGTAGCGGCACACCGGCAATCGGCTGCGATTGTGCCACCTGCCGCTCGCCCGATGCCCGCAATGTACGCAGCCGCTGCTCGGCCTATGTGCGCATCGGCGAGCATGGCGTGTTGATCGACACCTCGCCGGACCTGCGGCCGCAGGCGCTGCGCGAGGGCATTACCCGCGTGGACGCGGTGCTGTATACCCACCCGCACGCCGATCACCTTAACGGCATCGATGATCTGCGTGCTTTCTGCTACGTGAAGCGCGGCCCGATCACGCTGTACGGCAACCCGTTCACTATCGACAACATCCGCCGTCGCTTCGATTACGCGCTGGCGCCGCCTTCACCGGTGTGGGACAAGCCGGTGCTGGTAACCGAGGTGATCGCGGCGCCGTTTCGCATCGACGGGGTGACGGTGACGCCGATTCCGCTGCAGCATGGCGCCTGGCCGTGCCTGGGCTGGCGCATCGGCAACACCGCCTGGCTGACTGACGTGTCGGCGATTCCGGACAGCAGCGTCGAACTGTTGCAAGGGCTGGATACGCTGTTTCTGGATTGCCTGCGGCCGGAGCCTTACCCGTCGCACCTGCATCTGGCCGCCTCGCTGGCGTGGGCGGAAAGGTTGGCCGCACGCCAGACCTGGCTGATTCACATGACGCACCAGCTGGAATACCACGCGCTGAGCGCGCAGTGCCCGCCGGGTGTCGCTGTTGCTTACGATGGCCTGCAGTTGCCGGCCACTTACCTGGAAAACTGATGGAAATCCTGTTGATTGTGCTGACCTGCGTGGTCGGGCTGGTGTTTGCCGCCGCGGTGGCCATGTTCTATGTCGGCTGCCTGGGGGCAACCATGGCGGCGCTGAATAATGGCCGTATCGTGTGGGGCAGCCTGTCGTTCTTTGTGCCGCCACTGGCCTTGCTGTACGGCATTCGCCACAAGGAACAGGTGGGCTGGTGCTACGGCTTTATGCTCAAGGGCGGTGCGGCGGTGGCAGTGATGCTGCTGCTGGCCTGGGGCGGCATGCACCTGCTGCCGGCGCCGGTTAACAGCGGCGGCCAGCTGATGGAGCGGCTGCTGCCGCAGCCGTCGGAATCGTAAACCGGTGGCGCTAGGGCGCCAGCAGCACCTGGCGCGCTGCGTCGACCAGCGCGGCCGACAGTTGCTCCAGCCGTGGTGCCTGCACTTTCCAGCTGTGCCAGTACAGCGCCACATCCACCGGCCGTTCCGGCTGCAGATCCTCCAGACCTTCGTGGCCGCCATGTGCGGCCACTTGCACTTCCGGCAGCATGCCCCAGCCCAGCCCCAGCCTGACTGCCTGTAGATACGGGTCGGAGGCGGGCAGCAAATGGCAGGGGCAGGCGGACTGCTGCAGGCCGAAATGCTGCCGCAGCCAGTTGTCCTGCAGTTTGTCCTTGCGGTTGTAGATCATCACCGGTGCGCGCCGTAGCGCGTCCCGCGTCACCCCGGCGGCGAAATGGCGCCGCATGAAGGCCGGCGACGCCATGGCGCGGTAGCGCATCACGCCCAGTGCCTGGGTGCTGCAGCCGCGCATCGGCTGTGCCTCGGTGGAGACGCAGCCCACGGCCAGGCCGGCCTGCAACAGGCTGTAGGTATGGTCCTGATCGTCCACCGTGATATCCAGCAGGATGCCTTTGGCGATCAGGAACGGTGCCAGTGCCGGCAGGAACCAGCTGGCGACGCTATCGGCGTTCAGCGCCAGCGGGATGGTCAGCATGTCGGCATCGCTGCCGGCAAAGCTGGCGGCCAGGTCAGCCTCCAGCAAGGCGGCGCGCTGCAGGTGCTGCAGCAGCAGCTGGCCTTCGCGGGTCGGGCGGCAAGGGCGGCTGCGGACCAGTAGCGGTTTGCCCAGGGTTTCTTCCAGCGCCCGTATCCGCTGCGATAGCGCTGAAGGGGTGATATGCAGCGCCTTGGCGGCGGTTTCAAAGCTGCCGCTGCTGGCTGCCGCCTGGAATGCTTCGCTTTGCCGGGGGTCGAGTTTCATGTTGCTGGTCATAAATTAAGTAAAATTTATGATACGGCAGAAAAATTAATCATGCTGTTGATGGTGTACTGGCTGCGGCATGATGGCCGTAAGCAAATACGGAGTACGCACAATGAGCAGCATGGTGTTTTTCAAGGGCATGGGGCTGGGCGCCAGCCTGATCATGGCCATCGGTTCGCAGAACGCGCATGTGCTGCGCATGGGGCTGCTGCGCCAGCATGTCGGCGCCACCGTGCTGGTATGCATCGTGTGCGACATGCTGCTGATCAGCGCCGGCGTGGCCGGCATGGGGGCGCTGATCGAACAGAGCCCGCTGCTGCTGGAGCTGGCGCGCTGGGGTGGTGCGGTATTCCTGTTCTGGTATGGCCTGCGTGCCTGGCGCGCGGTGCTGGCCAACGACAGCCTGGCGGTGGCGGCCGGCAGCGTGGAGATCCCCTTGCGCCAGGCGCTGACCACCGTGCTGGCGCTGACCCTGCTGAATCCGCATGTCTATCTGGATACTGTAGTGCTGCTGGGGTCGATAGGCGGTCAGCAGCCGGTGGACAGCCGGCTGTGGTTCGCCCTTGGCGCCTGCTGCGCCTCGCTGCTGTGGTTCCTGTCGCTGGGCTACGGTGCACGCCTGCTGGCGCCGTTGTTTGCCCGGCCGCTGTCCTGGCGCGTGCTGGATGGCGTGGTGGGCGCAGTGATGTGGAGCCTGGCCGGCGCGCTGGTTATGTCCTGACGCCAGGTCGCCGCTGCCTGGCGACGCCCGTGCATTCCATGTGCAGGCGGGAGGCAAGCCGGCAGGTGCTCGCCTCAGGCACTGGGTCACTACGCGCTGGTGGTATCCGGATGATTACTGTCGCCCGCCCGTTGTTGCGGCACGTTGGCCGCATCGTGCCAGTGCCGCATTTCTTGCGCGATAAAGTATTCCACCAACTGGCGGTACATCTGTTCGATGACATCCGGCGCCAGCCCAGCCTGCGTCGCCCATTCCCGCCGTTGTTGCAGCATGGCCGCGAAGCGTTGTGGCGCCCGCACGGCATCGCTGCTGTGCTTGAACGGCGCGGCGGCCAGCACATAGCCGAAGCGCTCGCCCAGCAGCTGGATCACCTGCTGGTCGATGGCATCGATCTGCTGGCGGATCTCGGCCAGCGAAGCGCACTGCTGCGGCGGTCGATGCGGCGTCATGAGGCGATGCCGTTCTGCAGTTGCAGCCGCTGTTGCCGTTCGCTCTCCACGAAGTGGCTGATCATGGTGCGGTAGATTTTGGCGGTCAGTGCTGCGTCGGCGCCCAGTTCGCCGGACAGCCGGCTGACGCGGCGCATCACCTGGTCGATGCGCTTGCCGTCCTCGCTGTCTTCGTCGCCGTGCTTGAAGCCAGCTGCCTGGTGTATATACAGCCCGCGTTCGGCGATCAGGCTGACAATGGCGCGATCAAGGCGATCGATCTGTTCACGGACTTCATCCAGATTACGGCAGTCGTAAATCCATTCCATATTGTGCTCCCTGCGTGCATGCGGCCAACGTTGGCCGCGCTGGTTCAAGCGACGGGCGACCCCGCCACGGCTCAGTAGTAGTTGAGGCCCATCGCCTGCTTCACTTCAGCCAGCGTGGTGGCGGCAACGTCGCGTGCCCGGCGGGTGCCGTGCTTGAGCATCTCCATCACCTGTATCGGATCTTTGGCGTATTCCTCGCGGCGGGCGCGGATCGGTGTCAGCAATGCCTGCAGGATGTCTTCCAGCTCGCGCTTGATCTGCGTATCGCCCAGGCCGCCGCGCTGGTAGTGCGCCTTCAGCTCGGCCACCCGAGCGGCGTCCGGATGGAATACGTCCAGATAGGCGAACACCACATTGCCTTCCACCTGGCCCGGGTCGTCGACGCGCAGGTGATTCGGGTCGGTGTACATCATCTTTACCGCCTGGCTGATCTCGTCGGCGCTGGCCGACAGCGGCAGTGCATTGCCCAGCGACTTGGACATCTTGGCCTTGCCGTCGATGCCCGGTAGGCGGGCGCCGGCGGTGGGTACCAGCGCACGCGACTCCACCAGCACCTCGCGGCCAACGCTGTGGTTGAAGCGGCGCACGATCTCGTTGGTCTGTTCGATCATCGGGATTTGGTCTTCGCCCACCGGCACGATGCTGGCCTTGAAGGCGGTGATGTCGGCGGCCTGCGCCGCCGGGTAGGTGAGGAAGCCGGCCGGGATGTCGCGCTCGTAGCCGCGCTGCTTGATTTCGTCCTTGATGGTGGGGTTGCGTTCCAGCCGCGACACGGTGACCAGGTTCAGGTAGTAGGACGCCAGCTCCATCAGCTCCGGCACCAGGCTCTGGATGAAGATGGTGCTCTTGACCGGATCGATGCCTACTGCCAGGTAGTCCAGCGCCACTTGCAGCACGTTGTCACGCACCTTCAGGTAGTTGCCCATGTTGTCGGTAAGCGCCTGGGCGTCGGCCAGCAGCAGGAATTGCTGGCAGCGATCCTGCAGGATGACGCGGTTACGCAGCGAACCGACGTAGTGGCCAAGGTGCAGCGGACCGGTGGTGCGGTCGCCGGTGAGGATGATGTCGGTGCTGCCGATGTGGCTGAGGCTGTCCATGCTGATCTCCGTTATCTTGGGAGACCGACTCGGCGCTGGGGGAGGGGGTGCTGCTGGAAAAAACTAACCCGGGGCGCCTTGTCGGCTGCTCCCGGGTTTGCTTGTGCGTACGCAACCTGGGTGCCGCCGTTAGTGGCGCCACCAGGTAAAAAAGCTGAAGGAAGTTGCGTTGCGGGTATTCATGCTTTTCATCTCAACATGCCTGGCCGTATGGCGTCAAGCATAAATTTCGCCGGGTTTCATGGCCTAGAAACGGCGTACCAGATGCGCGTTGTGCATGATGGTGGAGGCGATTTCCTCGATCGACATGTGCGTGGTGCTGATGAACGGCACGCCATGATGACGGAACATCGACTCGGCCTCGTTCACCTCGCGGCGGCAGTTTTCCGTGCTGGCGTAGCGTGAATCCGGGCGGCGTTCGGAGCGGAT
>CAMLGD010000013.1 GCA_946479405.1 uncultured Vogesella sp.
AAACCGCGATGTGGCTGCTGTGCGACAAGACCGCGCTGGCCAAGTACGGCCTGGGCTATGTGAAGCCGGCGCCGATGCCGATCGGCCGCTTCCTGAACAACGGCTATCTGCTGCAGGGGCGCACGCTGGCCGAGCTGGCGCAGCGCGCCGGCATCGATGCGGCCAACCTGGAGGCCACCGTGCGCGAGTACAACGCGGCAGCACGACAGGGCGAAGACCCGGCCTACGGCCGTGGCAGCACCGCGTTCAATCGCTATCTGGCCGATCCGGCGCAGCAGCCCAACCCGTGTGTGGCACCGCTCGACAAGGGACCGTTCTACGCGGTGAAAGTGGTGATGGGCGATCTGGGCACCTTCGACGGCATCCGCACCAGTGTGGTGGGCGAAGTGCTCAAGCGCGATGGCAGCAAGATCGATGGCCTGTACGCGGTGGGTAACGATCGCGCCAGCATCATGGGCGGCAACTACCCCGGTGCCGGCATCACCCACGGGCCGAACATGACCTTCGGCTTTATCACCGGCAATCATCTGGCCGATCTGGCGGAGGCACGGGCATGAGCTACCTGGACAGACCGCTGCTCGACCACCGCATCTACACCATCTACCCGCGCAAGATGGGCGAGTTCATCGAGGTGTTCAACCGCCTGGCGATGCCCATCCTGCTGGAAACGCTGGGCCACCCGCTGGGCTTCTATGTCAGCCAGGTGGGGCCGCAGAACCAGCTGGTGCACCTGTGGGCGTATCAGGACATGGCCGATTTCGAGCGCCGCAGTCGCGCCCGTGACTGCCACCCGGATTTCCCCGCCTATCTGGCGGCATCCGGCCACCTGATCGTGGCGCAGGAAACCCGCTTGATCCGCGCCGTGGCCATGCCGCTGTTCAGCGCCGGCAACACGCCCTAAACCCCCATTCCCCGCCTGAGCATCCCGCTGCCCGCCGTCATTGCGCCGGGCGGCAGGGAGGCGGCTGGCCGCCCGCGGCGGGGCATGCGGCCAACCTTTCCGTTGTTTAACGCAGCACCCACAAGAGATGGCGAACGCAAGAGGTGGCCCGAGCCGCCCGGCAGTCGTACGCCCGCACGCACACAAGAGGAGAAACAAGATGAGCAAGACAGAGGCAATCGATGTCCGCGCGCTGATCAATGAACGGCCGCTGGGCGCGTTTCAGAAACTGGTGGTTTTCCTGGGCTTCCTGATCATCGCGCTGGATGGCTTTGACGTAGCGATCATGAGTTTTATCGCACCGCAACTAAAGCAGGAGTGGGGGGTGACCAATGCCATGCTGGGGCCGGTGCTGAGCGCCGCGCTGATCGGCCTGGCACTGGGCGCGCTGGTGGCCGGGCCGCTGGCCGACCGCTTTGGCCGCAAGGGAGTGCTACTGTGCAGCGTGTTCTTTTTCGGGGTCTGGACTCTGGCCACGGCACTGTCCACCGAGGTGAGCCACCTGATCTTCTTCCGCTTCATGACCGGGCTGGGGCTGGGTGCGGCCATGCCGAATGCCAGCACGCTGGTGTCGGAATACGCGCCGGATCGCCGGCGTTCGTTCCTGGTGACCGTGGTGTTCTGCGGTTTCAGCCTGGGCGCGGCCGGCGGCGGTTTTCTGTCCGGCTGGATGATTCCGGCATTTGGCTGGCACAGCGTGCTGGTGCTGGGCGGCGTGCTGCCCTTGCTGGTGCTGCCGCTGCTGCTGTTCAAACTGCCGGAGTCGGTGCGCTTTCTGGTGGCGCGGCAGGCGCCGGCCGCGCGCATCCACCGCATCGTGGAGCAACTGGCACCCGGGGTCAGCAGCGCGCACTCCCGCTTTGTGCTGCCGACGGCACCGGCCAGCGGCAATGCCATCGCGGTGGTGCTGTCGCCGCAGTACCGCTTTGGCACCTATATGCTGTGGCTGTCCTACTTTGCCGGCCTGTTTCTGGTGTATCTGCTGGGCAACTGGCTGCCGACGCTGGTGAAGGAATCCGGCTATAGCGTGCAGCAGGCGGCCACCATCACCGCGCTGTACCAGATTGGCGGACCGCTGGGCTGCCTGAGTGCCGGCTGGCTGATGGACCGTGTCAGCCCGCACCGCACGCTGGCGCTGATCTACCTGCTTGGCGGCGGCCTGACGTTTGCCATTGGCCAGTCTGCCGGCCAGTTTGCCGTGCTCGGCATGCTGGCATTTGCCGTGGGCTTTTGCATGAACGGCGCCAGTACCGGCACGAATGCGCTGGCGGCCGGCTTCTACCCGGTAGAGGCGCGGGCTACCGGCGCCAGCTGGATGCATTCCGCCGGCCGGCTGGGGGCGATTCTCAGCGCTTTTGCCGGCGCGCAGATGCTGGCGCTGGGCTGGTCGTTCCAGCTGATTTTTGCCTTGCTGATGCTGCCGGCGCTGCTGACCGCCCTGGCGCTGCTGGCCAAGGGCAGCCATGTGCGCCGTGGCCTGACGCCGGCCATCGTGCGTCAGGCATAGCGCGGTTGCCGTGCCCGCCGGCGCTAGCAGGTTGGCCGCAGTTGTCCTGGGGTTTGTTGTTGTGACGTTTGCCGCACCGTTTATCCGGTGCGGTTTTTTTATGGCAAGGCAATTTCATGCGTTCGGCGTTTGCCGTGGTGACAAGTGACTGTTTAAAATGGCCGGCTGCCCGCCCACGCGGGGAAATAACTGATTTGTAAATGAATTGTTGAATTTTTTAGATAAAAGCCATCAAAAATATGTCATTCGTTTCGGAAAGAAATAATTACGAATCCCGGTTGTGTCCCACACTGCCACGGCTAGCCACTGCCATCATCGAGCTGCCGGACGGTGTGCTGATGACGGCCAGTCAGAGCGGTCGTTTCAACCTGCCCGGCGGGGCGTCGCAGCGCGGCGAGCTGCGTTCGCAGGCCTTGCTGCGCCATATCCGCGAGCAGACCGGTTTGCGCATCAACACCATGCTGTACCTGTTCGATCACGTTACCCAGCACAACGCGCACAAGGTGTATCTGGCCATTGCCCAGGGGGCGCCGCGGTTGCAGGAGGCCGGCAGCCGCATGACGCTGATCACTTCTCCCGATACCGAAACCGACGTGCACGTGGAGTCGCGCGCCATCCTGCGCCGCTACGCCAAGGTGCGTGGCGAACAGGGGCCGAAGAGCGAGGCGGTGCGCGCCATGCTGCAGTTGGCGCGTTATATCGCCAAGGTGGAATGAGCCGCGTCCTTGCCGCCGAACAGCGCTGGCGGCCGCTGGACGAATTCAATTTTGATGCCACGCTGACGGCGCAGCCCGGCGTGTGTCTGGTGATGTTCGGGCAGCCGCATTGCGGCGCCTGCCGCGGCTGGCGCACGCAGCTGCCGCACTGGCTGCCAGCGGAAGTCACACTGTTCTACGTGGATGTGGCGGTGGCCACTGCGCTGGCGCGCCGCTTCGAACTGTTTCACCTGCCGGCCTTTGTGCTGTACCGCGCGGGGGTGTTTCACTGCCGCTGGCACGCCGCCTTCAGTCGTGACGAGGTTGGCCGCAGTCTGGTCACGGCCCTGGCCGCCCCGGCGCAGGAAGAACCCTGATAGAGAAAAAGCCCGCAATCGCGGGCTTTTTGTTTGCCGTGGTGGGGTTTATTGCCCGCCGGGGGCGACCAGCTCCGGGATATTGGTCAGGCCAAGATCGCTACCCAGGCCCAGTAGCCCCAGCAGCAGCGCCAGCGCCAGCGGCGCAAACAGCAGGGTGCCCAGCAGTACGCGCGAACGGCTGGCGCCGCTGCAGCGCGACAGCGCCGTCACCAGGATCAGGATATTGCCCACCCCCAGCACCAGCGACAGCCCCTGCGCCACATCGTCCGGCAGCCAGTAGGTGAGCGGGTCCAGTACCTGCAGCCCGCTGGCAGCCAGGACCAGCCCGAACAGCGAGTGCTGCAGCTGGGCACCGGCGCGGTTTAGCCACCAGCGCATGAACAGGCTGAAGCCTAGCGTTTCCAGCGTCACATACAGGGTAAACAGGCCGATCAGCGCGGCCAGGTCGCCCCCGGCGCCGGCGGTAATGGCGCCGGCCGCAGCCAACGTGCCCAGCAGCAGCAGCGCCAGCGCCAGGTGCAGCGGCGGGTAGCGGTAGTGTTCCAGCGGGGCGACGCGCAGGCGGATCAGGTCAACGGCATCGTGCAGCAGTGGCAGGCTCATCAGTCGAAAATCACGGTTTTGTTGTTGTAGGCGAGGATGCGGTTTTCCAGGTGCCAGCGCACGGCGCGCGACAGCACCACGCGCTCCAGGTCGCGGCCTTTCTGGATCAGGTCTTCCACGTCGTCGCGGTGCGAGATGCGCATCACTTCCTGCTCGATGATCGGACCATCATCAAGGATTTCGGTGACGTAGTGGCTGGTGGCACCGATCAGCTTCACGCCGCGCGCAAAGGCGCGGTGGTAGGGCTTGGCGCCGTCGAAGGCCGGCAGGAAGCTGTGGTGGATGTTGATGACGCGGTGCGGGTAGCGTTCCACGAACTTGTGCGACAGCACCTGCATGTAGCGCGCCAGCACGATCAGGTCCACCTCGGCCGCCTGCAGCAGGTCCCACTGCTGCGCTTCGGCCTGCGCCTTGTTGTCCTTGGTGACGGCAATCACGTGGTAGGGGATGCCGTGGAATTCGGCCAGCCGGCGGCAGTCGTCGTGGTTGGAGATGATCAGCGGGATGTCGCAGTCCAGCTCGCCAATGCTCCAGCGGTGCAGCAGGTCCACCAGGCAGTGCTCGTATTTGGAGACGAAGATCGCCATGCGCGGCTTGCGCACCGACAGCGATACCTCCCATTGCATATTGTACTTTTCCGCGATCGGCGCGAAGGCGGCGGAGAAGTTGTCCATCGGCAGGCTGAAGCCCTGCAGGTCCCACTGCACGCGCATCAGGAACAGGCCTTCCACCGGGTCCTGGTGCTGGTCGGCATGCTGGATGTTGGCGTTATAGGTCAGCAGAAAATTGGCGATGGCGGCGACCAGGCCCTGGCTGTCCGGGCAGCTGATCAGCAGCGTGGCCGAATGTTTGTTGCTCATGGTTTGGCTCTTTGTCTTTTAGCGGGCAATGGGGAAAAACAAACGCCACCGCCGGCACGGGGCGGACGGTGGCGTCGGGGTGCTGGCGTTTGCGATCAGGCGTTGAGGTTGGCCGCATCCAGCGTGTTTTGCAACAGCGTGGCCACGGTCATCGGGCCGACGCCGCCCGGCACCGGGGTGATGAAGCTGGCCACGTCGCGTGCCACGGCAAAATCGACGTCACCGCAGATGCGGCCATCGGCCAGGCGGTTGATGCCGACGTCGATCACCACCGCGCCCGGCTTCAGCCATTCACCCTTCACGAACTTGGGAATGCCGACACCGGCGACCACGATATCGGCGCGGCCAACTTCGGCGGCCAGATCGGCGGTGGCGCTATGGCATACCGTCACGGTGGCGCGCGCCAGCAGCATTTCCAGCGCCTGCGGGCGGCCGACGATGTTGGAGGCGCCGACGATCACCACGTTCTTGCCCTTGGGGTCGATACCGTATTCTTCCAGCAGCGTCATCACGCCGCGCGGGGTGCACGGGCGCAGTAGCGGCATCTTGGTGGCCAGGCGGCCAACGTTGTACGGGTGGAAGCCGTCCACGTCCTTCTTCGGGTTGATGCGCTCGATCACCTGCTGCGTGTCGATCTGCTTGGGCAGCGGCAGTTGCACTAGAATGCCGTCGATACCGTCGTCGGCGTTCAGTTGGTCGATGATGGCCAGCAGCTCTTCCTGGCTGGTGCTACCCGGCAGGTCGTAGGCTACCGAACGGATGCCGGCTTTCTCGCAGGAACGTTTCTTGTTCTTGACGTAGATACCGGAGGCCGGATCGTCGCCCACCAGAATCACTGCCAGCGCCGGAGCGCGTTTGCCGGCGGCCACACGGGCATCCACGCCTTCGCGTACGCGGTTGATCAGGGTTTCGGCGACGGCCTTGCCGTCGATAAGTTGTGCTGCCATGCTGCTATCCACCTAATTCAGTCTGGTTGGAAGGAAAGGCCGGATTTTCGCATTTTTTGGTCGTTCTACTCAATCGCTTCAAGGGCTTGGCGTGCCTGCAAAGCACATTTATTTATCGTCAGGTGTCGCGCTTTGCCAGCGGCCCAGCCGGTGAAAGGGCTGGTGATTGCAAATATTCTGCACAAAGTGTTGACAGTCCAAGACGCGGCCAGTATAGTTCGCAGCCTGTTGTCGGGGCGTAGCGCAGCCTGGTAGCGCATCTGCTTTGGGAGCAGAGGGTCGTGAGTTCGAATCCCACCGCCCCGACCAACAGCCCTAATTAGTAAGCCCGATATGAGTGCCCGTAGCTCAACTGGATAGAGCACCGACCTTCTAAGTCGGGGGTTACAGGTTCGATTCCTGTCGGGCGCGCCAAGTATTTCAGTGGTGGATGTAGCTCAGTTGGTAGAGCCCCGGATTGTGATTCCGGTTGTCGTGGGTTCGAGCCCCATCATTCACCCCACAATTTGCTTTGTCAGTTTCACTGGCAGAGATCCCGCTCAGCGGTGGATGTAGCTCAGTTGGTAGAGCCCCGGATTGTGATTCCGGTTGTCGTGGGTTCGAGCCCCATCATTCACCCCAGAACAAACCCGGCTTCGGCCGGGTTTTTTCGTTTTCTTTCCTGTTTGCCCCGTTGCCGCCAGTGAATTTCACCGTATAATCGAATACATTTGCATGTATCCGATAGCCAGAGCGACGCCATGACCACCCTGCAGCCCATCAAGCGCCAGACCCTGACCAGTGCCGTAACCGAATCCCTGCGCCAACGCATTTTGTCGGGTGAGTTTGCCGATGGGCAGCAACTGCGCCAGGAAGCCCTTTCCAACGAATACGGCGTCAGCCGGGTGCCGGTGCGCGAAGCGCTGCGCCAGCTGGAGGCCGAGGGCCTGATCCAGATCATCGACCACAAGGGCGCGCTGGTATCCAAGTTGTCGCTGGACGATGTGCTGGAGCTGGTGGAAATCCGCGCCATGCTGGAAAGCGAACTGCTGCGCGCCGCCATTCCGCGGCAGGAAGCCAGCGATCACGAGATTGCCGAGGCCACGCTGAAAGAGTTCGAGCAGGCGCTGACCACCAACGATATTCGCCACTGGGGCGAGCTGAACTCGCGCTTCCACCTGGCGCTGTACCGCGCCGCCAAGCGCCCGAACACCCTGGCGCTGCTGGAACAGCTGCACAACAAGACCGACCGCTACACCCGCATGCAGATTCTGCTGACCCGCACCATGGAGCGCGCACACGAGGAGCACACCAAGCTGCTGGACCTGTGCCGCAAGGGCGCCGCGGACGAGGCGGCGGAGTTCCTGCGTTTCCATATCCTGTCCGCCGGGCATGCGCTGGAAGCACATCTGAAGGACAAAGAGCAGCGTCGCTAAGCCCACAAGGTTGGCCGCAACAAAAAAAGCACCGCCTGGCGGTGCTTTTTTGCATTCAATCTGCATGGTTGGCCATGCTCACGGCCAACAAGGCGGCTGTCGTACGGGTGGGGGCGGCGTTATGGGTGACGCAGGCGATCCTGCGGGTAGGCATAGATCACCTTGCGTTGGCGTACCTCGCCGATCACCGGAATATCCAGCTCGATTGCCTCGTGATCGCTGGCCGAGAACGGTTGTCGATAGGTGGTGATCAGGCCGGCCACCGGCTGGCGCAGGTTTTCCAGCGCCGCGCGTACCTTGGGGCCGTCGGTGCTGCCGGCCTGGCGCATGGCGGCGGCCAGCAGCAGCAGGCCGTCGTAGCCCTGTGCCGCCGACGGTGGCGAGGGGATGCGCTCCCCCGGATTGCGCTGCAGGTAACGCTGGATGAAGCGAGCGCGCAGTGGGGTGTTGCCGTCCTCGATAAAGGTCTGCACCATGCGCGCACCTTCGGCATTGGGGCCGGCATTGTCGATGAAGTTGGACATCGACAGCGTCCAGCTGCCGATCAGTGGAATGCGCCATTCCATCTGCGCCAGGGTGTTGGCGATCTGCGCCAGCTCCGGACCGATGGTGTAGGTGAGGATGCACTGCGCGCCCGCGGCACGGGCATCGCGCAGTGCGCTGCTCATGTCCAGCTCGCCATTGCGGAACTGCTGCACGCTCACCGCCTTGATGCCGCTGGCGTCCAGCGCCTTCAGCAAATCCTGTTGTCCCAGCCGGCCGTAGTTGCTGTTGTCGCTCAGTACCGCCACGCGGCGAAAGCCGCGCCGCTGCGCCTCGCGCACGATCAGCGGGGCCTGCAATCCGTCGGAGGCTGCCACGCGGAATACATAGTTGGCCGCATATTTGGGCGGCAAAAACTGCTGCGTGACCACGTGAGCGGTGGCGACCGCGGTAATGGCCGGAATCTGCGCCTGCTGGTAGCGGTATTGCGATGCCAGCGCCACGCCGCTGTTGGCAAAGCCCACCGTGGCCACTACCTGCTGCTTGTCGATCAGCTCGTCTGCCACGCGCACGGCGTAGGCTGGCTGGCCGCGATCATCGCGTTCCACCAGCTGGATCGGTCGGCCCAGCACTCCGCCCTGGTTGTTGATGTCTTCCACCGCCAGGCGGATGCCGCCGCGCATGCTCAAGCCCATCGGCGAGGAGCCGCCGCTGAACGGGCCGGATACGCCGATGCGGATCGGCGCGGCGGCGCCGGCATAGACGGAGCAGAGCAACAGGGCAAGGCAGGCAAGTCGCGGCACGGGCTGTTCCTGATGGCGGTAAGGGCAAGGAGTGCCTATTATCGCATTCCGACTTCCCTTGCGGCCAACCTTGCAGCGCATGCGCACCCCCCGTTTCTATACCTCGCTCAAACGCAGCCCGTTTTACCGGCTGATGCCCAACAGCACCATCGTGCTGTTCTTTCTCACCATGGCGGTGATGCTATGGACGCTGGACGCACGCGAGAACGAGCAGCAACGCACAGACCTGGCCAAGGACACGCTGTGGGCGGAGCAGACCATGCGCCTGCGGCTGGATGGCCAGCAGAGCGAGCTGGCGCAGATGGCACGCGATATCGGCCGCGAGGAGCTGGACGAAGCCGGCTTCCTGGTGCAGGCATCGCAGTTTCTCGGCAATACCCCGGAGATGGTGGCGGTGGTGTGGGCCGACGCCAGCTTTACCTTGCGCTGGATCGCACCGTATGAGGAATCCGGGCTGGCGGCCGGCTCCGGCCTGTCCGGCGCCAGTGCCTCGGCCTATCTGCAGGCGCAGAACGAAGGCCGGCCGCTGTTCAGCCACCCGTACCAGCTGGAAAACGGCGAGTGGCGTTTCGACCTGATGGTGCCGGTGTTCCGCGACACCCAGTTCCGCGGCATGGTGATCGGCATTTATCAGGCCAATGCCTTCGTGCGCCGGGTGCCACCGTCGTGGTTCGCGGAAAAATACTACCTGCAGCTGGGTAGCGGCCAGGACATCCTGGCCAGCAATGCCCACAACACCACCACCAGCCGCGTGGTGCAGAGCATCCGCCTGGGCGGCACGCCGCTGCAACTGCTGGCGCGGCCGGTACGCAGCAGCGTGGACAAGAACCGGCTGATCCAGCTGGGGCTGATCGCCGGCCTGTCGGTGCTGACCCTGCTGAGCCTGTTCAGCCTGTCACGGCATATCCGCCGCCGGGTGGCCGCCGAGCGCGAACGCGACCGCGTCTACACCCTGTCGCGCGAATGGCTGGGGGTGATGCGCGAGGACAGCACTCTGCTGCACGTCAATCCTGCCTTCGTCGCCGGTCTTGGCTACCCGACGGAACAACTGGTCGGCACTTCGTTCTTGAGCTATCTGCAGCCGGAGCAGCGTGACAGCACGCGACAAATGCTGCGCCAGCTGCTGGAGGCCGGCAGCGTCGATCACTACCTGGAAACCCGCGTGCTGAACCGCGGTGGCGACACCCTGCTGCTGGCCTGGGCATTGAGTCCGCTGCCGGATAGCGGCGTGATCTACTTTTCCGGCCGCGACATTACCGCGCAGAAGCAGGCCGAGCTGGCCTTGCGCCACGAATACATGTACCGCAAGGCGATGGAGGATTCGCTGGTGGTCGGCATTCGCGCTATCGACCTGCAAGGCACCATTACCTACGTCAACCCGGCGTTCTGCCGCATCACCGGCTTTGACGAAAGCGAGCTGATCGGCCTGCGCCCGCCGTACCCGTACTGGGCGCCGGACATCGCGCCGTACAACGACGAAATCCTGCGCCAGACACTGTCCGGCGAGCACACCCAGCAGCTGTTCGAATCGGTGATGCAGCGCAAGGGGGGCGAGCGCTTCTACGGCCAACTGCTGGTGTCGCCGCTGATCGATGCCGAGGGTGAGCAGACCGGCTGGATGGCAGCGCTGACCGACATGACGGAAAAGCGCGAGGCGCAGCAGCAGCTGGAAGACGCCAACGAACGCTTTATCGCGGTGATCGAAGGGCTGGATGCCGCGGTGGCGGTGGTGCGTGCCAGCAGCCAGCAGCTGCTGTTCTGCAATCACCGCTACCGCGAGTGGTTGGCCGCAGTGGGCGACGACAGCGGCAACGAATATTGCGACCTGCGGCTGTACCGCCTGCTGCGCCATGCCAGCAGCGAGCAGGAAATCTGGCTGGACGAACCGGCGCGCTGGTGCCTGCTGCGTACCCGGCCGCTGCGCTGGGTGGATGGTGAGCTGGCGCAGATGCTGATCCTCACCGACATCACCGAGCAGCGTGCCGCGGAACAGCGCTACGACGAGCAGATGCTCAAGCTGCAGGCTACCTCGCGGCTGATCACCATGGGTGAAATGGCGTCCACGCTGGCGCACGAGTTGAACCAGCCCTTGTCGGCCATTGCCAACTATCAGGCTGGCTGCGTGGAGCGGCTGCGCCAGGGCAAGGCCACTGCCGAGACGCTGATTCCGGTGATGGAGAAAATCACCGCCCAGGCCGAGCGCGCCGGCAAGATCGTGCGCCGGGTGCGCGAGTTCGTGAAGCAGAGCGAGCCGGTGCGCAAGGAAGTGGCCATCGCCGACATCATCGAGGCGGCGCTGGCGATTGCCGACATCGAGGCGCGGCGGCTGGCCAGCACCATCAACGTACATTTGGCCAGCGGCCTGCCGCCGGTGCATGTCGATCCCATCCTGATCGAACAGGTACTGCTGAATCTGCTGAAAAACGGCATGGAAGCCATGCAGCAGCTGCCGCCGGCCGAGCGCCAGCTGGAGTTGTCGGTACAGCGCCAGAACAGCAAGCGCATCGAGCTGGCGATTGTGGACCGGGGCCATGGCGTGCCCGACGACATCAAGTCGCAGCTGTTCGACGCCTTCTTTACCACCAAGAGCGACGGCATGGGCATGGGCCTGAATATCTGCCGCTCCATCGTCGAGTTCCATCAGGGTCAACTCTCAGTGGAAGATCACCCGCTGGGTGGTACCATTTTCCGCTTCACCTTGCCGGTGTACGAACCATGACACGCACAACCATCCGCATTCATATCGTCGACGACGACGAGGCGTTTCGCGACTCGCTGCTGTGGCTGCTGGAAAGCCACGACTACCAGGTGATCTGCCACGACAGTGCCGAGGGCTTCCTGGCCAGCTACCAGCCGGGGCAGGGCAGCGGCTGCCTGATTCTGGATATCCGCATGCCCGGCATGAGCGGGCTGCAGCTGTACGAGGAACTGCAGGCGCGCGGCAACCTGTGGCCGGTGATCTTCATCACCGGGCATGGTGATGTGCCGATGGCGGTGCAGGCAGTGAAGCGCGGCGCGCATGACTTCCTGGAAAAACCATTCAATCAGGAAGCGCTACTGGCCGCAGTGGACAGCGCACTGGCGACAGCGGAAAGCGTGCGCCAGAGCGAAAGCGGCGTGCAGCAGTGCGAGACACGGCTGGCCACGCTGACCGCACGCGAACGCGAGGTGCTGGAGCGGGTGATCGAAGGCAAGATGAACAAGGTGATTGCCGACGACCTGGGCATCAGCATCAAGACGGTGGAAGCGCACCGCGGCAAGATGATGGACAAGATGGGCGCGCGCTCGATTGCCGATCTGGTGCAGGCGGTGGTGGCCTACCGCCAGCAGAAGGGACGACTACCATAACGGCGGCCCCGGAAAACGGCCCGCCGCCATCCGGGGCGATCCACACGTTGGCCGCAGCAATCGTCTGCGGACGCAGCCGCCGTCTCGACCAGCCATTGGCTGGTTTTTTTGTGTGCTGGCGGCGGGCAGGCGCTGCTTCCAGCAGGGCTCCGCTACGGTTGCTGTCAGCGTTGCCGGCATGGTTTACCTTTATTTGGATTATCTGACGGCGGTCACGGGGCATGTGGCCAACTGTGCTACTGTCAGCACGCGATTTTCCCGCCGCGCCGCTGTGCGGTGCCAATATTTTCCGGGTGAATGAATGAAGGTTGTCGGACTGCGCTGGATATTCCTGGTGGTGCTCATGCCTGGCCTGGTCGGGCTGGTATTGTCTTTTGCCGCCATTTATCAGACCGAGCGGTCACAGCTGGATAAAGCCACCTTGCAGTTGGCGCGCAATGTGTCGGCGCAGCTGGATGCAGAGCTGCTGGGTGCCCAGCACGCCCTGCAGGGGCTTGCCGCCACGTCCGACGAGCTGGACCGTCAGGATTTTCGCGGCTTCGAACAAGAGGCGCTGCAGTTTTCCGCCGCCACTGGCTATGGCGATGCCGTGGTGCTGATCGAGCAGTCGGGGCAGCAACTGGTGAATACCTTGCGCCCCTTCGGCGTGCCGCTGCCCAGAACCGGCAATCTCGATGCCACCAATTACGTCTTTACGCATAAAAAGCCGTATGTCTCCAATCTGTTCATCGGTGCGGTTGCCAAGCGGCCGTTGCTGTCGATCTCGGTGCCGGTGATGCGCCAGGGCAAGGTGCGCTACAACCTGACGATGGGGATCAACGCCGATCGCTTCAATCGCTTTGTCGCCGACAAAACCTTGCCGCAAGGCTGGGGGCTGGTGATTTATGACCGCTTGGGCACCATCGCCGCGCGCACGCATTCGCCGGACAAGTTTGTTGGTACAAAAGTGATCCCGGTACTGCGGGAAAAACTGTCGGCAGCGGCGGAGGGCCTGGTGTACAGCGAGAGCCTGGAGCATATCCGGGTGATGGGCGCCTACAAGCGCTCGCTACAGACCGGCTATTCGGTGGCGGTGGGCGTGCCCGAGTCCCTGCTGCTGGCGGCGCTGTATCAAAGGCTGATCTCGCCGGCGCTGGTGTTGTTGTCGGTGATGCTGCTCAGCGGCCTGCTGATGCAGCGGTTTTCCGGGCAGATGCTGGCGTCGCTGCGCTCGCTGTCGCGGGCGGTGAGCGCCGCTGCCAGCGGCCATAGCGATTGCCAAGTGCCGGACAGCGGGCCGGCCGAGTTTGTGCAGCTTGCGCAGCAGTTCAACACCATGCAGGCGATGCAGCGCGAGGCCGAGGCCAACCTGAGCGAAGTACAAAGCCTTGCCGGGATTGGCCGCTGGGAGTGGGATCTCCACCGTAACGAGCATCACTGGTCGCAAGAAATCTACCGTATTTATGGGCGCGATCCGTCCCTGCCGCCGGCGGTCTATCCGGAAGTGCAGTCTTATTTCCAGCCGGAAAGCTGGGCCGTACTCGGCCAGGCGGTCGATGCCTGCCTGGCCAGCGGCCAACCTTACCAGTGCGATGCCGAGGTGATTCATGCCGATGGCAGCGTGCGCTGGGTCTTCATTACCGGTAGTGCACATCGTGAAGCCGATGGCAGCATCTCCAGACTGCAGGGCATGGTGCAGGACATCACCGCGCGCAAGCTGACGGAGCTGGCGCTGGCGCGCGTCAACCGTGCGCTCAAGCTGGTAAGCGAATGCAATAGCACGCTGGTGTATGCCAGCGATGAGAATGCCTTGCTGGCGGCTATTTGCCAGCTGATCGTCAATACCGGCGGCTACATGATGTCCTGGATCGGTTTTGCCCAGTCGGATGCGGCAAGGTCGATTCTGCCGGTAGCGCAATCGGGGGCCGAGCAGGGATATCTGGAGCAGATTCATATCTCCTGGGGGGACAACGAGCTGGGCCGCGGTCCGACCGGCATGGCGATTCGCACCCAGCGTACCCAGGTTAACCAGAATTGCCTGACCAACCCCATCATGCAGCCGTGGCGCGAGGCCGCACTCAAGCGCGGCTACCAGTCGAGTATTGCCCTGCCATTGCAGGCCAGTGACAACACCTTTGGCGTGCTGACCATCTATGCGCGCGAGCCGGATGCCTTTCAGCCGGATGAGGTGGCTCTGCTGGAGCAGCTCAGCAACGATCTGGCGTATGGCATTGCCGCATTGCGTACCGAACAGGCACGGCAGCAGGCGGTGGCACAGCAGCAGCAGAGCGAGCAGCGTTATCGTGCAGTGCTGGATAACGCCGCCGACGCGGTGGTGATCGCCACCCGCGACGGCCGCTTTGTCTATGCCAACCATCAGGCAGAGAAGCTGCTGGCCTATCGTGCCGATGAGCTGACGACGATGGGGTTTGCTGACATCGCACCGGCGCTTGAGCAGGCCCGGAGCCAGGATATTCTGCAGGAACTGGAGGTCAGCCGGCTGCTGCGCACCGAGATGGACCTGCAGTGCCGCGATGGTCGGATCATTCCGGTGGAAGTGAACGCGGTGGCGCTGCCGGACGGTAATTTTTATGCCGCCTGCCGCGACATTACCGAACGCAAGCGTTTCGAGGCCGACCTGGAGTATTCCGCCACACACGACAAGCTGACCGGGTTGGCCAATCGCCATCTACTGCATGACCGGATCGAGCAGGCGATTGCCCACGCGCGGCGCGACAGGAAATCGGTGGCCCTGATGCTGCTGGATCTGGATCGCTTCAAGACCATCAATGACACCCTGACGCACGATGCCGGCGACTCGCTGCTGCAGGAGGTGGCGCAGCGGCTGCTGCATCACGTGCGCGCGGGCGATACCGTGGCCCGCCTGGGCGGGGACGAATTCATGGTGGTGATGACCGATGTGGCGGAGATCAATGATGCCGCGGTGCTGGCGCACAAGCTGATGGACAGCATCCGCCAGCCGCTGCAGGCTGCCGGGCATCATGTGGTGGTGACCGGCAGTGTGGGTATTTCGGTGTTTCCGCGCGATGGTGAAACCGGGCATGAGCTGATCAAGAATGCCGATGTGGCCATGTACCGGGCAAAAGAACTGGGGCGTGACGAGTTCCAGTTTTATGAGCCGGAAATGAACGCGCGCATGCTGGAGCGGCTGGAGCTGGAAAGCTGCCTGCGCCAGGCGCTGGAAGGCGATGAGCTGGAGCTGTACTACCAGCCCAAGATGCAGATTGCACAGGGCCATATTGTCGGTGCCGAAGCCCTGCTGCGCTGGCACCGTCCCGCATCCGGCATGGTGTCGCCAGCGCAGTTCATTCCGCTGGCGGAAGAAACCGGGCTGATTCTGCCCATTGGCGCCTGGGCGATCAAAACCGCCTGTGCCCAGCTCAAGCGCTGGCAGGATGAAGGTCTGCCGCAGGTATCGGTGGCCATTAACCTGTCCGCACGTCAGTTCCAGCAAAACGGCCTGGCGGAGCTTGTCAGGCAGGAAATCAGCCGCCATGGCCTGGACCCGGCACTGATCGAGCTGGAAATCACCGAAAGCGCACTGGTGATCGACCCGGAGAGGGCAACCGCTATTCTGCAGATGCTCAAAGCGATGGGGGTCAGCATTGCGCTGGACGATTTCGGCACCGGCTATTCCAGCCTGAACTACCTGAAGCGGTTTCCGATCGACACCCTGAAAATCGACCAGTCGTTTGTGAAGGACCTCACGACCGATGCGCAGGATGCCAGTATTGCCAGAATGGTGATCGACCTTGGCCATGCGCTAGGCATGAATGTCGTCGCCGAAGGGGTGGAAACCCCGGCACAGCTGGAGCGGCTGCAGCAGCTGGGCTGCGACGAAATCCAGGGCTATTTGTTCAGCCGCCCGCTGCCGGTTGCCCAGTTTGCCGAACTATTGCGCGCACATGCCGGCTAACCGCCACTGACGGCCGGCGCGGTCAATCCGCGTGCGCTGAATCCAGCCAGTGCAGCTGGCCATGGCTGCTTTCTTCCAGCGCAAGGCGCAGGCTGGCGGCATCGCGCTCGGGCAGGGTGAAATCCAGGGTGACCTGGGCATCGTGCGTGACGTTCGCCAGCGTGGCCGCGTGTTTCTGCAGCAAGCGGCGCGCCTGCCCTTCCAGCGCGTAGGGCAGCTGGCAGCGCAGGGCCAGCAGGCGTTGCAGTTCGGTACGCGGCACACCGTCCAGTGCCCGTGCCACGCTGTCGGTATAGGCGCGTACCAGGCCACCCGCTCCCAGCTTGACGCCGCCGTAGTAGCGCACCACGGTGGCCAGCACCCCTTCCAGATCCTGATGACGCAGCACCTCCAGCATCGGCCGGCCGGCGGTGCCGGACGGCTCGCCGTCATCGTTGGCCGCACTGTGGCCGCCGGCCAGCAGCGCCCAGCATACGTGGGCCGCTGCGGGGTGGGCCGCTTTCAGCTCCGCCACGCGCAGCAGTGCCGCTGCGCGGTCGCGCATCGGCTCCACACAGGCAAGGAAACGGCTTTTCTTGATATCCAGCTCGGCATGGCCGGCGTGCTGCAAGGTAAACGGCATGATGGCAAATGGCCGGGACAGCCCGGCGGGGCAAAGGGTCGGCGGGGCAGGGTTTACAGCTGGTAGCTCGCTTCCGCGCGGCTGCCGCCTTGCTGGAATTGCAGCTGCAGGCACAGGCGCCGTACCAGCGCGATACCACGGCCGTAGGGCGCGTCGTGCTCGCAGTCGGTTGGCAGCCGCGACTGGTCGAAACCGTTGCCGCTGTCCTGCACTGACAGGCGCAGCAGGTTGCCATCGCGGCGCATGGCAATATCGATGCGCCCTTGTTGCAGCGCGGTCAGACGCTGTTGGCGCTGCTCCAGATAGCGGGCAAAGCCATCGCTGGAATGCTTGTCATTGGAATCCAGCTGCAGCACGCCGTGATCCAGCGCATTGCTGAACAGCTCGGTAAGCACCACCAGCATGTCGCTGAACTGGCTTTCGTTGAGGCCGATCTGGTTGAGCCAGCCCAGCAGCGTGGGCATGCCCAGGTCGTCGCGCAGCTCCTTGGGGCCAAAGCCCAGCCGGATCTCCCAGCTGTCCAGCTGGGTAACGCCGTGGGGCTGCGGGCTGGCCGGCGGGGTGTGGTAGTCGTTGCTGCATGGCGCCACCACCAGCGAGATGTCGTCCACGTTCTCGTCGCTACCCAGGTGCTGGCTGACCAGCTGTGCCAGCGGGTCGATGACCGGCGCCGGCAGCGGCGTAGCCAGCAGTTCGGTCAGTCGCTCGATGGCCAGCAGCTGGCCATCGGCGCTGCGTGCTTCGGTCAGCCCGTCGGAGCAGATCAGCAGCCGGCCCGGCTGCTGCCAGCGGTATACCTCCACCGACGGATCGAAATCGGCATTGGGCAGGATGCCCAGCGGCGGATGAGTGGAGACAAAACGCTTGCTCAGCTCGCCCTGTTCGTTGATGAAACCGGCAAACGGAATACCGCCGTTCCACACGGTGATGGTGCGCTCCTGCGGTGCGATGGCGACCAGCGTGGCGGCCACGAAGCGCCCCACCGGCAGCTGCTGCTTGAGCTTCTTGTTGATCTCGCGGGCAATGGCATGGATACCGAAACCCTTTTGCGTCATGGCATAGAACACGGTGGCGGCCGGCAGGCAGGCAATGGCGGCCGCCAGACCGTGGCCGGTGCTGTCGGCCAGCATGATGTGCAGGGTGTCGGCCGGCGATTTGGCGGCAGTGATGATGTCGCCACTGAACTGCACCGTCGGCTTGATCCACTGCTCGATGCCCGTGTCTTGCTGGTCGCCGTACAGGTTGCTGAGCACGTGCTGGGCCAGCTGCTGCTCCATCTGGTTGGCGTGGTAGTAGGCTTCCAGCCGCTTGGCATCCTGGGTGATGCGCTGCTGCATTTCGGCAATGCGCGCCATCACACGGATCTTGGCGGTCAGCAGCTTGGTATCAACCGGTTTGGCCAGATAGTCGTCACCGCCGGCTGCCAGGCCGGCCAGCACGTCCTCCTGCTCGGACTTGCCGGTCAGGAAGATGATGGGGATCCATTGCTTGTCGTAGCGCTGGCGCAGTAGCCGGGTAGCGGTCAGGCCGTCCATCACCGGCATGATCACGTCCATCAGGATCAGGTCCGGCAGCTGTTCCTCACAGCGGGCCAGCGCTTCGGCCCCGTCGGCCGCTTCGATCACGTGGTGGCCGCGCTGGCTGATGACCCGGGCGATGACCAGGCGGTTCACCTTGCTGTCATCGACAACCAGCACGTTCAGCTGACGCATGGGCAGGCTCTCAATCAATCTGGAAGAATTTTTCGAAGCGGGCAATCGCCAGAATCTGGCGGATGCTGGGCCGGGTATGGGTGATCAGCAGTTTTATCCCGCGCGGTCCCAGTTGCTCACGCAGCACCAGCAGCATCCCCAGCGCCGAGCTGTCCAGATACTCGGTGTCCTGCAAGTCAATATCCACGCATGTCACTGCCGGGCTGGCCATGATGGCATGGCAGGCGGCGCGGAAATCACCATGCAGGGAAAAGTTGAAATGACCACGGATGTGGATGCTGGCTTCCGTGTCACGTATCTGGTAGCTCAGCGGCATGGAATGTTCCTTGGCGTATGGGAGGCGGACAGCGTAACAGTCTGCATTGTATGTAATTGGCTTGGCTTGGTCATCCGCCAGCGCGCGGTTTGTCGGACAAAAAAAGACCCGGCGCCATAAAGGCGCACGGGCCGGGCCTGCGAGGGCAGGTTGGGAGAGAAACTTAAACGTTGGCCGCATCCGGGGTCTTCTTCAGCACCCCCAGCAACACGGCAGAAAGAGCGGTACCCGCCAGCAGCGCCACGATGTACATGCCCAGATTGGTCACCGCATTGGGGATCGGCAGGACGAACACGCCACCGTGCGGCACGCGCAGCTCGCAACCGGCGGCCATGGAGATGGCACCGGCCAGTGCCGAGCCGGCCACCAGCGACGGAATCACGCGCAGCGGATCCTTGGCGGCAAACGGGATGGCGCCTTCGGTGATGAAGGAAATGCCCAGCACGCCGGCGGCCTTGGCGCCTTCGCGCTCGTCGGCACTAAAGCGGTTCTTGAACAGTACCGCGGCCAGCGCGATGCCCAGCGGCGGGGTCATGCCGGCGGCCATCACCGCGGCCATCGGGCCGTATACCTGGCTGGCGATCAGGCCGGTGGCGAAGGTGTAGGCGGCCTTGTTGATCGGGCCGCCCATGTCGAACGCCATCATGCCGCCCAGGATCATGCCCAGCACCAGCGCGCTGCTGCCCTGCAGACCTTTCAGCCATTCGGTGACCACGCCCAGCGCCGCCGCTACCGGTTGCCCCAGCACGTAGTACATCAGCAGGCCGACGATGGTGGTGCCCAGCAACGGCAGGATCAGCACCGGCTTGAGGCCATCGAAGTTGCGCCCCAGCTGGATCTTCTCGTTCAGGTATTTCACCGCATAGCCGGCAATGAAACCGGCGACGATGCCGCCGAGGAAGCCGGAGCCGATGGCGCCGGCAATCATGCCGCCGGCCATGCCCGGGGCAATGCCCGGACGGTCGGCGATGGAGTAGGCGATATAGCCGGCCAGGATCGGCACCATTAGCGCAAACGATGCCTTGGCGCCGATATTGAACAGCGTCCAGCCCAGCGTGCCCTTGTGTGCATCGTCAAATACGTAGATGCCGCCCAGCGCAAAGCCCAGTGCGATCAGCAGGCCGCCGGTCACCACGAACGGCAGCATGAACGACACGCCGGTCATCAGGTGTTTGTAGGCACCGCTGCGTTCCTTGCTGCCACTGGCTGCGCCGGCTGCGGCATTGCCGCCGCCCTGGCCACCGGCGGTGGCGGCCTGCAGCTTGGCGCTGGCGTTGGCGTTGTTGATCAGCGCCTTGCCATCGTTGATGGCGGCCTTGGTGCCGCTCATGAACACGCGTTTGCCGGCAAAGCGGCTGGTGTCCACCTGGGTATCGGCGGCGATGATCACCAGGTCGGCGCCGGCGATGTCGGCGGCGGACAGGGCATTCTGCGAGCCGACCGAACCCTGGGTTTCCACCTTGATGCGGTGGCCCAGTGCCTCGGCGGCGCCGGTCAGGCCTTCGGCCGCCATGAAGGTGTGGGCGATGCCGGTGGGGCAGGAGGTAATGGCGACGATGGACAGCGTCTGGCTGGCAGCGGCGGCCACCGGGGCGGCGCCCAGTGCGGCACCCAGCACCGCCTGCGGGTCAGCCAGCACGGCTTCCAGCGCGGCCAGGTGCTCGCGTTTGCCGGCAAAGCGGGCATCACTGCCGCTGGCGCCAATGCGGATTACCTGCTGCGCGGCGGAGACTTCCGCCTCGCTCAGCGGATCCTGCACGCCCTGCGCGGTATGGGTTTCGATACGGATGGCCTGCCCGAGCTGTTTGGCAGCCTTGCGCAGTGCTTCCGCGGCCAGCAGGCTCTGGGTGCTGCGCTCGGGGCAGGTGAGTACGGCCAGCAGTGATGACATTGTTGTCTCCTCTCGTTGTGCTGCTGAAGTGTCCGGCCCGCCCTGGCTGTTGTGGGGGCGGTGCGGGCCGGATGAATCTGTTTACAATCTGCTGCGCGCCGGCGCTAAGGCGTTCACAGGTGTTCGAGGTGCGGGTGGATGTCACCTCCATTCCGCACGCCTCGGTTCTCGCCTTGTCGCGGCCTGGCTCGCGAGGCCGTCAGTGCTTTATGGCGGCCAAAGGTTGGCCGCACGGCTACTGACGGCGGTTTACAGCGCTTGCAATTGCACCTGTTCCTGTAGCGCTTTCACCTCCGCGCGCGGCGGCAGGTGCGGCCCCAGCCGCTGCAGTTTGGCGGCGGCAAAAGCAGTGCCCAGGCGCAGCGCCTGCGGCCAGGGGGCGTCGTGGTGACGTGCCGCCACCATGCCGGCTACCAGCGCATCGCCGGCACCGACGGTGCTGACCGGCGTGATGGCGAGCGGGCTGGCCAGCCAGCAACCATCCTGGCTGGTGGAGAGCAGCGCACCGTCACCGCCGAGCGACACCACCACGGTGGCGATGCCGCGCTGGTTGAGCGCGCGCGCCTCGGTGGCGACCTCGGCCAGCGTGGGCAGCGCGCGGCCAACCCAGTCTTCCAGCTCGTGGCGGTTGGGCTTGATCATCGCCGGCAGTGCCTCGTTCTGTGCCAGCACCTGCGCCAGTGCGTCGCCGCTGGTATCCAGGATCACTTCGGCGCCCAGCGCCTTCAGTTCGCGCAGCAGCGGCAGGTAGCCGGCCTGCTGCAGTGCCGGCGGCAGGCTGCCGGCCAACACCACGATCTGGCCGTCTTCCACCAGATGCTGCAGTTGCTCGATCAGCTGCGGCAGCGCGTTGTCCGGCACGTCCACCCCCGGCAGGTTGATATCGGTGGTGTCCAGCGTGTCCTGCGCCACCAGCTTGATATTGGTGCGGGTGTTGCCGGGTAGGCGCAGAAAGCGGTCGGCAATGCCCTTGTCTTCGAACAGGCTGACAAAGGCGCCGGCGTTGTCACGGCCCAACAGGCCGCTGACCATCACCGGCACTCCCCAGTCCGCCAGGCAGCTGGCGACGTTGACTCCCTTGCCGCCCGGGGTCTGTGCCGATGCCTGCGCCACATTGACGCGGCCAACGTTGAGGCTGGCCAGGCTGATGGTGTGATCCAGCGCCGGGTTCAGCGTGATGGTCAGCACCTGGCGGCTCATGCCTCCACCTCTTCCAGTACCGAATCCAGGCGGGCGGCCAGCGCGCGCACCGCGCCCACATCCGGGCAGCGCAGCGCGTCGGCGGCCAGGCGGGCGAGGTGGCCGCTGCTGCAACGGCGCAGCATGGCTTTCACGTTGGCGATGTCGCGCTGGCTCATCGACAGCTCCTGCACGCCGAGGCCGGCCAGGATGGCGGCACCCAGCGGGTCGCCGGCGATGCCGCCGCACACGCCTACCCAGCGGTTGTGGCGGCTGGCGCCTTCCACCGTCTGGCGGATCATGCGCAGCACCGCCGGGTGCAGCGCATCGGCTTCGCGCGCCAGTTCCGGGTGCTGGCGGTCGATGGCCAGTACGTACTGGGTGAGGTCATTGGTGCCGATGGAGAAGAAGTCGACGTGTTCGGCCAGCTGGTCGGCCATCGCCACGGCTGCCGGCACTTCCACCATGATGCCCAACGGCACTTCCGGTGCGGCCAACTCCAGGCGGATGCGCTCGCATACCGCGCGCAGTGCTTTCACTTCGTCCAGGCTGGTGATCATCGGGAACATGATGGACAGCGGGCCGTGGCTGGCGGCGCGGTAGATGGCACGCAGCTGCGGCTCCAGCAGGTCCGGGCGGCGCAGCAGCAGGCGCACGCCGCGCACGCCGAGGAACGGGTTTTCTTCATGCGGCAGGTTCAGGTATGGCACCTGCTTGTCGCCGCCGATGTCCAGGGTGCGGATGATCAGCGGCTTGCCCTGCAGCGCGTCCAGCATGCCGCGGTAGGTCTGATACTGCTCGTCTTCGCTCGGAGCGCTGTCGCGCTCCAGATACAGGAATTCGGTGCGCATCAGGCCCACGCCCTCGGCGCCGGCTTTCACCGCAGCGGCAGCCTGCTCCGGGTGGTTGGCGTTGGCTGCTACCTCGATGCGCTTGCCGTCCTGGGTGGCAGCAGGAGCCATGGCGGCGGCGGCGGCCTTCTTGGCGGCTTCCTGCTGGCGGGTAATCCACTGGCGGGCGCTGGCCAGATCGGCCTCGTCCACGTTCAGGTACAGGCGGCCGCTGTCGCCGTCGATGATGGCGGTGCTGTCGTCCGGCAGATCCAGCAGCGAGGCGCCCAGCGCCACCAGTGCCGGCATGCCCAGGGTGCGGGCGATGATGGCGGTGTGCGACGACGGGCCGCCCTGCGCGGTGCACAGACCGATGATGCGCTGCGGGTCCAGTGCGGCGGTGTCGGACGGGGTGAGGTCGGCGGCGGCGATGATCAGGTTGTCGCCTTCATCCAGTGGCTTGCGGCGCGCGCCCAGCTCCGGTGCCAGCTGGTCCAGCACGCGCAGGCCTACATCGCGCAGGTCGGCGGCGCGGGCGGCCAGCAGCGGGTTGCCAAGCGCGGCCAGGCGCTCGGCCAGGCGGCTGACCGCCTGGTGCCAGGCCCAGGCCACGCCGTGGCCTTCCACCATCAGCTGGCAGGTGAGGGTGATCAGGTCGGTGTCGTTCAGCAGTTCGGCTTGGGCGCGGAAGATGCCGGCCTCGGTTGCGCCCATGCGCTTGCCGGTGGCGGCAGCCAGGTCCTGCAGCTGCAGCCGGGTGGCGGCCAGCGCCGCATCCAGCTGGTCACCGCCGCTGCCCAGCAGCACCGGGTGGTCCGGCACTTCCAGCACCGCCGGTTTGATCACGCGCAGCTGGCCGATAGCCAGGCCTGGGCTGGCGGCAATGCCATCCAGCGCCAGCGGCTTGCCGGCCGGCTGCCACAGTGTGCGGCCAGCCTGCGCCTGTTGCTGTTTGGCGGCCTTGTCGGCCTGTTCCTGTTCGGCGGCGGTGAGGCCGCTCATCACTGCTTTCAGCGCCGCCAGCATTGCTTCGGCATCCGGGCCTTCGGCGGAAACATGCAGGGTTTCGCCGTGGGCGATGCCCAGTTGCAGCAGGCCGATCAGGTTCTTGCCGTCTCCGCTTTCCTCGCCTTTGCGTACCCGCACGTTGGCCGCAAAGCGGCGCGCGGTTTCCACCCACTGCTGCGCCGGGCGGGCATGCAGACCGTTGGGGTAATCCATCACCCAGTCGAAACCATGGGCGAAGTCGGCAATCTGTTCGGCCGCTGCGGCGGCGGGTGCCTGCTGTTCCAGCGCGGCCAGCAGGTCGGCCGGGTGCGGGGTGTCGAACAGACGGCCCAGTGCGGTTTCGTCCTGTAGCAGGCGGGTGAGGCGGCGCAGCAGCGCCAGGTGTTCGTCGGACTGGGCGGCGATGGCGAACACCAGGTGTACGGTCTGGCCCGGGTTCCATTCGATGCCGCCCGGTACCTGCAGCACGGCAATGGCGGTGCTGCGGATCAGATGGCGGTGTTCGATCATGCCGTGCGGGATGGCGACACCATGGCCAAGGTAAGTGTTGGCAACGTTCTCACGCGCCAGCAGGCTGTCGACATAGGCCGGATCGATATGGCCGGCGGCAGCCAGCAATTGGCCTGCCTCCCTGATGGCTTGGGCCTTGCTGGCCGGGCTGGCGCCAAGGCGAACCAGTTCGGGGCGAATCAGCGTGCTGGACATGGTGGTCGTCTCCTGTGTCTAGATTTGTTTGACTGCATTGAAATCGATACCAGTTTTTGTGTCAATCAAGATTTCAATTTCGGTGTAACATCTTGGCCAATAACGCAACTGATCTGGGTTTGTACGGTTGCAATCGATACCGGAGAAAGCGGATGGCAAAAATCAAGGATGTGGCGGAACTGGCTGGTGTGTCGGTGTCCACGGTATCCCGCGTGCTGTGCAACGGCCCGGTGAGCGACAAGGTGCGCAAGCGGGTGGAAGCGGCGATGAGCAAGCTGGACTACCGCCCCAACCTGGCGGCACGCCGCCTGCGTTCACAGCACACCGACACTATAGGATTGATCGTGTCGGATATCCGCAACCCGTTCTTTACCGCCGTCAGCCGCGCGGTGGAGGACGAGGCCTATCGCAACGGCATGCGGGTGATTCTGTGCAACACCGACGAAGACCCGGAAAAAGAGGCGATGTACCTGAAGCTGATGCGCGAGGAGCGCGTCACCGGGGTGATCCTGGCGCCCACCCGCCACAGCGCGGCGGCACTGGATACCGAGGCGCTGGGCTTTCCGGTGGTGATGATCGACCGCACCCCGGCGCAGGGCGATGGTGATGCGGTGGTGCTGGACAACCGCCGTGCCGCTGCGCAACTGGTGGAGCACCTGCTGGCTGCCGGCTACCGCGACATTGGCGGTCTGTTCGGCAATACCAGTAGCACCGGTGCCGAGCGCCATGCCGGCTTCGTAGCGGCGCTGAACCACGCCGGCCTGCCATCGCCGGCGCGCTTTGTACCGCCCAGCGTGGAGGCGGCCGAGGCGGCGGTGACGGCCTGGCTGGCCGAGCCGCAACGCCCGCGCGCACTGCTGATCAGCAACGGTATCTTCCTGCTGGGTGCGGTGCGTGCCATCAAGGCTGCCGGGCTGCGCCTGCCGCAGGATCTGGCGCTGGCCGGCTTCGATAACGAAGTGTGGACCAGCCTGATCGATCCCGGCCTGACGGTGATCGAGCAGCCGGTGGACGAAATCGGCCGTAGTGCCATGGCCATGCTGCTGGCACGGCTGGAAGACCCGGCGCGCAGCCACCGCCACGTGGTGCTGCAGGGCAAGCTGGTGCCGCGCGGCAGCAGCGCGCCACTACACCAGGTGTGATCAAGGTTGGCCGCAGGCGCGTGCGGCCAACCTTGAGCAGATAAATAAGGGGCAGACAAAAAAAGAGCCGGCAGATGCCGGCTCTTGTTCATGGCAGACCGTTTTAGTCGGTCTTCAGGTTGGTGTTGTTTTTCAGCTGCTCGATGATGGCTGCATCACCACCTGTCAGATTCACCCCTTCCAGCACAATGCGCTGATCGGTGGTGGCATCGTAGTTGCTGCCGTTGAACTGGCCGGCACTGCTGACCTGAACCACGGTATTGGTGCCGTCACTGGTGAAGTGCAGGTAGTTGGTCAGGTTGCCGCTGTTTTCGCCGCGCAGCAGATCCTTCAGGTCCAGTACATCGCCGCCGGCACCCGTCTGGAAGTCCTTGATGGTGTCGATGGCTGGTGCCCCGGCCTGACCTTGATCACCCAGTGCCCACTTGAAGGTGTCGACACCAGTGCCACCGGTCAGCGTGTCGCTACCGAAACCACCGTAGATGGTGTCGTTGCCGGCATCGCCGTAGATGGTGTCATTGCCCAGCCCGCCCATCAGCACATCGTTGCCGTCGCCACCGTGGATGGTGTCGTTACCGGAGCGGCCGTCGATGAAGTCGTCGCCGGTGCCACCGCTCAGGCTATCGTCACCAATGGTGCCGTAGGCCATGTCGTTACCGGCCACATAATCAACCGTCTGGCCGGTTTGCGAGGAGCTACCGTTAGCCAGCTCACCACCGTTGGTATCAGTGCTGAGCCAGTCGCGGTTGTCGCCGCTGCTGGCCGCGCCAGTGTCGAAGCTGGTCGAGTAGTTGTCGGCATAGTTGTTATGCGGCAGCACATACTCGTCGGAGTTGATGATGTGCACGTTGGTGCTGCTGTTAATGGTGGTGCCGGACAGGTTGATCTCGAACTGGCCGCTGGCACTACTCTGGCTCATCACCACGTCGGCATTACCGGCGGTCAGGTAGAAGCGGAACAGCGTGTCGCCGTTGGCGGTGTACAGCTTCTCGTAGTAGTAGCTGGTGCCGGTCGGCAGCGAGGTTGCACTCAGGATCAGCCCGGCAGCGGCGACGTTATCCACCCAGATATCCCAGTGGATGGTGCTGTTGGCAAACAGGGTGATGCTACCGTCCTTGGCGCGGATATCGTACGTCTTGTGGTCCGGCGTCAGGTTCATCTGCCAGGAAGCGCCATCGGCGTACAGCACCGGCGGCTTGTAGTCGTTGTCAAGGATGGTGGCGGTGCCGTCATCGCTGTAGGTGCTGCCGGTGCTGCTCAGCGTTGCCGTGAGCTTGAAGGTTTCGTTGTTCTCGTAGGTCGAGTCGTTAAAGGTGTCGGTACGTACCTGCAGCACGCTGTTACCTTGCGGCACGGTGATGGCCGAGCCTTCGGTTGTGGTGGTCCAGTTCACCCCGTCAAAGCTGTACTGGAAGGTGGTGACTTTGTAGTCGGTACCTTCCGTTGCCGGATAAGTACCAGTTGGGTTCAGTGTCAGTACTACGCTGCTGCCGCTGGCGGCGCCGGTGATGTTGACACTGAAGACTGCCATGTCGCCTTCGTTCACCGAGATGTCGTTGACCTGGATGGTCGGGGTGTCGTTATCGGTGATGGTGGCAATGGCATCGTCACTGTAGCTGGTGCCCAGGCTGCTCAGCACAGCGGTGAGCTTGAAGGTCTCATCCTTCTCGTCGAATGTGTCGTTGAAGGTATCGGTCTTGACACGGAGCAGGCTGTCACCGGTCGGCACGCTGATGGCAGCGCCTTCGGTGGCGGTGGTCCAGTTCACGCCGTCGAAGCTGTACTGGAAGGTGCTGGCCTTGTAGTCGCTGCCTTCGGTTGCCGGATCGGTACCGGTCGGGTCAAGGGACAGGACCACGGTGCTGCCAGCGGCGGCGCCAGTGATCTTCACGCCGAAGATGGCATCGTTGCCTTCCGGCACGGTGATGTCGCCCACGCCGGTGGCGGCAGCCCCTACCTGGATGGTCGGGGTGTCGTTGTCGGTGATGGTGGCGATGGCATCGTCACTGTAGCTGGTGCCCAGGCTGCTCAGCGTAGCGGTGAGCTTGAAGGTTTCATCCTTCTCGTCGACGGTGTCGTTGAAGGTATCGGTCTTGACACGGAGCAGGCTGTCACCGGTCGGCACGC
>CAMLGD010000014.1 GCA_946479405.1 uncultured Vogesella sp.
ACGGCAGCACCACCACCGTCACCATCGGCATCACCGGTACCGACGACAAACCGGTGATCAGCGCCGGCGAAGGCTCGGTAGTGGAAGACAGCCAGCCGAGCACCTCCGGCACCCTGACCGCCACCGATGCCGACAACGCCGGCCTGGCCTTCAACGCGGCCAACCTGAGCGGCAGCTACGGCAGCCTGAGCGTGGATGCCGACGGCCACTGGACCTACACCCTGGATGCCCGCGCCGACGCACTGGCCGCCGACGAACAGGCCGGTGAAAGCTTCACCGTCACCCTGAGCGACGGCAGCACCACCACCGTCACCATCGGCATCACCGGTACCGACGACGCAAGCCGCCTGGTTGCCGACGTGAAGACCACGCTGGAAGACACTCCGGTGTCTGGCAATGTACTGAGCAACGACAGTGATATCGACAGCACGCTGAGCCTGGCCAGCTTCAGTGTGGATACCAATGGCGATGGCAAGGCGGAGACCTTCTCGGCGGGGCAGACTGCCACCATTAACGGCGTCGGCACTGTAAGCCTGGATACGGCCGGCAACTACAGCTTCAATCCGGCGGCCAACTGGAGCGGCAGTGTGCCGACGGTGAGCTACACCACCAACACCGGCAGCAGCAGCACGCTGAGCATCGGTGTGACCCCGGTGGCCGACAAGCCGCTGCTATCGGTGAGCCAGTACCAGACGGTGGCCTCGATGAACTTTGAGGATGTGAAGCTGCCGACTATCGGCTACTCCGAGACCGTGAAGATCAGCTCCATCTTCGGTACCAGCACCGTGGGCACCTGGAACACCTGGAATGGCAGCGGCTATGTCGAGGTGGGCAAGGACAGCATCTACCACGGTGGCAGCTCCAGCAATCAGGTGATGGAGATTGAGGCGGCTACCGGTGATAAAACACTGTATGCCGATATCCAGGTGGAAACCGGACGCTTCTACGAACTGGACTTTGATGTCGCCGCCCGCAGCGGATCTATCTCCAGCTCTGGCATGACCGTTACCCTGGTAAAACTGGATGCCGCTGGCAATCCGGTGAGCGGTTCCGCCGTGGTGCTGTATACCTTCTCGCCAACCGATAGCCAGTGGCACAGCGTGAGCGAGGGCTGGAGTGCCAGCGATAGCGGTACTTATCGCCTGATCTTCTCTTCCACCGACTCCGGTGATAGCTACGGTGCGCTGCTGGACAACATCGCTTTCTCGGCGGTGGAGAACAAGGGCTATGAGAACAGCTTCATCAGCATGGGTGACATCAGTGTTGCACTGGCTGACACCGATGGTTCCGAGAGCCTGGCAGTACAGCTATCCGGCCTGCCTGTTGGCGCGGTGCTGAAGGATGGCAGCGGTCACAGTGCAACGGTAGGGGCAGACGGCAAGCTGGATGTCAGCAACTGGAGTCTGACCACGTTGCAGATCATGGTGGACGAGCCGGGCAACTACACGCTGACAGTTACTGCTACCGCCATCGACCACAACAGCAGCGGTGTGGCCGTGGATAGCGCCAGCACGCAGTCCAGCTTCTCTATTACCGTGTTGGATGTGGCTAATTTCACCGATGGCAACGAGGTGGTTAGCACGCTGGAGGACACGGCGCTGCAGGGTAGCGTGCTGATGGGTACCAGCAGCATTGAGGGTGCGGTGACGGTAAGCAGCTTTACCATTGGCAACACTATTTACAGCGCCGGTCAGACTGCAACCATCAGCGGTATTGGCTCGCTGAAGGTGAATGCGGATGGCAGCTACACCTTTACCCCGGTGAAGGACTTCAATGGTCCGGTGCCTACGGTGAGTTACACCGTGACCGATGGCGAGAGCAGCGATACCTCCACGCTGAGCATCAGCGTAACGGCGGTGGAAGACACCCCGGTGTCGTACAGCAGTAGCAGCGCCTACTGGCTGATGAACTACAACAGCAACTCCAAAGAGTTCGACATGAAGGTGAAGAACGGCACGATGACCCTGGCGGTGGGTGAGTCGCTGCACTGGGATGTTCTGGTGACCGACAGTGACCAGAATGCCACGCTGTCGCTGATCAACAAGAGTCTGCCGGCCGGCACGACCCTGTCGTACGAGCGGCTGTATGCCGAGAACGGCGAGGTGCTGCTGCGCGTTTACCTCACCGTGACCGGTAGCCTGGCGGTAACGCTGTCGCAGGACAACCAGTTCACGATTGACGTGAATGGCGCCAGCGGCTCGGCCCTGCTGATCAACTCGGATGAGTACGTTGGTGTGCACCCCAACAACGAGTACAACTACAGCACGCAGTTCGATAATGGTGCTGCTTCGCAGTGGGATGATCAGGATTGGCTGAGCAGCAACACTAAAGGTGGCGAGCTGGCGAATTCGACCGCCACCCAGTCTGGCGTCACCGTCAGCTATGGCAGCGGTGAAGATATCGTCTACGGCACCACCGGTGGCGACACACTGAATGGTGGTAACGACAACGACTTCATCGACGGCCGGGCCGGCAACGACATCCTGCATGGTGATGCTGGTAACGACGTGGTGCTGGGTGGTCATGGCAACGACATTCTGTATGGCGATGCCGGTAACGACTATCTGGATGGTGGTCGTGGTAGCGACACGCTGTATGGTGGTATCGGTAACGATACGCTGAAAGGTGGCGACGACAGTGATCTGCTGGTGGGTGGCGCAGGCAACGACACGCTGACCGGTGGTTCTGGCATCGATACCTTCAAGTGGGAGCTGGGCGATGTAGGTTCGATCGCTGCCCCTGCAAAAGATACCGTTACCGACTTCAAGGCCGGTGTTGGTGGCGATGTGCTGGATCTGAAGGATCTGCTGCAGGGTGAAAACAGCAGCAACCTGAGCAACTACCTGCACTTCACTGCTGACGGCACCAATACCGTGGTGCAGATCAGCAGCAGCGGCCATATCGGCAGTGGTTACGATCAGACCATCACCCTGCAGAACGTGCAGTTGAGTACGCTGGGCACCGGTGATGCCGAAATCATCACCAACCTGCTGAAGAACAGCAACCTGAAAGTGGATCTGTAAGCGCTCACTAGCGCAGAGCACAAGGGCCGGGTTTCCGGCCCTTTTTTTATGGTAGTGATCGCGAGAAAGCGGCCGCGGGCATTGGGGATGCGGCCAACCTCACATACACTGGAACGACTCTTGCTAATTTGATCCCATCAGATGATGGAGGAACGTTGTGGATAAGCGACCGGTAAGGGATTCCTTGCTGCTGGATTCTCATTTTCAGCCCATTTACAGCCTGGCTCACCGCCGTACCGTGGGGCTGGAGGCCCTGCTGCGCGCTTCGGAGCAAGGGCGGGCGTTGTCGCCGCCGGAGGTATATGAGCGCTATATCCGCCGTGACGAACGTGTAGCCATGGACCTGGCGGTGTGTGCTGCGCACTGCCAGCGCTTTGCCAGCATGCCGCATACCCACCGCTGGCTGTTCCTGAATGTGGACGCCATGACCATGTCCGACCCCAAGCAGGCGGCGGAACTGGGCAATATCATCCGCGCGGCAGGTATTGCCCCGCAAAGCGTGGTGCTGGAGGTGCTGGAGCAGGCGATTGAGCTGGATGCACGCCTGCTGGAAGGCGTGGCCATGCTGCGTGAGCAGGGTTGTTTGCTGGCGATCGACGATTTTGGCGTCGGGCATTCCAACCTTGACCGCGTATGCAGCCTGGAGCCGGATTTCGTCAAGTTCGACCGTAACCTGCTGCGCAGTGCCGTCAACCAGCAGCGCACCCGTAACCTGTTGTCGCGGTTGGTGCGGCTGATGCACGAAATTGGTGCATTGGTGGTGGTGGAAGGGGTAGAAAGCGAGTCCGATGTGGTGGTGGCACTGGATTCCGGCTGCGATCTGGTACAGGGGTTTTACGTGGCACGCCCGGCGGCGCTGCCGGATGCCGATACGCTGATTACGCCGCGGCTGGATGCCAAGTGGGACGAGCTGATGAACCGTGAGCTGCTGCGACGCAAGCTCAATCGTCGTCAGCTGGAACTGTCACGCCAGGCCTTCGTGCAGACGGCGATTGCGCTGATGCAGGGCAGCGAGTTCCGGTTTGCCGCCCAGCCGATGCTGGCACTGCCGGATGTGATTCGCTGCTTCCTGCTGGACCATGAAGGGCGGCAGAAGGGGCGCAACCTCAATGCGCGCCAGCTCAGCGAAGAGGACAACCTGCGCTTTGCGCCGCTGGAAGACACCACCGGCGCGGTGTGGTCGCGGCGGACCTATTTCCAGCACGCCATCGATCAGCCCGGCGTGCTGTACATGAGTGAGCCGTATTTGTCGATGACCGATACCCGCACCTGTGTGACGCTGTCGATGGCGATCGAAATCGACGAGGAAATGCACGTGTTGTGTACTGACGTGCTGCTGCCGCGCTAGGGGCAGCTCTGCCAACAAAAAACCGGGCCCAGGCCCGGTTTTCTTATGCGGCATGCTTACTGTCCGATTGGCTCGAACAGGGTGACCACCTGCTGCACACCAGAGGTAGTGGCGGCCACCTGCGCGGCCGCCTCGCCCTCGGCGCTGCTCAGCAGACCCAGCAGGTAGACCACGCCGCGTTCGCTGACCACCTTGACGGCATTGGGCGGGTAGCCGTTGCCTTCCAGCAGGCGGGTGCGCACCTTGGTGGTCAGCCAGATGTCGCCATTGCGTTGCGGCAGGCTGGAGGAGGGGGCCACCACCAGGTGATTGTAGATGCGGCGTACATTGGGCATGCCGCGCAGTTGCAGTTCGACCGCGCTGCGCTGGGTGTCATCGGCCACTTCGCCGGTCAGCAGCACGGCGCGGTTGTAGCTGGTCACCGTCACGTGGGCATCGGCAAAGCGCTCACGCAGCACTTGCCCCGCTTTCAGTTCGATGCTCTGGTCTTCCACATAGGCACCACTGGTACGACGGTCGGTGGCGACCATGGCGCCGGCGGCGACACCGCCCGCCACCAGCGGAAAGCAGGCGGAAAGGTTGGCCGCAGCCAGCGTGGCCAGCAGTAGGGCCGTTACGCGTTGTTTCATCATTCACCTCCCAACAGCATGTAATCGATGGCGTCACACAGCGCATGCAGCAGCAGCAGGTGCACTTCCTGCACGCGGGCGGCGCGGGTGACGGGAACATTCAGGTGCAGGTCTTCCGGCGACAGGATCTCGGCCACCTGGCCGCCGTCGTTGCCGGTGAGGGCAATCACATTCATGCCGCGCTCGTGAGCGGCATAAATGGCTTCGATGATATTGGCGGAGTTGCCAGTGCAGCTGATCACCAGCAGCAAGTCATTGTGATGCCCCAGTGCCCGTACCTGCTTGGAGAAGATCAGGTCAAACTCGTAATCGTTCCCCACTGCGGTCAGCGACGGGCCGTCAGACGACAGCGCGATGGCGGCCAGGCCCGGGCGTTCCTTCTCGAAATGCCCCAGCATCATGGTGGTGAAATGGTGGGCATCGGCCGCCGAGCCGCCATTGCCGCATACCAGAATCTTGCCCTCGTTCATCAGGCTGGCCACCAGCCGCTCGGCGGCTACCGCTACGGCGGGAGACAGTTCATCCATCACCATTTGCAGGGTGGCGATGCTTTCCCGGAAATGCCCACCGGCGCGATCAATCAGGTCCATGCTTGTTCCTTGCGTCTTGCCTGGCTGCCCCGCAGGGGCTAGCCGATGATGTTTTTCAGCCACTGCGCCGCACTGTCGCCATCGAACAGCACGGCATCAAAGCGGCAGGGAGTATTGAGACGGTGTTGGCTCAGGTACAGGTTGGCCGCAGCGGTCAGCTTCTGGCACTTGGCCGCGCTGATGCTGGCGGCGGCACCGCCAAAGCGCGGGTCGCGACGGGCGCGTACCTCGACAAAGACCAGGCTGGCGCCATCGCGCATGATCAGATCGATTTCGCCAAAGCGGCAGTGCCAGTTGCTGCAGACCAGCTGCAGGCCCTGCTGTTGCAGAAAGCGGGCTGCCTGCTGTTCAAACGCACTGCCACGCTCGCGGCTCATTGGCTGGCGCCGAGTACGCTGCTGGGCAGCTCGCGCTGCACTTGCCAGCTCTTGCCGATGCGCAGGTCGCCGGTGGCGCCGCCCAGCTTGATCTGCGCCGGATTTTTGCTGCCAGCCAGGGCCACGGCCAGGCGGTAGGCATCCACCCCCAGTGCATACAGGCGCTCGGTGGCGCGGGTGAGCTTGCCGCTGGGACGGGCAATGCCACGGGTTTCCGGGTGCTCCGGCATCAGGAACCATGGCATGTCGACGAAGCGCACGCCTTGCAGCACGGCAGGAGGCTGCTGGGTGTTGATCAGGGAGCTGGCATATACCGGCATGGCCGGCGGCAGCAGGGCGCGGGTTGCCGCCGCCTCCTTGCTGTCCAGCGCCAGGATCACCGCATCGCTGCTTGCCAGTGCGGCGCCCAGCTTATCGGCGTCCAGGGTGCTGACATCCAGCTCGTTAAGCTGTTTGCCCGCGCGCGGCGTCCAGGACTCGACAAACGCCTGGCGCAGCCGGTGTGACAGCGCCTCGCCGTTGAACAGCAGCAACGGTTGCTGACGGCCATCGTCCTGCAGCAGGCGTAGCACCTGCGGCGCTTCGGCCTCCACCGCCAGGGCCAGGCTCCATACCTTGCTGCCGGGCGGCGGCGCCTTGTCCAGCGTGTTCAGCACCAGGGTGGGCAGCTTGCTGGCCTGTGCCAGGTTGGCCGCACCCTGCCGGGTCAGCGGGCCGACGATGAAGCTGGCGCCTTGTGCGGCCAACTGTTGGTAGCCGTCGAGCACCTTGCTCTCATCCGCCAGGCTGACCACGCTGACCTGCACCGCACTGTCCGGGTTGGCCGCAGCGGCGGCATCGAAGCCATCCTTCACGACCTGCGCTGCTTCTTTCAGCGCCGCTGATTCCAGCGGCAGCAGCAGGCCGAGGTGGATGGCCTTGCCGGCCGGGTGGCTGGCAACGGGCAGGGTGGTGGGCGCGGCGATTGCAGTAGCGGTCGCAGGCTTGCTGCCGGGAGCCGGCTGCAGTTGCTGCTGATTTTGCTGCAGGATGTAGCCGGGGGATTGGGCAATCGCTACACTGGCCGCCAATAAAACGGCAGTGCCGGAAACCCATGGAGCCAATACGTGCAGACAGCGCTTGATCACTTGATGAATTCTGCTCGGGAAACGTTTATCGACGGGGCATTATATGTGGTGGCCACGCCCATTGGAAATCTGGCGGATGTGACCATCCGCGCACTGGCCGGGTTCCACGCTGCCGATATCGTGCTGGCCGAAGATACCCGGGTGACCGGCAGCCTGCTGTCGGCCTACGGCATCCATAAAAAGCTGGTGAGCCTGCGCGAGCACAACGAACGCGAAATGGCGGCCAAGGTGGTGAGCTGGCTGGGTGAAGGCAAGATCGTGCTACAAGTGTCGGACGCCGGCACGCCCGGTATTTCCGACCCCGGCGCGCGGCTGGCGGATGCGGTGTGGGCGGCCGGGCTACGCGTGGTGCCCATCGTCGGCGCCTCGGCGGTGATTGGCGCCTTGTCCGCCGCCGGTCTGGAAACCGGGCATTTTCACTTTCACGGCTTTTTGCCGCCCAAGAGCGGCGCGCGCTGCAAGACGCTGCAGCAATGGCAGCAGGCCGACTACGCGGTGGTGTGCTACGAAGCACCGCACCGTATCCTGGAGTGTGTCGAAGACATCGCCGCCACGCTGGGGGCGGAGCGCCCGCTGGTGCTGGCGCGCGAGCTGACCAAGACCTTCGAAACCTTCCTGCGCCTGCCTGCCGGTGAGTTGGCCGCACGCATCCGTGCCGACAGCAACCAGCAGCGTGGCGAGTGTGTGTTGATCATCGATGCAGCCGCCAAGGTGGTTGCCGCAGATGACGATTTGCCGGCAGCGGCGCGCCAGCTGCTGGCCGAACTGGCCGCGGTATTGCCCACCAAGCAGGCTGCCGCCATCGTGGCTGGCCACTACGATCTCAACAAGAAGCAGCTGTACGATGCCGCGCTGCAGCTTAAGTCGGCGGAATAAGGTTTACAGCGTCGATCTTCGCCGACTATAATCCGTCCCCTAATGATTTTTCGCCCGGGTGGCGAAATTGGTAGACGCAGGGGACTCAAAATCCCCCGCCGCAAGGTGTGCCGGTTCGAGTCCGGCCCCGGGCACCACACGAAAAGTCATTAGCGTCCAAGGACGTACAGAAACCCGCACAGCGCAAGGCTCTGCGGGTTTTTTGTCGTCCGGGCAAACCGCGTTTACTTGGCGGCTTCGGCGACGAAGATTTCCACCCGGCGGTTGGCCGCACGGCCAGCTGGCGTGTTGTTGTCGGCAACCGGTTCGCGCGCGCCACGGCCTTCGATGGCGATGCGGTTCATGGCCACGCCGCGCTGTACCAGATAGTCGCGCGTCGCCTTGGCGCGGTTGAGTGATAGTGGGTTGTTGATGGCATCACTACCAGTGTTGTCGGTATGGCCGATGATGCGCACGGTGGTGACCGGGTTCTGTTGCAGGCTGCTGGCAAAGCTGTCCAGCACCGGGCGCAGATTGGCTTTGATGTCATAGCGGCCGCTGTCGAAGGATACATCGCTGGGGATGTTCAGCTTCAGCTGGTTATCGCTGGTCTGGCTCACGCTGACGCCGGTACCTTTCGATGCCTGCTCCATGGCTTCCTTCTGTTTCTGCATGTGTTGCGACCATAGATAACCGCCGCCGGCGCCGATGGCGGCGCCCAGTACGGCACCGGTGGCGGCACTGCGGCCAGTGTGGCCGCCGGCGGTGGCTGCCCCCAGTACTGCGCCGATGCCGGCGCCGATGGCTGCACCGGTACCAGTGGTGCGCTGGGTTTCGTTCATATTGGCACAACCGGACAGGCTGCCGAGCGTGACGGTAAGCAGCAGCACACTGGAAATGACTTGTTTCATGATGACCTCGACTCCTTGAATAACATGGTGCGACCTGTGGCTCCGTATTGATGGCCGCTACAGCGGCCAGGCGAGCGCTGGCGCCGATGCTGCGACATGACGTGCCTGTCGCCACTCTCCTTCAGCGTAGTCGTTTATGGCAAAGTTGCGCCCCCGGCGCAGAACGTAACCGCGCTTGTCAGTGCTGGGTGATCGGGCTGGTATTCACCGCCGTCTGCCGCTACTTTCCAGAGATCAAGTACCCGTCTTAATCGAGCTACCATGTTCATCGATACCCATCTCCACCTGGATGCCGAGGAGTTTGCCCCGGATCGCACGACGCTGTGGCGCGCGGCGCAGGCTGCAGGCGTGCAGCAGGCGATTGTGCCGGCGGTGGCTGCGGCCAACTTCGAGGCGGTGCGGGCCATGCGGCAGCAGTTTGGCGTGGCGGTTGCCTATGGTTTGCACCCGATGTACCTGGCGCAGCATCAAGATGAACACCTGGAACTCTTGGCCGACTATCTGGGGCGAGAGCGGCCGGTGGCGGTGGGGGAGTGCGGGCTGGATCTGTTTGTACCCGGGCTGGACCCCTTGCGCCAGCAAGCGTTGTTGCTGGCGCAGCTCAAGCTGGCGCGGCGTTTTGAGCTGCCGGTGATCCTGCATGTGCGTCGCGCGGTGGACCAGGTATTGAAGTGTCTGCGGCAGGTGCGGGTGCGCGGTGGTGTGGCGCATGCCTTTAATGGCAGCGAGCAGCAGGCACAGGCGTTTATCCAGTTGGGTTTTTGCCTGGGTTTTGGTGGCGCGATGACGTATCAAGGCTCGCAGCGCATCCGCCGTCTGGCGGCCAACCTGCCGCTGTCGGCCATCGTGCTGGAAACCGATGGCCCGGACATTCCGCCGGAGTGGGCGCAGGGGCAGCCCAACCGGCCGGATAACCTGCCGCGTATTGCTGCGGTACTGGCCGCCCTGCGCGAGATGCCGCTGGAAGAGTTGGCGGCGGCAACATCGGCCAACGCGCGGCGTACTTTCATTGGCTTGTAACATTCGGCGCGCAAAATTGCGGCATGCTGGCCACCGGGCTAGCCTGCATCGCAAGAACGGGAGCCGATATGTTCAAGAATATGCAATTCTCCACCCGCATCATTGCCGGTTTCGTTGTGCTGTTGTTGGGGTTGCTGCTGGTGGCCGGCAGCGGGGTCAGCGCGCTGCGGTTGGCTGGCGGCAGCTTGCAGGTATTGGTGGAAGGCCGTTTGCAGTTCAGTAACGAGATTCAGTCGCTGCGCGCGGAGATGGGCAATCTGCGTCGTTATGAGAAGGATGCCTTCATCAATCTGGGCGATGCCGCCAAGCGCAGCGATTACATCCGCAAGTGGAATGGCAGCCTTGGCAAGGCGCGCGAGCATCTGCAGGTGGCGGACAAGCTGGCAGATGACGGCAGCCGCACGCATATGCAGGCGTTGCAGCAGGCGTTGGGCAGCTATGAGCAGGGCTTTAACACGGTGGCGGCGCAGATTGCGGCCGGTGCGTTGCTTACCACGCAGGATGCCAACCAGGCGATGGAGCCGTTCAAGCCGGCCATCCACAGCATGGAGGGCAGCACCAAAGAGCTGGTGGCGCAGGCGATGGCTGCTGCCCAGGTGGAAGAGCAGGCGGTAACCGCCAGCATTGTGCAGTCCAACCGCGTGCTGCTGGGCGTGGCGGTGCTGGCGTTGCTGCTGGGTTGTCTGTTTGCCGTGCAGATTGTGCTGTCGGTGCGTCGCCCGCTGCAGGCCATTACTGGCACGGTGGAGGCGCTGGCGAGCAGCCGCAACCTGACCTTGCAGCTGCCGGATTATGGCCGCAACGAGATCGGGCGCGTGGCGCAGGCACTGAATGTGCTGGTGCTGTCAGTGCGCGAGCTGATTGCCGAGTCGCACCAGCATTCCGGGCGCCTGGTTGGCGCGGCCGAGCAGCTGTCGGCAGTGTCCACTGATATTTCCGGCGCGGCGGCCAACCAGTCGCAAGCCGCTGCGGCCAGCGCTGCGGCCATCGAGCAGCTGACGGTCAGCGTCACGGTGATGGCGGACAACGCCGAGGGTGTGGAGCAGCAGGCGCACGCGGCAGCCGGCGCCGCCGAGCAGGGGGCTGCACTGGCCGGAACGGCGGCCGGACAGATCCAGCGCATTGCGCACAGCATTAGCCATACCGGCGGTGCCATCGACAGCCTGAACCTGCGCTCCAGCGAAATCGGCAATATCGTCGGGGTGATCCGCGATATCGCAGACCAGACCAACTTGCTGGCGTTGAATGCCGCGATTGAAGCGGCGCGCGCCGGCGAAACCGGCCGTGGTTTTGCCGTGGTGGCGGATGAGGTGCGCAAACTGGCAGAACGTACCAGTCAGGCGACAGCCGAGATTGCCCAGCGCATTCAGGGGGTGCAGGACGATACCCGCACCGCACATGTCGCCATGCAGCAGGCGGGTGAGCTGGTGGCGGCCGGGGTGGCAGATACCGACCGTGTGGCGTTGGCCCTGCAGCAAATCATGACTACGTCGCTGGATTCGGTACACAAGGTGGCAGAGATGGTGGCAGCGGTACGCGAACAGGGCGTGGCCAGCCAGGACATCGCGCGCAGCATGGAGCAGATTGCGCAGATGAACGATAGAACCAGCCTGGCGGTGCAGCAGGCGGCAACGTTGGCCGCAGACTTGCAGCAGCAGGCGGGCGAGCTGGATGGCAGCATCACTCGCTTCACGGTGTGAATTCGCCATTTCCATTGCAAAAAAAATGGCCGGTCAATGACCGGCCATTTTGTTATTTCCCTGGTGCTTAGTTAGTTGGCGCTACCGGCTTTTTCGCTTTCTTCAGCGGTTTTTTCACTGGCAGCGGTGCCGCCGGGGCCGAATTGTCCTGAATCACCACGACAACGCGGCGGTGGGTCGGGTCGGTCGGTGCCAGGTTCGGCAACAGGCGGGTACTGCCGTAGCCCTGGTTGTCCAGACGGCTGGCCGGAATACCTTTGCCTTGCAGGTAGTCACGCACGGCCTGGGCACGACGCTTGGACAGGTCCAGGTTGTGGTTGAAGTTGCCGGTGGTATCGGTATGGCCTTCCACGCGGAAGTTCTTGTTGGCCAGTTCCGGCATATTCAGGGTGGTGACCAGCTGGTCTAGCGCCGGGATGCTTTCCGGGCGCAGCTTGGCGGAATCCAGGTCGAACTGTACCTGCACGCGCACGGTGACATCACGCTCGATCGGCTGCGGCGTGGTCTTGGCCACGATAGGCGCGGTGCTGGCGCCGACTTTGTTTTTGTCGAACGCTATCGGCGCGGTGTAGTCAGTGGCGCAGCTCGGGTAGGTCAGATCATCGGCGCGGGCCAGCGAGCTGTCCTGCGGCTGGATCTGCAGCGCTTCCAGCAGACGGCCGGATTCACCCAGCACGCGGTAGGTTGCCAGCTGCTGGTTCAGTTCGCCGTTGATCTGCTCGCGACGGGCATCGAACAGTTCGTTCTCGCTATCCAGCAAGTCCAGCAGGGTACGCTGGCCGATATCGAACTGGCTGCGATAGGCATCGCGGGCCTTCTCGGTGGACAGTGCGTGTTGACGCAGGGCCTCCAGCTGGCTGCTGATCTTCATCACATCGTTGTGGGCGATGCTGACTTGCTGACGCATGTCGCGGCAAGCCTTGATGCCCATCGCCTCGGCTTCCCCTTTACGCTCGGTGGCGGCCAGCAGGCGGGCGCGGTCGGCACCGCCACGGAACAGGTTCATGCTGACCACCAGCTCAACCGCGGTATCGCGGTAGTTGTTGTCGGTCGCCTGGTAGTTTTCGGTGTTGGTATGCGTGGCGCGCAGATCCAGCTTCGGCGAGAACGCGCCTTTGCGGACGTTGATGTCGTGTTCGGAAGCGCGGTAGAACGAACGCGCGGCCAACAGGCTCGGGTTGCTCTTGTCTGCCAGCGGCATCAGGTCGGCGCTGCTCGGCACCAGGTTCAGGTCCAGTGCCGGCAGGGTCAGCTCGGCCGGCGGTTCCTGACCCATGATGCGGGCGTAGCGGGCCTTCACATCATGCAGGTTGGACATTTCGTTGATCAGGTTGGATTCCGCCAGGCTCAGGCGGCCGTTGATCTGCTCCAAATCCACGCGGCGGCCAACCCCTTGCGATACCCGTTGCAGGATTTGTTCGTAAATGCCTTTGTGAACGGCATAATTCTGCTCGGCGATCTCGACCAGCTTGCTATAACGCACTACGTCGATGAACGCGCGCACCGATTCCAGGCTCTGCGTTTCGGCGGCAGCCAGGTATTCGAAGTAGCGGGCGCGGGCGGTATAGTCCAGCTGCTTGAGCTGGTTAACTGTCTGGAAGCCGGTGAACAGGTTCTGGTTCAGGGTCGCGGCATAGCCGTGACGGGTGAACTTGCTGTCGGTAGCGGTGGTGCTGTTGATCGGATCGCGCAGGTGTTCGCGGCCAACGGTGTAGCTCAGGTCGACGGTGGGGAAGAACTCAGCACGTACGATGCCTTTTTCTTCGGCACTGGCGCGGAAGTTGTACCACTTCATCCCGACTTCCGGGTTATCTTTCACGGTTTGAATGACGGCGTCTTTGAGTTCGAGGCCGTGCGACAGCGCGGGAACGGCCATGGCGAACAATGCCATCAGCGTGTATCCATTCAGATATTTACGACGAAAGTTCATGATAGCCTCACATATGCCTAGAAATTGTAAACTGTTTGGTTCGAACTATTTTAAATGATAGCTATAGTATAGGAATTTTCGGAACTGCATATTGCAGTGTCAAGTAAAAAGATAAAACGCTGTGGTTGCAGGACAGTGTTTTGCTCAGTGGGCCGTGACCTGTATGGTTGGTATAGAAGCTTTCGCGAAGTTTGCGCGGCCTTTCATGCAAGGCAGATGGCGACTGTGGTTGCTGGCATCTGTCTGTAGTGCGCTGTTGCTGCTTGCCAGCCTGGTGGTGGCCAGTGTGACGGCCGATCGGGCGCAGCAGTTGTACGGGCCGCAAGTGTTGCGTATTTACCGCGACTGGCAGCAGCTGGTGCTGCGCCTGGGCAAGGAAAGCAGCGACGAGGTGAAGGTGCGTGAGGTGAACCAGTTCTTCAATCAGCGCCTGCACTACATGGAAGACATCGAGCTGTGGAAGCAGGTGGACTACTGGGCTACTCCGCTGGAATCCATGAGCAAGGGCTCCGGCGACTGCGAAGACTATGCCTTTGCCAAGTACTTTACCCTGCGTGAGTTGGGGGTGGCACCGCAGAAGCTGCGCATGATTTACGTTAAGGCGCGTATCGGCGGCCCGGGCAGCACCATCACCCAGGCGCACATGGTGCTGGCCTACTATCCGGCGCCGACGGTAGAGCCAATGGTGCTGGACAGCTTGATCAGCAGCATCATGCCGGCATCACAACGTAGCGACCTGCAACCGGTTTTCAGTTTCAATGGCGATGGCATCTGGGTGGGAGGGGGTAGTGCGCCCAATGCCAGTGTCGACCGGCTTACCCGCTGGCGGCAGTTGATAGACAAAATGAAAGCCGAAGGCTTTATCAATTGAGAGCGGCTAGGATGAAACGCGTTTCCCTGATTCAACAGCTGTGGTTTCTGGTGGTGGCCGCCGTGGTACTGGCCGCTGCCGGCAGCCTGGCGGCCAACCTGTACAACGCCCGCAACTATCTGGAGCAGCAACTGGCCGCGCAGAGCGCGGATGCGGCCAACTCGCTGGCGCTGCTGATCACGCAGAACCATGCCGACAAGGCGATGGGGGAAACGCTGGTCAATGCGGCCTTCGACCAGGGGCACTTCCGCAGCATCACCTGGCTGGATGCCGCCGGCAAGCCCACGGTGCAGCGTATCAATGCCGCACAATTCGGTGGTGCGCCGCAGTGGTTCCGCCAGATATTCCCGCTGAGCAGTACGCCGGCGCGGGCGATGGTGAGCAGCGGCTGGATGCAGGCCGGGGTGGTCGAGGTGGAGAGCGAGGCCGGCTACGCCTATGCCTCGCTGTGGCAGGGGGCGCTTACCGTATCGTTCTGGGTGGCCATCGCCGGCATCGTGGTGGGGCTGATCGGCTCGCTGGGTGTCGGCACCATCCGCCGCCAGTTGCTGGCGGTGGTCGATCAGGCCAAGGCCATTACCCAGCGCCGCTTTGTCACTATCCCCGAGCCGGATGGCCCGGAGATGGGGCGGCTGGCGCAGGCCATGAATGCCATGGTCACCCGCGTGAAGGCGATGTTCGAAGAAGAAGCCAGCCGCCTGGAGGAGATGCGCCAGCAAATCAACTTTGACAAGGTGACGGCGCTGGCCAATCGCGAGTATTTCATGGGCCGCCTGGGTACCACGCTGGGTGAGCAGGATGTGGCGCAGGAGGTGCTGGTGCTGATGCGCATCAGTGCGCTGGCGGAGCTTAACGCTCACATGGGGCGGCCGCTGACCGATGAAATGCTGGCCCAGTTCGGCCGTAGCCTGCGTAATAGCCAGCGTTTTGGCGATGACAGCCTGGCGGCGCGCCTGAATGGTGCCGATTTCGCCTTGTTGGCACAGCAAAGCCATTTCGATGCCGACAAGGTGGCGGTACTGCACGACGAGTTGGCCGCCTTGCTGAGCAGTTTTGCCGGCGAAGCGGTGGTGCTGGCCATGGCCGCCACCGACTTGCGGCAGGGCGACTCCATCCGCGATGTGATGTCGCGGCTGGATGCCGCGTTGGCGCTGGCCGAGGTTAATGGTGGCTCCCGGGTGGAAGTCGCCGGCAGTAATGTCAACAAACCGCCGGCGCTGACCGCCGAGCGCTGGGGCGCGTTGCTGGATCAGGCGCTGGCAGGTAGTGAGTTCAAACTGGTGCGCTTTGCGGTGCGCAACGCTCACGGTGGCTTGCTGCATGAAGAGGCACCCTTGCGCTTGAAGCAGGGTGAAGACTGGCTACCGGCTGGGCAGTTCCTGCCGATGGCGATCCGCACCCGTCGCGTGGCGGCGCTCGACCTGGCCGCGGTGGGGCTGGCCCTGACGCAGCTGGCGGCCGATCCGGCCTGCCCAGGGCTGGGGGTGAACCTGGCGGCGGAGTCGCTGGACGACGATGGTTTTGTGGCGCAGCTGGCGGCGCTGGTGCGCAACCAGCGCCCGGCCGCCGCCCGGTTGTGGCTGGAAATGGCTGAAGCCGGTGTGGCGCCGCGTTTCGAACGCTTTCGCACCTTGTGCCTGGCGCTGGAAGAACTGCCGTGCAAGATCGGCGTCGAGCACTTTGGCCGCCAGTTCAGCCTGATCGGCCAGCTGCACGACTTGGGTATCGACTACCTGAAGGTGGATGGCAGCTTTGTGCAGCAGATCGAGCAGCACAACGGCAACCAGACCTTCCTCAAGGGGGTGTGCAACATCGCGCACAATATCGGTCTGGGCGTGGTGGCCGAAGGCGTGAAGACCGAGCAGGAGGCCAGCATGTTGTTCGCGCTGGGTTTCGACGGTATCACCGGGCCGGGTGTGAAGTAGCCGCTGCCGGTGGAGAGAACAAGGGCTGCCTGCGGGCCGCCCTTTTTTATTGTCTGTGCCGGTTGGCCAGCGTGCGGCCAACCTTGTCGTCCTCTGTGCCTTGGCCGCAGCCACCACCGCGCGGACGGGCAAATAAAAAGGCGCCCGCAGGCGCCTTGGTCAGCATGTTTGTTGCAGTCAGCCTTGCTGGATACCGGCCACCAGCCACTTGCCGTTGCTGCTGTCGTCCTTCAGGTAATGCCAGGTCTCGCTGAACGGTACGGCCGGGGCGCCGACACTCTCGCTTACCAGGCCGTGGAAGCGCACGCTGCAGATCATGCGGCCGTTTTCCATGCTGCCTTCCAGTACCTGGCAATCCAGTTGCGGGAAGTCTGCCGGCTCGGTATTGGCGCTAATGTCTTCCTTCAACGCCTGGAACAGGTCAGGCGTCAGGTACTTGCGCACTTCTTCCAGACTGTCGGCCGAGTTCAGGTTCTGCAGATGCAGGAAGGTAGCCTTGGCCTGGCGCAGGAAGTGCGGCACTTCGGTGCCATCCGGCAGACGCTGCAGGCTGGCCGGCGGCGGGGTCAGGCCGCTACCGCCAAATTGCGGATTGCCGGAACCGATCGGCGGGATGCCGTTGGCGCCGGCCGGCTGAAACTGCATCGGCTGGGTGTTGAGCGACTGCGGCGCGCGCGACATCTGCTGGTTGGCCGCACGGCGACGGAAGAACGACAGCAGCGCCAGACCGGCCAGCGAGCCGCCGATTACGTACAGCCACGGGAAGCCACCGTCTTCGCCATTGGTGGTCTTGCCGTCATTCATGGCCGAACCCAGCAGGTAGCCGGCGGCGGCGCCAGCGGCACCGGCGGCGACCATGCCACCAACGCCGGAGCCCTTGCGCTGCGGTGCCGGGGCGGTTTGCAGCGGCGCCTTGGGCGGAATTGCCTGCTGCTGGAACGACTGTGTCGGAGTACTGCGCTGCATGCCGGCGCTGCGCCCCTTGCCCAGACGGGCGGCATCGGCAAACGGGCTGGCCAGCACGGTAATGAGGGAGAGGGCCAATACGGTCGTCTTCACTCGGGAATTCATTCTATGTGTCTCCAATGTGTGCGGATTGCAAAGGCAATCCGCCGCTCTGACAACGTCGAGCCAAGCTTAGTTCGGGGCGGGAGTGACAATTTCAAGCACGGTGACAACGTTGGCCGCAATGCTGAAGCGTACATCGCAGTGCGCCAGGCGGATGCCATATACCCGCGACGGGTCGTCCTGGTAGGCCGGGCGCGGGTCCTGTGCCAGTACTTCGTCGATCAGCGCCGGCAGCCACTGTGGTGCCTGCGGCCAACCTTGCAGATCGGCGCGGGCGCGCTCACGCCACTGTACCGCCAGCTGCGGCGGCGGGCCGTCGACAAAGCCGCCGCGCGCGTCCGGCTTGGCTTCCACGAACGGGATGTAGGGCTTGATGTCCAGCACCGGCGTGCCATCCAGCAGGTCGGCACCGGCCAGTTGCAGCGTCACGCCAGCGCTGCAATCGATGCCCTTGAGCTCGACCAGTGACAGCCCCAGCGCGTTAGGGCGATGGGTGGCGCGGCTGGCGAACACGCCGACCTTGGCATTGCCGCCCAGCCGAGGCGGGCGCACCAGCGGTTGCCAGCCGCGGGCGGCGGTTTCATGGAACACGAAAGTGAGCCAGACGTGCGAGAACGCCTCCAGCCCGCGCACGCAGTCTGGCTGGTTGTAGGGCGGCAGCAGTTGCAACGTTACCGGGGCGGAGGGCGCCAGCGCCGGCTGACGCGGAATACCGAATTTTTCCTGGTACGGCGAGTGGATCACGCCGATGGTGTCGAGTTCGAAGCGCATGGCGCGATTGTAGCCGATGCACCGTCCTGCCAAGACAGACGGTGGAAAAGGCAAGGTTGGCCGCAGGGTGTGCGGCCAACCTTGGCGAGTCCGGTGTCCACGATCCTGCAAGCCAGGGCGGGGTAGGGCGCCAACTGCGGCGCGCGCAGTGGCCAATGGTCATCGCACATGCAGCGGTCGGTAGCCGCCGGCCATGACCGCGTAGCGCCGCAGATAGTGAGCCGGCTCAGGCGGCGAAGTGCTTCTGGTGGCGCAGATCCAGCCGGCTCATCGGTAGCAGCATGAAAAAATCGGCGCAGTTGAAGTCCGGATCCCAGGCCGGCTCGCCGCACACCCAGGCGCCGGCGCGCAGGTAGCCCTTGATCAGCGGCGGCAGCGGCACCGGGGCAGAGTCGTCCACCACCTTGTCCAGTGGCAGCGCCAGGTGCGGGGCAACGCGCCATTCCGGCGGTGCCAGATGCTTGCCTTCCAGCTGGCGATACAGGCTTACCGCCTGGTGGCCGCCGTCGGCCAGGCTCACGCTGGCGCAGCCGGCCAGGTATTGCCCGCCCTGCTGACGCACGTAGTCGGCCAGGCCGGCCCACAGCATGGCGATCACCGCGCCACGGCGGTAGTCCTTGTGCACGCAGGAGCGGCCCACCTCGATGATGTGGTCGCGAATGCCCGCCAGGCGGGCAAGGTCGAATTCGTGTTCGGAATACAGGCTGGGCAGCGTGCGCGCCTTGGCCGGCGACAGCATGCGGTAGGTGCCTACCACCTTGCCGCTGGTGTTGTCTTCCACGATCAGGTGGTCGCAGTAGGCATCGTAATCGTCACGATCGATGCCTTCCGCGGCGCTGGCCAGCTGTGCGCCCATTTCGCCGGCAAATACCTGGTAGCGCAGCTTCTGCGCGCGGCGGATGTCCTTGTCGCTGCGAGCGAGGCGGACGTTGAGTTTACCGGCCGGAGCCAGCAGCTGCTGTTCGCTGAGATGTTGCATGCGGCTTTTCCGTAATAAAAGTTGGCCAGCTCATGCTAGGGAGCGATGTTGACAGCCGCGTGTCGTGTCGGTGACGGTTCCATGACGCCATGGCAAGCCACTGTGCTGAACAGGGTGATGAAAATCAACGACTTACAATGTGAAAAATTTGGCGTACAATACCCGGCTCCGTTTTTCCCGGCCTTGCCTGATACATCTTTATGATCTACCCGACGACCTTTGACGTGATTGTGGTGGGCGGCGGTCACGCCGGCACCGAAGCCGCGCTGGCAGCTGCGCGCATGGGCTGCAGCACCCTGCTGCTGACGCACAACATCGAAACCCTGGGCCAGATGTCGTGCAACCCGTCCATCGGCGGTATCGGCAAGGGTCATCTGGTGAAGGAAGTGGACGCGCTGGGCGGCGCCATGGCGCTGGCCACCGATATCAGCGGCATCCAGTTCCGCACCCTCAACGCCTCCAAAGGCCCGGCAGTACGCGCCACCCGCGCCCAGGCCGACCGCATCCTGTACAAGGCGGCCATCCGCGAGATGCTGGAAAACCAGCCCAATCTCACCCTGTTCCAGCAGCCGGTGGAAGATCTGCTGATCGAGGGCGAGCGCGTGGCCGGTGCCATCACCGCCATTGGCCTCACCTTCCGCAGCAAGACCGTGGTGCTGACTGCCGGCACCTTCCTGTCCGGCAAGATCCACGTTGGCATGGAAAACTACACCGGCGGCCGCGCCGGCGACGAAGCCGCGTCCACGCTGGGCGCGCGCCTGCGCGAGCTGAACCTGCCGGTGGGTCGCCTGAAAACCGGCACCCCGCCGCGCATCGATGGTCGCAGCATCGATTTCTCGGTGCTGGAAGTGCAGCCGGGCGACACGCCGGAGCCGGTGTTTTCCTACCGCGGCAGCCGCGCCATGCACCCTAAGCAGCTGCCGTGCTGGATTGCCCACACCAACCAGCAGACCCACGACATCATCCGCAGCGGCTTCGAGCGCAGCCCGATGTTCACCGGGGTGATCGAAGGCGTCGGCCCGCGCTACTGCCCGTCGATCGAAGACAAGATCAACCGCTTCGCCGACAAGGACAGCCACCAGGTGTTCCTGGAGCCGGAAGGCCTGACCACGCACGAGTTCTACCCCAACGGTATCTCCACCAGCCTGCCGTTCGACATCCAGCTGGCGGCGGTGCGTTCGATCCGCGGCCTGGAAAACGCGCACATCCTGCGCCCGGGCTATGCCATCGAGTACGACTACTTCGACCCGCGCGGACTGAAGTCCACGCTGGAAACCAAGGCCATTCAGGGTTTGTTCTTTGCCGGCCAGATCAACGGTACCACCGGCTACGAAGAGGCTGCGGCGCAGGGCCTGCTCGCCGGCCTCAACGCCGGTCTGTACGCCCGCGAGCAGGACGGCTGGTGTCCGCGCCGCGACGAAGCCTACCTGGGCGTGCTGGTGGATGACCTGTCCACCATGGGCGTATCCGAGCCGTATCGCATGTTCACCAGCCGCGCCGAGTTCCGCCTGCAGTTGCGCGAGGACAATGCCGACCTGCGCCTCACCGAGGTTGGCCGCAAGCTGGGGCTGGTGGGCGATGCGCAGTGGGATGCCTTCTGTCGCAAGCGTGACGCGGTGGAGGCGGAGAAGCAGCGCCTGGCCAGCACCTGGGTGCATCCGGGCAAGATACAGCCGGGTGAGGACGAGCGCATCGTCGGCCAGAAGCTGACGCGCGAATACTCGCTGGCTGACCTGCTGCGCCGCCCCAACGTGGCCTACCGCGAGCTGATGACGCTGTCGCTGGCAGGGGAGGGCGTCAGCGATGAGGTGGTGGCCGAACAGGTGGAGATCCAGATCAAGTACCAGGGCTACATCGACCGCCAGAACGAGGAAGTGTCGCGCCGCGAGCAGCTGGACGACGTGAAGCTGCCGGCCGACATCGATTACGCCCTGGTGAAGGGTCTGTCCAAGGAAGTATCGCAAAAACTTAATCAGCACCGCCCGGAAACCCTGGGCCAGGCCTCGCGCATCCAGGGCATCACTCCGGCGGCGGTGGCATTGCTGCTGGTGCACCTGAAGCGGGGCTTTGCCGACGCGCGCAGTGCCGGCTGAGCCGTAAAAAATGCTGCAGTGCGCTCCGGAGTGCCGACTTCGGGGCGCATTTGTTTTTGATACCCGTTACAATCGGGCGATCCACGAATTCAGACTATTGCACACGACATGACGCACCGCGCAGACATCACCGCAGGGTTGGCCGCCATCGGCCTGGAACTGAGCGAACAGCAGATTCAGCTGCTGGAAGGCTACCTGGGCCTGCTGGCCAAGTGGAACCAAACCTATAACCTGACCGCCATCCGCGAGGAAGAGCGCATGGTGAGCTACCACCTGCTGGATAGCCTGACGCTAGTGCCGCAGCTGGATGGCGGCACGCGTCTGCTGGACGTGGGGTCCGGTGGCGGTATGCCGGGTATTCCGGCGGCAATTGCCCGCCCGGACCTGCACGTGGTGCTGCTGGATGCCAACCACAAGAAAACCACCTTCCTGCGCCAGGCGGCCATCGAGCTGAAACTGTCCAACGTGGAAGTGATTACCGGCCGGGTCGAGGCCTATCAGCCAGAACAGAAGTTTGACCGCATCACCAGCCGCGCTTTTGCCGAGCTGGCTGATTTCGTCAAGCTGTCGCGCCACCTGCTGGCTGCAGACGGACAGTTTGTCGCCATGAAGGGGGTGTATCCGTACGAGGAAATCGCCCAGTTGCCGGAAGGCTTTGCCGTGTCGGAAGTCCGTCCGTTACAGGTGCCCGGCCTGGATGCGGAGCGCCACCTGGTGCGCGTGGTAGCAAAATGACAGCCCGTATCATCGCCGTTGCCAACCAGAAAGGTGGAGTCGGCAAGACCACCACGGTGGTCAATCTGGCGACTGGCCTGGCGGAGCAGGGCCGGCGCGTGCTGATCGTCGACCTGGATCCGCAGGGCAATGCCACCATGGGCAGCGGCATCGACAAGAGCGATCTGCCGCTGTCGGTGTATCACGTGCTGCTGGCGGAAAACAGCATCGAGGAAGTGCGCCGTCCGGCCAAGGAAGGCGGCTACGACGTGTTGCCGGCCAACCGCGACCTGTCCGCGGCCGAGGTGCAGCTGGTGCAGGAACTGGCACGCGAAGCGCGGCTGAAGAATGCGCTGGAACTGGTGGCAGAGCAGTACGACTACGTACTGATCGATAGCCCGCCGTCGCTGAACCTGCTGACCCTCAACGGGCTGGTGGCGGCGCAGGGCGTGCTCATTCCCATGGTGTGCGAGTACTACGCGCTGGAAGGTCTTACCGATCTGGTGGGCACGCTGCGCAAGGTGCGTGCCGCCGTCAATCCGCGCATCGAAATCATGGGGCTGCTGCGCACCATGTTCGATGCGCGCAGCAATCTGTCGCAGCAGGTGTCGGAACAACTGGCGCGCCATTTCGGCGACAAGGTGTTCGACACCGTGGTGCCACGCAACATCCGGCTGGCCGAAGCGCCCAGTCATGGGTTGCCCGGCATCGTCTATGACCGCACCGCCCGTGGCTCGCAAGCCTATCTGGCCCTGGCTGGCGAACTCATCGCCCGCCTGGAGCCGCAAACCGAATCTACCGAGCAATAAACCATGGCCAAACTGAAAGGACTCGGGCGCGGCCTGGACGCGCTCCTCTCCACGGTCGAGGTGGCGGATGATCGCCTAACCTCGCTGCCGCTTCATCGCATCCGCCCCGGCAAGTATCAGCCGCGCAGCTTCATGGCGGATGAGGCGCTGCAGGAGTTGGCCGCATCCATCCGGTCGCAGGGCGTGATTCAGCCGGTGGTGGTACGCGAAGTCGGGCTGGGTGATTACGAACTGATCGCCGGCGAACGTCGCTGGCGGGCCAGCCAGCTGGCCGGTCTGCAGGAAATTCCGGCAGTAGTGCGCAGCGTGGCGGATGAAACCGCACTGGCGATGGCGTTGATTGAAAACATCCAGCGCGAAGATCTGGACCCGATCGAAGAGGCGCGTGGCATTCAGCGGCTGATCGCCGAGTTTGATCTCACCCATGAAGCGGCCGCTGCCGCGTTGGGGCGCTCGCGCAGTGCGGTCAGCAACTTGCTGCGGCTGCTGGCACTACCGCAGCCGTTGCAGGACATGCTGCATCAGGGGCGGCTGGAGATGGGGCATGCTCGTGCCTTGCTGCCGTTGCCGGTTATCGAACAGGTGGCGCTGGCACAGGAGATCGTGGCAGCAGGTCTGACGGTGCGCGAGGTGGAGCAGCGGGTGCAGCAGGTGCCGGTCAGCGACAAGGTTGGCCGCAAAACGGATAGCACAGCGCGTCGCGATCCGGATATCGATCGGTTGGCGGAGATGTTGTCGGACCGTCTGGGGATGTCGGTCTCGTTCCGTCATTCCGGCAAGGGACGCGGCAAGTTGATCATCGATTATGCAAGTCTGGATGAACTTGACGGACTACTTGAAAAACTTCAAGCAAAATCAAGCTGCTGACAGCTTGGTTACAAATGTCCAGATGCCAAGGGGCAAAGTTGACGCTCTCGTCAGCTCAAGCCTATAATCGCTCGATTTTTTCAGATTCAGACATGATTAATACGGACGCCAAGCGCGTATTGCGCGCGCAGGTCAGACTGACTTTGCTGGCCATGCTGGTGAGCGTACTCATTGCTGGTGCAGTGCCCAGCGTACCAATGTCTGTACTGATAGGCGGGCTATGTGCCATCATGCCCGCCCTGCTGTACGTGCGGATCGCGGGCAAGGTGCAGCGCGCTGCTCCGCCAGCGCTGATGCGGGCGCATTACCAAGCAGAGGCGGTGAAGTTTGTTGTCACTGTCCTGTTATTTGCGGGTACGTTCGCATTTTTCAAGGATTTATCCGTAGCGGGACTGTTTGCAGGCTATATCGCCGCGACATCCGGCTACTGGTTCGGGCTTTTGAGCAATAATCGAGACCAACGCAATGGCAAGTAACGCAACTGAGTATATTCAGCACCACTTGACGTTCTGGAACTCCTCGCATGAGGGCGGTTTCTGGAGTCTGCACGTCGATACCTTCTCCATTTCCCTGCTGTTGGGCTTCCTGTTTGTCGGCATTTTTGCCAAGGTTGCCCGTAACGCTAAACTGGAAAACCCGGGTCGTCTGCAACTGTTTGTAGAGTCCATCGTCGAGATGGTCGACACCCAGGTGAAGGAAATCTTCCACGCCAAGAGCAAGGTTGTTGCCCCGCTGGCACTGACCATTTTCGTGTGGGTGTTCCTGATGAACGCCATGGACATGCTGCCGGTTGACCTGCTGCCGTGGATTGCCGGCAACATCGGCGCCGCGCTAGGCCATGACCCGCATCACGTTTACTTCCGTGTGGTACCGTCCGCCGACGTGAACGCCACTTTCGCCATGTCGCTGTCGGTGATGCTGTGCATCATTGGCTTCTCCATCTCGGCAAAGGGCCTGGGTGGCTGGATCAAGGAGCTGTTCACCGCCCCGTTCCATGCCGAAAGCCTGCCGATGATCATTATCCTGGCGCCGGTGAACTTTGCGTTCCAGCTGGTGGAACTGGCGGCCAAGCCGATCTCTCTGGCGCTTCGTCTGTTCGGTAACATGTACTCCGGCGAACTGATCTTCATCCTGATCGCGCTGCTGCCGTGGGGTGTGCAGTGGGTGCTGGGTGCGCCGTGGGCCATCTTCCACATCCTGGTTATTACCCTGCAGGCTTTCGTGTTCATGATGCTGACCATCGTGTACCTGAGCCTGGCAGTTGAGCATCACTGATTTTTTGTGTTTTTTTAGTACCTTTTCTCAAACCATCCTTGCATTAGTCTTTAGGAGATTTAAATGGAAGCTCTCGTTTCTCAGATCCAGTCCATGACCGCTCTGGCTGCAGCCCTGATCATTGGCCTCGGCGCTATCGGTACCGCTCTGGGCTTCGCCATCCTGGGTGGCAAGTTCCTGGAGTCCTCCGCTCGCCAGCCGGAACTGATCCCGGTTCTGCAAACCAAGCTGTTCATTATTGCTGGTCTGCTGGACGCCATTTCCATGATCGGTGTGGGTGTTGCAATGCTGTACACCTTCAACAACCCGTTCCTGACCGCTGCTGTTGCTGCACTGAAAGCTGGCGCTTAATTTTTAAGCGGAAACGGTTGTTGTCGTAACCACACTGGAGGAAAACAAGCGTGGAATTCAACGTAACACTACTGGGCCAGGCGATCACTTTCGCCATCCTGGTATGGTTCACCATGAAGTTTGTTTGGCCTCCGCTTACCAACATGATGGACGAGCGTGCCAAGCGTATCGCTGATGGCTTGGCCGCGGCAGAGCGTGGCAAACAGGATCTGGAAGCAGCTGAAAAGCGTGCCGGCGACGAGCTGCGCAAAGCCAAGCAGCAAGCGACCGAAATCGTGATGGCCGCCGAAAAGCGTGCCTCCCAGATCGTGGAAGAAGCGAAAGAAACGGCCCGTACCGAGGGTGCCCGTCTGGTTGCTGATGCCAAGTCCGATATCGATCAGGAAGTGCTGCGTGCCAAGGAGACCCTGCGCGAGCATGTGGCTTCGCTGGCCGTAGCCGGTGCGGAAAAAATCCTGCGCCACGAGATCGACAAGGCCAAGCACGCTGAACTGCTTGCCTCCATCAAAGCGGAGTTTTAATTAACTCATGGCAGAACTCATTACCGTAGCAAGGCCCTACGCCGAAGCGGTATACAGCCTTGCCACCGAGCAGCAGACCCAGAGCAAGTGGTCGGAAGCTCTCGCGTGGCTGGCTGCCATGGTGGCGAACCCGGACGTGACGCAAGTTGTCACCAACCCGAAACATACCGCGCAAGAGATTGAGGCGCTGTTGTTTGATGTGCTGGGTGATAAGGCAACCGACGAAGTGCGTAACTTTGTTGTTGCCCTCATCGAAAACCGCCGTCTGACGCTGCTGCCGGAAATTGCCGCCCAGTTTGAAGTGCTGAAGGCTCAGGCTGAAGGTGTGATCGACGCTACTGTCGAAACCGCTTTTGCCCTGACTGATGCCCAGCAAGCCGAACTGACCGCATCTCTCAGTCATAAATACGCTAAATCCGTGCGCATCGTCGTACGTGAAGTGCCGGAATTGATCGGTGGCGTACGTATCCTGATTGGTGACGACGTGATTGATGCGTCTGTCAGCGGCAAACTGCAGGCAATGGCCGCAAGCCTCAAGAATTAGGAGAGATCATGCAGTTGAACCCCTCTGAAATCAGTGACCTGATCAAGGCCAAGATTCAGAACCTGTCCGAAGGCGTTGAGTCCCGTACCAAAGGTACCGTGATCTCCGTAACCGACGGCATCGTTCGTATCCATGGTCTGGCAGACGTCATGCAGGGTGAAATGCTCGAGTTTGCGGGCAACACCTTCGGCCTGGCCATGAACCTGGAGCGTGACTCCGTTGGTGCCGTGATCCTGGGCGAGTACGAGCACATTTCCGAAGGTCAGGAAGTGAAGTGCACCGGTCGCATTCTGGAAGTGCCGGTGGGTCGTGAACTGGTTGGCCGCGTGGTTAACGCGCTGGGTCAGCCGATCGATGGCAAAGGCCCGATCAACGCGACCAAGTCTTCCCCGATCGAGAAAATTGCTCCGGGCGTTATTGCCCGTCAATCGGTATCGCAGCCGATGCAAACCGGCCTGAAGTCTATCGACTCCATGGTTCCGGTTGGTCGCGGCCAACGTGAGCTGATCATTGGTGACCGCCAGACTGGTAAGACCGCCGTTGCACTGGACGCGATCGTTAACCAGAAAGGCACTGGCGTTGTTTGTATCTACGTAGCCGTAGGTCAGAAAGCGTCTTCCATCGCCAACGTGGTACGCAAGCTGGAAGAGCACGGCGCCATGGGTCACACCATCGTTGTTGCCGCTACCGCTTCCGAAGCCGCTGCACTGCAGTTCATCGCACCGTACTCCGGTTGCGCGATGGGCGAATTCTTCCGTGATAACGGTGAAGATGCCCTGATCGTATACGATGACCTGTCCAAGCAGGCTGTTGCCTACCGCCAGATCTCCCTGCTGCTGCGCCGTCCGCCGGGCCGTGAAGCCTACCCGGGCGACGTGTTCTATCTCCACAGCCGTCTGCTGGAGCGCGCTTCCCGCGTTTCCGAAGAGTACGTCGAGAAGTTCACCAACGGCGAAGTGAAAGGCAAGACCGGTTCCCTGACCGCCCTGCCGATCATCGAAACCCAGGCTGGCGACGTTTCCGCGTTCGTTCCGACCAACGTGATCTCGATCACCGACGGTCAGATCTTCCTGG
>CAMLGD010000015.1 GCA_946479405.1 uncultured Vogesella sp.
GGGAAGCGCTTGTCCCAGTCGTTGACCATCTCCTTCACCACCTGGCGCTGCAGGTTGGGCTGCGAGCCGCACAGGTTGCACGGGATGATCGGGAATTCGCGCAGCGTGGCGTAGCGCTCCAGGTCCTTCTCGCGGCAGTACGCCAGCGGGCGGATCACCATGTGCTTGCCGTCGTCGCTCACCAGCTTGGGCGGCATCGACTTCAGCTTGCCGCCGTAGAACATGTTGAGGAACAAGGTATGCAGCATGTCGTCGCGATGGTGACCGAGCGCGATCTTGGTCGCGCCCAGCTCGTCGGCCACGCGGTACAGGATGCCGCGGCGCAGGCGCGAGCACAGGCTGCAGGTGGTCTTGCCTTCCGGCACCAGCCGCTTGACGATGCTGTAGGTGTCTTCCTCGACGATGCGGTATTCCACGCCGATGGATTGCAGATACTGCGGCAGCACGTGTTCGGGGAAGCCCGGCTGCTTCTGGTCCAGGTTGACCGCCACGATGGAGAAATTGATTGGTGCCGACTTCTGCAGCCCCAGCAGGATGTCCAGCAGGGTGTAGCTGTCCTTGCCGCCGGAGAGGCACACCATCACGCGGTCGCCCTCTTCGATCATGTTGAAGTCGTTGATGGCATCGCCTACGTGGTGACGCAGACGCTTGGTGAGTTTGTTGCCTTCGAAGCTGGCCTTTTTGGCCTTGGCATCGGCATCGCGGAGTTGTTCGGACATGAGGTACGGCTAAGAAATTGAAAAACCGGCTATTTTAGTCCGATCAGGACGGTTTTTGCCATGCAGCCGCCAATTTTTTGCAGGGCAGCAAAGCTTGGCCGCCGGCGGCGGCCCGCTCACGGCTACAGCACCACGCTGCGGCCGCCGTCCACCGCCAGGATCTGGCCGTTGACGTAGTCGGTATCGAACAGCAGAAACGCCACTGCGCGGGCGATATCTTCCGGCTGCCCGGCGCGCGCCAGCGGAATCGACGCCTCGATGGCGGCGCGCTCGCCAGCATCGAACGACACCTCGTCCTCCGGCCACAGGTTCACCCCCGGCGATACGCCATTGACGCGCACCAAGGGCGCTAGCTCCACCGCCAGACTGCGGATCAGCTGCGCGTGGCCAGCCTTGGCCAGGCTGTACACCAGGTGGCGCTTCATCGGCCGCTCGGCATGGATGTCGACGATGCCGACGATGGCGCCGCGGGTAGCCGCCAGATAGCTGGCCGCCGCCTGCGCCAGGAACAACGGCGCCTTGAGATTGCTGCCCATCAGATCCAGCCACTCCTGCTCACGGATGGTGCCGATTTCGGTGGGGTAGAAGCTGGAAGCATTGTTGACCAGCCCGTCCAGGCGGCCAAAGGCAGCATGCGCGTCGTCCACCAACCGTGGCAAGGCGGCGCTATCCAGCAAGTCGGCCTGCAGCAGCACCACCGAGCCGGCGCGCTGCGCGTTCAGCTCTGCGGCCAACGTTTCCGCCGCCGGACGCGAGCCCCGATAATGCAGCACCAGCCGCGCGCCACGGGCATGCAGATGGCGCGCGATGCCCGCCCCCACCCGCTTGGCCGCCCCGGTAATCAGCACCACCTTGTCGTGAACATCCGCTTGCATGCGCTCTCCCGTTGGTATTTGCTTGGCGACAACGCGCCGATTAGCGACAATTCCCGCCATTTTAAACGCGAACCCGCGCCACGTGATGGTCGCGCGTTCCGCCCTGCGAGTTTTCACACCATGTCCCTGCCCGAAGCTTCCGCCGACGCGCTGGCCGTCAGCCAGACCCTCGCCCGCACCATCGCCGCCGAAATTGCCGCCCGCGACGGCTGGATGCCGTTTTCGCGCTACATGGAACTGGCACTGTACGCCCCCGGCCTTGGCTACTACACCGCCGGCAGCCGCAAGTTCGGCGAGGGCGGCGACTTCATCACCGCACCGGAACTGACGCCGCTGTTTGCGCAAACGCTGGCACGGCAGCTGGCCGAGCTACTGCCACAGACTGCCGGTCACATCGTGGAATTCGGCGCCGGCAGCGGCCGCCTCGCCGCCGACCTTCTGTTGGCGCTGGACGCGCTGGGCTGCGCCCCGGCCAGCTACAGCATCGTCGACCTGTCGCCGGAGCTGATCGAGCGCCAGCGTGAAACCATCGCCAGCCTGCCGGCAACGTTGGCCGCAAAGGTGCGCTGGCTGCCGGCACTGCCGGACAGTGTGGACGGCGTCCTGCTGGGCAACGAGGTACTGGACGCCATGCCGGTGGAGCTGGTGCTGCGCAATGCCGACAAGCAGCTGCAACAGCGTGGCGTCACCGTGCGCGACGGCGCCCTGGCCTACGAAGACCGCGATATTGCCGAGCCGCAGCTCAAGGCACTGGCGGACAGCCTGTTGCCGCAGATTCCGGATTACGTCAGCGAAATCAGCCTGGCCAACCGCGCCTTCATCCGCACCCTGGCCGGGGTACTGACCCGCGGCGCGATCCTGATGATCGACTACGGCCACAGCGCCGGCGAGTACTACCACCCGGAACGCAGCATGGGCACCCTGCTCGGCCACTACCGCCACCACACCATCCAGGACCCGTTCTACCTGCCGGGACTGATGGACCTGACCACGCATGTGGATTTCAGCGCGGTGGCACAGGCCGGCATCGACGCCGGTCTGGACCTGATCGGCTACACCAGCCAGGCACAGTTCCTGATCAACGCCGGCATCACCGAACTGCTGTCCTTCCTGGATGCGGCCAACGTCAAGGACTACCTGCCCATCGCCAAGGCGGCACAACGCCTGCTGTCGCCGCAGGAAATGGGCGAGACCTTCAAGGTAATCGGCTTTGGCAAAGAGGTCGCCATTGACTGGAGCGGCTTCCGCAGCGGCGACCGCTGCTACACGCTGTAAGTTAAGCAGCGCTAGACCATTGGCGGGCATGCTGCAGAAATAGTTGACACTGCGAAAATCGCTGCGTATAGTTCGCAGCCTCGATGCCAACGCATCGAAATGTGGCGAATTAGCTCAGTTGGTTAGAGCGACGGAATCATAATCCGCAGGTCCGGGGTTCGAGTCCCTGATTCGCCACCACAGTTTATCGAGATTGTGCGCAAGCAAAGTCTCACGGCGAATTAGCTCAGTTGGTTAGAGCGATGGAATCATAATCCACAGGTCCGGGGTTCGAGTCCCTGATTCGCCACCAAATACAAAAACGCCAGCTCACCGAGCTGGCGTTTTTGCTTTGTGCCGCCGCATGGTGGCAAGCCCGAGGGCCCGCCACTAGGCTCACTCCCCACGCAGCAGCGCATCCCGGCGGATACGCAGGCCTTCCGGCATGCGCAGGGTCTGCCGATCCCACCCCTCCAGCGCCAGCACCTCGCTCAGACACGCCTCCATCACCGCATGCGACTGGATGGCATGCCGGGCAATGCACTGATGCACGGCACTGACATTATCCGGCTGCTGCTCGCAGGACAGCTGGTACGCAATGAGCTCGCGCAGACGGCGGATTTCGCTGGCCACCTGCCCGGGGCAGGCACACATATACAGCAGCGCCTCCTCGCTAATCTGCTCCAGCTCTGCATCCGAATACTCTTGTCGCCACATTTACCTGTCTCCAGCATCGATTTCGTTTAATTCTAAGCAATTACTAGCTGGGTGCGCAGGAACTCTCGCCGCCGACCGCTCTCGTATTTCAATAAACGAAAACAGGGAGACATCATGCACGCAACACCCCTCATCACCACCCTTGTCGCCGCCCTGGTAGCGGCCTTCGCACTGGGCGCCGTGGCACTGAAACTGCGCCTGCCGCCGCTACTGGGTTACCTGGCCGCCGGCATCATCATCGGCCCGTTCACCCCGGGCTTCGTCGCCAATGGCCACCTGGCCTCCGAGCTGGCGGAGCTCGGCGTGATCCTGCTGATGTTCGGCGTCGGCCTGCATTTTTCCATCAGCGACCTGCTGGCGGTGAAACGCATCGCCCTGCCCGGCGCCATCGCGCAGATCGCCGTGGCCATTGCACTGGGATGCGGCCTGTCCACGCTGCTGGGCTGGCCGCTGGCCGAGGGTCTGCTGTTCGGCATGGCACTGTCGGTCGCCAGCACAGTGGTGCTGCTCAAATCGCTGGAAGAACACCAGCGACTGGAAACCCCGGCCGGCAAGGTAGCGGTGGGCTGGCTGGTGACCGAGGACATCGCGACCATCCTGGCACTGGTGCTGATCCCGGCCATTGCCGGCAATAGTGCGGCCAACCTTGGCGATTCGCTGCAGGCCATCCTGCTGACGCTGGGCAAGGTGGCAGCCTTCGTGGCAGTGATGATGCTGGTGGGGCAGAAGGTAATTCCGTGGATGCTGGAGAAGATCGTCTATACCGGCAGCCGCGAGATGTTCCGCCTGGGGGTGCTGGCCACCGCGCTGGGCGTGGCCTACGGCGCCACCGCACTGTTCGACGTTTCCTTCGCGCTGGGCGCGTTCTTTGCCGGCACCGTGCTGGCCGGCTCGCCGTTCAGCCACCGCGCCGCCGAGGAGGCAATGCCGCTGCGTGACGCGTTCGCGGTGCTGTTCTTCGTCGCCGCCGGCATGCTGTTCGATCCGCGCGTACTGGTCAACGACCTGCCGGCAGTGCTGGCCACGCTGGCCATCATCATCGTCGGCAAAGGGTTGGCCGCATGGTGGCTGATGGCGGTGCTGCGCCAACCCAGGGGCGACCGCTGGCTGATCGCCGCCAGCCTGGCGCAGATCGGCGAGTTCTCCTTCATCCTCGCCGGACTGGGGCTGCAGCTGGAGCTGCTGTCCAGCCGCGGCCATGCGCTGATCATGGCTGGCGCCATTCTGTCCATCCTGCTTAATCCGTTCGTGTTCAAACTGGCGCTGCGCCGTGGCGGCGCCACTGCGACCAGCCCCGCGCTGTGATAAACTCGCGCGCAAGATATTCATTTGCCAGCGAAAAAGCGCATTCCTCCGTGGAAGCCGGCGCCGCCACCGCTGGCCTTTCTTTTTGCGGCAGGTCCCGCCTGCCCGGTTTATTTGCAGACAGAAGCAGGCATGAAAAAGGTTTACATCAAGACATTCGGCTGCCAGATGAACGAGTACGACTCGGACAAGATGGTGGACGTGCTGGGCAGCAGCGAAGGCATGATCAAGACCGATAACCCGGAAGAAGCCGACGTTATCCTGTTCAACACCTGTAGCGTGCGCGAAAAGGCGCAGGAAAAAGTGTTTTCCGACCTGGGCCGCATCCGCCCGCTGAAGGAAGCCCGCCCCGACCTGATCATCGGCGTCGGCGGCTGCGTGGCGTCGCAGGAGGGCGACACCATCGTCAAGCGCGCGCCTTACGTGGATGTGGTATTCGGCCCGCAGACCCTGCATCGCCTGCCGGAGCTGATCAAGAGCCGCCAGCAAAGCGGCAGCGCGCAAGTGGATATTTCCTTTCCGGAGATCGAGAAGTTCGACCACATTCCGCCGGCCAAGGTGGAAGGCAGCGCGGCCTCGGTATCGATCATGGAAGGCTGCTCCAAGTACTGCTCGTTCTGCGTGGTGCCGTACACCCGCGGCGAGGAAGTATCGCGCCCGTTCGAGGACGTGCTGACCGAGATCGCCGGCCTCACCGCGCAGGGCGTGAAGGAAATCACCCTGCTGGGGCAGAACGTTAATGCCTACCGCGGTGTGATGGCCGATGGCGAAATCGCCGATTTCGCCATGCTGCTGGAGTACGTGCACGAGATCCCCGGGGTGGAGCGCATGCGCTTTACCACCAGCCACCCGCGTGAGTTCAGTCAGCGCATCATCGACTGCTACGGCAAGCTGCCCAAGCTGGTATCGCACCTGCACCTGCCGGTGCAAAGCGGCTGCGACCGCGTGCTGACCGCGATGAAGCGCGGCTACACCGCGCTGGAGTACAAGTCGATCATCCGCAAGCTGCGTGCGCTGCGCCCGGACCTGTGCCTGTCGTCCGACTTCATCGTCGGCTTCCCCGGCGAGACCGAGGCCGATTTCGAGCAGACCCTGAAGCTGGTGCAGGATCTGGCGTTCGACTTCAGCTATGTGTTCATCTACAGCCCGCGCCCGGGTACGCCTGCGGCCAACCTGGTGGACGATACTCCGCACAAGGAAAAGGTGCGCCGGCTGGAAGCGCTGAACGAGGTGATCGAGGCTCGCGGCTTCGAGATCAACCAGAGCATGGTTGGCAGCGTGCAGCGCGTGCTGGTGCAGGCCATCTCCAAGAAAGACCCCAATATGCTGGCCGGCCGCAGCGCCAACAACCGCGTGGTGAACTTCTACGGCCACCCGCGCCTGCTCAACCAGCTCGTCGACGTGGTGATCACCGAAGCCTTCCCGCATTCGCTGGGCGGCGAAGTGCTGACCGGCGAGACGGGATAAGGCCGTCAGGCCGGGAGATCGCATGAAACGACTGCTGCACTCCCTTCTCGTCGCCGGCCTGCTGGCCGGCTGCGCCAGTACGCCGGACGATGACGGCTTCATCGCCAGCGACCCGGCCACACTGGACTGTGCCGGTCTGGCTCGCCAGCAACAGCGCAGTGCGGCCCGCCTGCGCCAGCTGCAGACGGCCAACCCGGATGTACAGATGAATATCGGCCTGGGCAGCGCCATCGGCAGCCACGGCAGCATCGGGCTGTCGATTCCGGTGCCAATGGGACAGCTGCGCCGCCCGGAGCAGGAAATCGCGGCGCTTGAACAATACCAGTCCCGCCTACGACAATGGCAGCAACAGAAACACTGCCCGGAAGCCCTCCTCAAGACGCCATGAGCGACCAACAAAGCTGCAGTTACCAGTTCACCCCGGTGGACAACGAACGGCTGGCGCGCCTGACCGGCCCGCTGGACGAAAACCTCAAACAGATCGAAACCGGGCTGGATGTCAGCATCCAGCGTCGCGCCGAGCAGTTCACCATCAAGGGTGAACAGGCCACCCGCGCCCTTGTGCTACTGCAACGCTGCTACACCCTGGCGGAAAAACGTGAACTGAACGTGCGCGACATCCAGCTGGGGCTGGTGGAAGCACGCCAGGACAACCCGCAGGATGACGACATGCCGCCGCTGGCGACCCGTCGCCGCGACCTGAAAGGCCGTACCCCGCGCCAGAGCAGCTACATCAAGCAGATTTTTGCCCACGACATCACCTTCGGCATCGGCCCGGCCGGCACCGGCAAGACCTACCTGGCGGTAGCCTGCGCGGTGGATGCCATGGAGCGCGAAGTGGTGAAGCGCATCGTACTGGTGCGCCCGGCGGTGGAAGCCGGCGAGAAGCTGGGCTTCCTGCCCGGCGATCTGGCACAGAAAGTAGACCCTTACCTGCGCCCGCTGTATGACGCGCTGTACGACCTGATGGGCTTCGACAAGGTGGCGCGGCTGTTCGAGAAGAACCTGATCGAGATCGCACCGCTGGCGTATATGCGCGGTCGCACGCTGAACAACGCCTTCATCATCCTGGACGAGGCGCAGAACACCACGCCGGAGCAGATGAAGATGTTCCTGACCCGCATCGGCTTCGGCTCCAAGGCGGTGATCACCGGCGACATCACCCAGATCGACCTGGCCCGCAACCAGAAAAGCGGGCTGGTGGAAGTCGAGCGCATCCTCAAGGACGTGCGCGGCATCCATTTCCATCATTTCAACAGCGAAGACGTGGTGCGCCATCCGCTGGTGCAGAAGATCGTCGACGCCTACAACCGCTATCAAAGCAAGCAGGACAATGAAACAAGCCAAACGTAACAAACTACTGCAAAGGTTGGCCGCACGGCTGGAACTGACGCTGGAAGACCGCCTGGACAGCGAGCAGCCGCTGCCGGACGGCAAACAGTGGCGCCGCTGGTGCCAGGCCGCGCTGCAAAGCGGCGTGAAGCAGGCACAGATCTCGCTAGTGGTAGTGGACGAGGCCGAGGGCCGTGCCCTGAACCGCGATTACCGCGCTAAGGACTACGCCACCAATGTGCTGAGCTTTGCCCTGAACGAAGGCGACACCGTAGCCGGCCTGCCACTGTTCGGCGACCTGGTGTTCTGTGCGCCGGTGGTGGCACGTGAAGCCGCCGAACAGGGCAAGACGCTGGACGCCCACTACGCACACCTTACCGTGCATGGCATGCTGCACCTGCAAGGCTTCGATCACGAAGCCGACGACGAGGCCGAGGTCATGGAAGCGCTTGAAAGCGTCATCCTCGCCAAGTTAGGCTATGCCGACCCTTACGCTGCCGAGAAGGCCTGAACCCATCGCCATTATGGAAGATTCCAGTAAACCGTCCCCCAATTGGTTTGAGCGCCTGCTGAACCGCTTCACCCACGAGCCGGAAGATCGCGAGGAGCTGAAAGCGCAGCTGCACGCCGCCTTCGAACGCAACCTGCTGGACGCCGAGGCTCTGGCGATGATCGAGGGCGTGCTGTCGTTCTCCGAGCGCACGGTGCGCGAGATCATGGTGCAGCGCAGCCAGATGGATGTCATCAGCCTGGGTGACCCGATCGAGAACCTGCTGCCACGGGTGATCGAACTAGGGCATTCGCGCTTTCCGGTGATCGGCAACGACAAGGACGACGTGCAGGGTATCCTGCTGAGCAAAGACCTGTTGCGCTACTTCCTGGCACCGCAGGCATTCAATCTCAAGGCCATGCTGCGGCCGGTGGTATTCGTGCCGGAAAGCAAGCGCGTGGACAGCCTGCTGCGCGAATTCCGCGCCACCAAGACGCATATGGCGATTGCGGTGGATGAATACGGCGGCGTGTCCGGGCTGGTGACCATTGAAGACGTGCTGGAAGAAATCGTCGGCGATATCGACGATGAGCACGATCTGATCGAATCGGAAGAGGACATCGTGCCGGTGCGTGGCGGCCGCTTCCGCGTGCTGGCCACCACCACGGTGGAAGACTTCAACGACTTCTTCGAATGCGCACTACCGGATGACGAGGTGGACACCATCGGCGGTCTGGTCACCGCCAACCTGGGCTATGTGCCGGTACGCGGTGAAGGACTGCAGCTGGACGGCTGGCACTTCACCGTGATTCGCGCCGACAGTCGTCGTCTGCAGGCACTGCTGGTCGAACGTCGCGGCCAACCCCAGGACTAAGCATGCTGCAACAACTCGCCTGGCTGCTGCTGACACTGCTCAGCGGCGCCACCACTGTGTTGGCCTACGCACCATACCGGCTGTTCTTCCTGATGCCGCTGTGCATGGCCGCGCTGCTGTGGCTGGTGCAACGTTGGCCGCAACGTGCGTTTAGCACGGCCTGGCTATGGGGCCTCACCGCCTACTGTGGCCAGTTCTACTGGATCTATATCAGCCTGCACGACATTGCCGGCATGCCGGCGCTGCTGGCCGGCGGCATGACGCTGCTGTTGCCAGCCTATCTGGCGTTATATCCGGCGCTGGCCTGCCACCTCACCGTGCGCATGCACCGCCAGCCACTGGTGCGCTGGCTGCTGTTTCCCGCTGCCTGGACGCTGAGCGAATGGCTGCGCAGCTGGATGCTGACCGGTTTTCCCTGGGGGGCCGCCGGTTACAGCCAGATCACCGAAAGCCCGCTGGCCGGCTATGCGCCGCTGGGTGGCATCCACCTGGTGACCTTTGCCGTCGCCCTCAGCGCCGCGCTGCTGATGCTGCTGTGGCAGTTGCCGCGCCGCGGCCAACTCGCAGCGACACTGCTGCTGGTCGCCGTGTGGGTTGGCGGCAATCAGTTCAAGCAACAGCAATGGACGCAGAACAGCGGTGCCCCGCTCCGGGTGGCCCTGCTGCAAGGCAATATTCCGCAATCGCTGAAGTGGGATCCGGCCACCTTCGAATTCACCCTCGCCACCTACTACCGCATGTTGGTGCAAGCGCCGCCGGCGCAGCTGCTGCTGCTGCCGGAAACGGCGCTGCCGGTGTTTCTGGAAGACATGCCTTCCGGCTACCTCACCATGATCAACGCTGCGGCAGGCCTGAAAAACAGTGCGCTGGTCACCGGGCTGCCGCGCCGCACCCCGGATGGCCGTGGCTACCTGAATGCGGTGGTGGCACTGAACCAGCCGGGACAGCCGTATTACGCCAAGAACCACCTGGTACCGTTTGGCGAGTTCATCCCGCTGCCAATGCTGACCAGCTGGATCTACCAGTTCATGCATATGCCACTATCCGGCTTTACCCCCGGGGGAGACCGCCAGCCACCGCTGGCCATCGCCGGCCAGCGCATTGCCTTCAACGTGTGTTATGAAGATGGCTTCGGCGAAGAACTGATCGGCCCTGCCGCCGGCGCCACCATGCTGGCCAACGTCAGCAACCTGGCCTGGTTTGGCAAGAGCAATGCCATGAGCCAGCACCTGCAACTGTCGCAGGCGCGGGCGCTGGAAACCGGCCGCCCGATGCTGCGCAGTACCAATACGGGGATGACTGCGGTGATTGATCACCATGGCGAAGTAGTCGCCGTCGCGGCACCCGACACCCGCCAGACACTGGCTGCCAGTGTGCAGGGGCGTACCGGACTGACACCGTATATGCACTACGGCAACCGGCCTGTACTGCTAGGCTGCGGCGCGCTGCTGTTGCTAGGCATTGGTTTGGGCTTGTGGCAACGGCGACAACAAGGTCAGGTGCTGGAAAGCTGATTCCCTGACGATATGAAAAAGCCCGGCTTCTGCCGGGCTTTTTTGCGTGCTAGCCTGCCTTACACTTGGAAACGCGACACCATGCCGCGCAGGCGCTCGGTCAGTTCGTTCAGCTCGCCGATCGCGCTGGAAGCCTTGCCCGATGCCTCTGCATTGTTGGCCGCACCCAGTGCAATATGCTCGACATTGCGGGTGATTTCCTCACTAGCATTGCCCTGTTCCGCCAACGCCTGCGAAATCTCCCTCACCACGCCGACCACGCCATTGGCACTGTCACGGATGTGGCGGATCGCTTCTCCGCCCTGCTCGGCCAGGGTCAGGCCTGACTTCACCCGGCTGACCGCTTCCTCCATATTGCTGCGCGACTCCTCGGAGCCGTGCTGAATGTCGCGGATCATCACGGCGATTTCCTGTGTCGCGCCAGCGGTACGTTCCGACAGCTTACGCACCTCATCCGCCACCACGGCAAAACCGCGCCCGGTTTCGCCAGCACGTGCCGCCTCGATCGCCGCATTCAACGCCAGCAAATTGGTCTGGTCGGCAATATCCTTGATCACCTGCATGATGCTGGAGATGGTCTGTGTCTTGCTGACCAGGTCGCCAATGGTCAGTGCGGCATGATCGACAGCCTCATTGATGCGCTGCATTTCCACTACCGCGCTGGCGATAACCTCGCCACCCTGATCCGACAGCTGACCGGAGTTGGCCGACACTTCGCGCGCATGGTCCGCCAGCTCGGCGATCTGCTTGATACTGGCGGTAAGTTGTTCAATCGAAGCCGCCATCGCGGTGGCGGCATGACTTTGCTGATCGGAACTGGCCGCCACGGCGCCGGCGCTGCCGGAAATATCGCCGGCCATGCCGGACAGCGTGCGGCTGCTGTTGGCAATGCCACCGACCAGTTCGCGCAGGTGTTGCTGCATGTCCGCTACTGCGGCCAACAGGCTATGGTCATCACCACTGGCCAGCGGCACCGGCACATGCAAGTCACCCTCAGCAATGCGGTGCACCACCTCGCGCGTCAGCGCCGGCTCTGCTCCCAGCTGCTGCATCACGCTGCGGCGCAACCAGACACCGACACCAATCACCACCACAATCGCTGCCAGCACTTCCAGCGCCAGCAACAGCGCCTGCTCCATGAACGCGGCCTGCACATCGTCGAGATAAATGCCGGTCCCCACCACCCAGCCCCACTTGGCCGATGTCGCCAGGTAGGACACTTTCGGCTGCGGCGTGCTAAAACCCGGCTTGTCCCACACATAGCTTGCCATGCCCTTGCCGCCACCAGCCGTCAGCGCCCCCTGGAACAAAGGCTTCAACGGGCTGCCTGTCGGATCCTTGATGGTTTCCAGATTCTTGCCCACCATCGCTTGCTTGGCGCCATGCACCACCCAGTTCCACGCAGGGTCGAAGGCAAAGAAATATTCCGTGCCATCATAGCGGGCTGCATTCAAGACGGCGGCGGCCTGCTGCTTGGCGTCGGCTTCACTGAGTTGGCCACTGGCCGCACGCTCTTCATAGTTTCTGATCACCGTCAGCGCCACTTCCACCAAATTGCGTACTTTCGCTTCGCGGTCCTGCAACATAACACTGCGCTCATGCAGCAACGACAAGCCACCCACCACACACAAAATCACAGCAACCAGCACTACCTGTAACTGCAAACGCCGCTTCAAAGTCCAACCATTGCTTTGCTTCATCGACAATCTCCCGTGTAGCTTATTGTGTAGTTTGTTCACTACGGAACAATTCTGTACAAATCAATTTAAAACGGATGCGATTATCTGTCACCGCCACTGACAAAGAAAAAAACGACAGCAGTGGGCACAGGCACGTGAATCAAGGGTAATCCCCTGTCTCTAGACAGTGAATTTCACTATACGCAATACAATGGAATGACGTTGCGACGCGGCCAACGTTGGCCGCGCTGGCATACCTGCTTTATTGAATTAAGAGACTACGCACCAGCCATCCGCAGCAGCAAGCTGCAGGCACAGGTATAGAGCAGAAGCTAATAGCCAGTTCACAGCAGCTTCGCACTGACATGCTTGCCATGTCCAAGCCAGAAAAGGTAGCTGCAAGCATGTTAGCCATGGTTTGCCTGTAACCTGGACAGCGCACTCAAGAGCAATACGGCGCTTAGGGGCAGTAACCTGCTGCACTTAATAGCCCAATCCTGAGGAGCGGCGCTAGGTTTACCAGCTCAGCCGTTGCATTCCACTCTCTTCGCAGAGCAGCCCTCACCCTCCTCGCCTCGATCACAACCAACTGCATTGAGTCTGTGCAATAGCACAGCAGTGGTAAGTACGCGCCTTTCCATGCAGTGAACACCAGACATGATCAACAGCAGCAATGGCGAAAATGAAAAAAGCCAGCGCAAGCGCTGGCTTTTTTAGAATCAACTGCGATTACTCGGCAGCTTCTTCAGCAACTACTTCACCTTCTGCACGGTCAACCAATTCAACCAGTGCCATCGGGGCGTTATCGCCCTGACGGAAGCCGTACTTCAGGATGCGAACATAGCCGCCGTTACGGGCTGCGAAGCGCGGGCCCAGAACGTCGAACAGTTTCACCACGATTTCACGGTCACGGGTGCGGTCAAAAGCCAGACGACGGTTGGCCAGAGACGGCTTCTTACCCAGGGTAATCAGCGGTTCGGCAACGCGGCGCAGTTCTTTGGCCTTTGGCAGAGTAGTCACGATTGCTTCGTGACGCAGCAGCGAGTTAGCCATATTACGAAGCATGGCCAGACGGTGGCTACTGGTACGGTTCAGTTTACGATTGCTATTACGATGACGCATTGTAGTGTCCTTTTATCCCGGCTTAGGGCTTTTCGAGACCAGCCGGCGGCCAGTTTTCGAGTTTCATGCCCAAGGTCAGGCCTTTAGAAGCGAGAACTTCCTTGATCTCATTCAACGACTTACGACCAAGGTTCGGAGTCTTCAGCAGCTCGGTTTCCGTACGCTGAATCAGATCACCGATGTAGTAGATGTTCTCGGCCTTCAGACAGTTGGCGGAACGTACCGTAAGTTCGAGATCGTCTACCGGACGCAGCAAGATCGGATCGATCGGCGGCGCCTTTTCAACGACTTCCTCAACTGCGGTGCCTTGCAGGTCTGCAAAGATCGACAGCTGATCAACCAGAATTCGTGCAGCCAAACGGACTGCTTCTTCCGGCTCGATCACACCATTGGTCTCGATATCGAGCACCAGACGATCCAGGTCGGTACGCTGCTCTACACGGGCGCTTTCAACATTAAAGCTGACACGACGCACCGGGGAGAAGGAGGCATCAAGCTGGATGGTACCGATCGCACGATTGTCATCATGGTTGATACGAGCCGCTACCGGCTGATAGCCACGGCCTTTCTCTACCTTGATTTCCATGTCGATCTTGCCACCAGCGGCCAGATGACCGATGACGTGATCAGGATTGATCACCTCAACATCATGCGGCAGCTCGATGTCACCGGCCAGAACAGCGCCCTCACCATCCTTTTTCAAGGACAGAATCAGGCTGTCACGACCATGCAGTTTAAGCACTACGCCCTTCAGGTTCAGGAGGATGTCAACAACATCCTCCCGCACACCGTCAAGAGCGGAATACTCATGCAAAACGCCAGCGATGGTTACTTCGGTCGGGGCGTAGCCCGGCATCGAAGAGAGCAGAATGCGGCGCAGCGCATTGCCCAGAGTATGGGCATAGCCGCGCTCAAACGGCTCCATCGACACACGTGCATGTGTAGCCGATACCGGCTGCACATCGATCAGACGCGGTTTCAGAAATTCCGAAGCGCTGTTTTGCATAGTCATTCCTTAAGAGCTAGCGATTACTTGGAGTAGAATTCCACAACGAGCTGTTCGTTGATATCGCTAGACAACTCGGAACGCTCCGGAACAGTCTTGAATACGCCTTCCATTTTCTTGGAGTCAACTGCGACCCAAGCCGGGAAGCCGATCTGTTCGGCCAGAGCCAGACCTTCTTGAATACGAACCTGCTTCTTGGCCTTCTCACGAACAGCAACCACGTCGCCAGATTTAACCTGGTAAGACGGGATGTTCACTACAACGCCATTTACAGTGATCGCCTTGTGGCTTACCAACTGGCGGGCTTCTGCGCGAGTAGAACCAAAACCCATGCGATAAACAACGTTATCCAGACGGGATTCCAGGATCTGCAGCAGGTTTTCACCAGTGGAGCCTTGACGACGGGCAGCTTCCGCGAAGTACTTACGGAACTGACGTTCCATAATGCCGTACATGCGGCGAACTTTCTGCTTTTCACGCAGTTGAATACCGAAGCCGGACAGGCGGGTATTCTTCGCGCCGTGCTGACCTGGAGCGGTATCCAGTTTGCACTTGGAGTCCAGTGCACGACGTGCGCTCTTCAGGAAGAGATCAGTCCCTTCGCGACGAGCCAGTTTACATTTAGGGCCAGTGTAACGTGCCATTTCTCAGACTCTCCAGATTAGATACGGCGTTTCTTGGGAGGACGGCAGCCGTTGTGCGGAACTGGCGTCACGTCGGAGATGCTGGTCACTTTGAAACCCAGCGCGTTAAGCGCGCGTACAGAGGATTCGCGGCCAGGGCCCGGACCCTTGATACGTACTTCCAGGTTTTTTACACCGTATTCTTGGGCAACTTTACCAGCGTGCTCTGCTGCTACTTGAGCAGCAAAGGGTGTACTTTTACGCGAGCCTTTGAAGCCAGCACCGCCGGAGGTAGCCCAAGACAAAGCATTCCCTTGACGATCGGTGATGGTAATAATGGTGTTATTGAAGGAAGCGTGCACGTGCACGATGCCATCGCTAACAGACTTGCGTACTTTTTTGCGTACACGACCAGCTGTGTTTGCTTTAGCCATTATCTAAGTTCCTTGAATTACTTCTTACCAGCAATAGGCTTACGCGGGCCTTTGCGGGTACGTGCATTGGTACGGGTGCGCTGACCACGGCACGGCAGACCACGACGATGACGGAAGCCGCGATAGCAGCCCATGTCCATCAGTCGTTTGATGCTCATCGTGATTTCACGGCGCAGATCACCTTCAACAGTGAACTTAGCCACTTCAACACGCAGAGCTTCCATCTCAGCTTCAGTCAGATCTTTAACCTTGCTTGCCGGATTGATACCGGAAGCAGCACAAATGTGCTTGGCGCGGGTCTGGCCGATGCCATAGATTGCCTGCAGGCCGATAACGGCATGCGCATGATTGGGGATATTTACCCCTGCAATACGGGCCATTCTCTTTCCTTAAGCGTTAAGCTTGAAAAGGTTGCGATTCTAGCACAACAAAAGCCAAGACAACAAATGTTAGCCTTGTTTTTGCTTGTGACGCGGATCAGTACAAATCACTCGTACAACACGGTTGCGACGAATGATTTTGCAGTTACGGCAAATTTTCTTTACCGAAGGTTGTACACGCATTTCAGTTCCTTTCTATCTGAAAGAGCGAGTGCGATTACTTCGCACGGAACACGATACGGGCACGAGACAGGTCGTATGGGGTCATCTCCACCGTAACCTTGTCACCCGGGAGAATGCGGATGTAATGCATACGCATTTTGCCAGAGATGTGCCCGAGTACAACGTGTCCATTCTCGAGCTTCACCCGGAAGGTTGCATTAGGCAACGTTTCCAGGACTTCACCCTGCATCTGGATGGTATCTTCTTTCGCCATTTGCTCAGTTACCGTTTACCTTAGCGACTTACGCCACTCTTGAAGTTCGCTTTCTTCAACAGGCCTTCGTACTGATGGGAAAGAACATACGACTGTACTTGCGCCATGAAGTCCATGGTCACGACAACCATGATCAACAGCGAGGTCCCGCCAAAGTAAAATGGCACGTTCCAGTTCAGGATCAGGAACTCTGGCATCAAGCAAACAAGTGTGATGTAGATCGCACCAATCAGCGTGAGGCGAAGGATGATCTTCTCGATGTAACGCGAAGTCTGTTCGCCAGGACGAATACCGGGTATAAACGCCCCGCTTTTCTTCAGGTTATCTGCAGTCTCTTTGGGGTTGAAAACCAAAGCGGTGTAGAAGTAACAGAAGAAAATGATTGCCGCAGCGTACAGCAACACATAAACCGGTTGACCAGGATGAAGCTTGTCAGCGACAGACTTCATGAACCCCAGACCCTCGGTATTACCAAACCAACCCAGCACGGTTGCAGGGAACAGGATGATACTTGAGGCAAAGATAGGAGGGATAACACCTGCCATATTGAGCTTGAGCGGCATATGTGTGCTCTGGCCCTGCATGACACGATTACCAACCTGACGCTTCGCATAGTTCACCAGAACCTTGCGCTGTCCACGCTCTACAAACACCACGAGATAGGTCACAGCGATCACAGCCACAAACAGCAGGATCACCAGCAGGATTGGCAGCGAACCTTGACTGGTAAGAGTCAGGGTCTTGCCCACTGCGGCCGGCACACCGGCAGCAATACCCGCGCAGATAATCAGCGAGATGCCATTACCCAGCCCACGCTCGGTAATCTGCTCACCCAGCCACATGAGGAACATTGTGCCGGTAACCAGACTCACCACCGTCGTCAAATAAAACTCGAACTGCGGAACGACAACGAGGTTAGGTTGCTTGAACAACATCACCGCTATGCCAAAGCTCTGGAAAGAAGCCAGAGCCAAGGTTGCATAGCGTGTGTACTGAGTGATTTTGCGACGCCCAGCATCACCCTCCTTCTTCAACTGCTTCAGCGTTGGAACAATCTCTGAAGCAAGTTGAAGAACGATGGAGGCAGAGATGTACGGCATAATGCCCAGGGCAAATACCGTAAATCGCTGAAGGGCCCCACCCGAAAACATGTTGAACATGTCGAGCAGGCCCGTTTGTGACGTCTGGAACAACTTCGCTAGTGCCGCCGGGTCAATACCGGGAACCGGAACATGCGCACCAATGCGGTAAACGATCAATGCGCCAAGCAGAAACAAGATTCGGCGCTTCAAATCACCAAATTTGTCACCGTTTCCAACTAGAGAAGTATTCGCCACGGACTGAGCCTTATTCTACGAAGCTACCACCAGCAGCTTCGATTGCAGCCTTAGCACCGGCGGTAGCAGCAACGCCACGCAGGGTGAAAGCGCGATCAACGCCGCCGGACAGAATCAGCTTGGCACCCAGCGACTGCGCGGGGACCAGACCAGCCTGCTTCAGAGTCAGCAGATCCACCTCCACAACCGGCAACAGGGCCAGTTCGGACAGACGAACCTCGGCAACATTGCCTGCAGTCAGCGACTTGAAACCACGCTTCGGCAGACGACGCTGCAGCGGCATTTGACCGCCTTCAAAGCCGACCTTGTGGAAACCACCGGCGCGGCTCTTCTGACCTTTGTGGCCACGACCACAAGTTTTACCCAGGCCACTGCCAATGCCGCGGCCTACACGGCGCTTGGCATGCTTGGAGCCGGCACCAGGCTTAATGGTATTCAGCAACATTTCTCAGCCCTCGAATTTAACCAGATAGCTGATCTTGTTGATCATGCCACGGTTAGCCGGAGTGTCGATTACTTCAACAGTCTGGTTCAGCTTCTTCAGGCCCAGACCGCGCGCGCACGCACGGTGGGACTCAATGCGACCAATCAGACTCTTGACCAGCGTTACTTTGATGGTTTTGGTATCACTCATGATCAGCCCCCAGGATCTGCTCAACGGTCAGACCACGCTTGGCAGCGATCTGCGACGGAGTGCAGATCTTGCTCAGGCCATCCAGAGTTGCACGAACCACGTTGTAAGGGTTGGTGGAACCATGAATTTTGGCAGAAACGTTATGAACACCCAGTGCTTCAAACACGGCGCGCATCGGGCCACCAGCTTTAACGCCAGCACCTTCCTTCGCAGGCTGCATGAATACGGTAGTAGCACCATGGGTACCAACTACTGCATGATGCAGAGTGCCGTTTTTCAGCGGAACTTTGAACATGTTGCGACGGGCCTGCTCCATACCTTTTTGTACGGCAGCCGGCACTTCTTTGGAACGGCCTTTACCCATGCCGATACCACCATCGCCATCACCGACAACAGTCAGAGCCGAGAAGGCCATGATGCGACCACCCTTCACCACTTTGGTGACACGGTTTACGCCGATCATTTTCTCGATCAGACCATCGCCACGATCTTCGATCTCGTGCTTAGCCATTCTTAACTCCGATTAGAATACAAGACCGTTTTCACGGGCTGCGTCAGCCAAGGCCTTGATACGACCATGGTATTTGAAGCCGGAACGGTCAAAGGCAACCTGGCTAACACCGGCAGCCTTGGCTTTTTCGGCGATAGCCTTGCCAACAACAACTGCAGCGGCGGTGTTGCCACCGTTAGTCACTTGGGAGCGCAGGCCTGCCTCCAGGCTGGAAGCACTTGCCAGAACGCGGCTGCCAGTTTCATCGATGACCTGAGCGTAAATGTGGCCATTAGTGCGGTGAACGCACAGACGAGCCATCTTGAGCTCCGCAATACGAGCACGGGTTTTGCGTGCACGACGGAGTCGAGTCTGTTTCTTGTCCATTTCAGTGCCTCAATTACTTCTTCTTGGTCTCTTTCAGAACCACAACCTCATCCGCGTAACGAACGCCCTTACCCTTGTACGGCTCAGGAGAACGGTATGCACGAATTTCAGCTGCGACCTGGCCAACTTGCTGCTTGTCAGCGCCTTTGATCAGGATCTCGGTCTGAGTCGGAGTTTCACACTTCACGCCAGCCGGCATTTGATGCACAACCGGATGAGAGAAACCAAGCGACAGGTTCAGCGCGTCACCCTGTGCCTGAGCACGGTAACCAACGCCAACCAGTTGCAGTTTCTTTTCGAAGCCCTTGCTAACACCAGTCACCATGTTGTTCAGCAACGCACGGAGCGTACCGGACATGGAGCGAGCGAACTTGCTGTCGTTCTTGGCGGCAAATTGCAACTGGTTATCCACCAGTTTGACTTCTACTTCGCTGGACAGAGCGGCAGTCAGCGCACCGAGCGCACCTTTAACGGTAACGTCAGCAACACCAAACTTAACCTCTACGCCTGCCGGAATAACCACGGGGTTTTTAGCTACGCGAGACATATCAACCCTCCGATTAAGCCACTACGCACAGCAGCTCGCCGCCGATGCCGGCTGCACGTGCTTTGCGATCAGTCATAACGCCACTGGAAGTCGAAACGATAGCCACACCCAGACCATTCATTACTTTAGGGATCTCGTTAGAACCCTTGTAAACGCGCAGGCCAGGACGGGACACACGTTCGATACGCTCAATAACCGGGCGGCCAACGTAGTACTTCAGCTCAACTTCAAGAACCGGCTTCTTTTCTTCGCCAGTTACGGCAAAGCTCTCGATGTAGCCTTCATCCTTCAGGACCTGAGCGATAGCCACTTTCAGCTTCGACGACGGCATAGCGACGGAAACTTTATTGGCGCGCTGGCCGTTGCGGATGCGAGTCAGCATATCGGAGATAGGATCTTGCATACTCATTCTGTATCTCCTATTACCAGCTGGCTTTAACTACGCCCGGGATTTCGCCTTTCATAGCGATCTCACGGAGCTTGTTACGAGCCAGACCGAATTTGCGGAACACGCCACGCGGACGACCGGTCAGGGCGCAACGACGACGCTGGCGAACCGGGCTAGCATTGCGCGGCAGCTGCTGCAGCTTGAGGCGTGCAGCAAAGCGTTCTTCGTCGGACAAATTCGAATTGTTGATGATGGCGAGAAGTTCTTCACGCTTGGCAGCGTACTTAGCCACGAGCTTCGCGCGCTTCTCTTCGCGATTGATCAGTGCAAGAGTTGCCATGTGCTTAGCCCTTAAACGGGAATTTGAACGCAGCCAGCAGAGCGCGGGCTTCTTCGTCAGTCTTCGCAGTCGTGGTAATGGTAATGTTCATACCACGCAGAGCATCGATCTTGTCGTACTCAATTTCCGGGAAGATGATCTGTTCCTTGACGCCCATGTTGTAGTTGCCACGGCCGTCAAAAGACTTGCCGGACACACCACGGAAGTCACGCACACGCGGCAGCGCGATGGTAACCAGACGGTCCAGGAACTCATACATGCGCTCACGACGCAGGGTAACTTTGCAGCCAACCGGGTAGTGATCACGAATTTTGAAGCCAGCGATAGACTTGCGAGCAGTGGTCACAACCGGCTTTTGACCTGCGATCTTTTCCAGATCGCCAGCGGCGTGATCCATTACCTTCTTGTCGGCAACAGCTTCACCAACACCCATGTTCAGAGTGATCTTTTCGATGCGCGGCACTTCCATTACGGACTTATAGCCGAACTGCTTGATCAGCTCAGGAACAACGGTGCTTTTGTAGAAATCATACAAACGTGCCATTTTTGCTCCTTACGCGCCGACGATTTCGCCGGTGGACTTGAAGATGCGCACTTTTTTGCCATCTTCGAGCACCTTGAAGCCAACACGGTCAGCTTTCTGGGTAGCGGCATTGAAGATTGCAACATTGGACACGTCCAACGGCATGGCCTTCTCAACGATGCCACCAGCGATACCACGCACCGGGTTCGGCTTCTGATGTTTCTTGGCGATATTTACGCCTTCAACTACCAGCTTACCTTCAAGAACACGCAGGACAGCGCCACGCTTGCCTTTATCTTTGCCGGTGATTACGACTACTTCGTCGCCTTTACGAATCTTACGCACTGATTCTCTCCTTACAGCACTTCAGGAGCGAGCGATACGATCTTCATGAAGCGCTCGGTACGCAGTTCACGCGTAACGGGCCCGAAGATACGTGTACCGATCGGCTCAAGCTTGTTGTTGAGCAGAACTGCGGCGTTGTTGTCAAATTTGATCAGGGAGCCGTCCGGACGACGAACACCCTTAGCAGTGCGCACAACAACAGCGTTGTACACATCGCCTTTTTTGACACGACCACGCGGTGCTGCATCCTTGATGCTCACCTTGATGATGTCACCCACGCCGGCATAGCGACGCTTGGAGCCGCCCAACACTTTGATGCACATAACAGAGCGCGCACCAGTGTTGTCTGCAACATCCAAAATGGACTGCATTTGAATCATGTGATTACCTTTCTATCCAACTTAATTCCGCCTCTTTCCCTCCCAAAGATGAAGGAAACGCCGCAAAAATTTGCGGCGTGTCTAGCGGCCAGTCTTGGACCCCGTCAGGGATGATTTCGAGGGAACCCTCGAAAACAACCATTATACAGAGGGGAGAACCCCTCTGCAAGCCTTACACTTGACGAGCTTTCTCGACAAGCGCAGTTACTGCCCAAGCCTTGGTTTTAGAAACCGGACGAGTCTCGCTGATAACTACTACATCACCAACGCTGTACTCGTTGTTTTCGTCATGGGCATGGAACTTCTTGGAGCGACGAATAACCTTGCCGTAGATCGGGTGCTTAACCTTGCGCTCGACCAGGACGGTTACAGTCTTGTCCATCTTGTCGCTGACAACCTTACCAGTCAGCGTACGAACAACTTTAGTTTCGCTCATCTTATGCAGCCTTCTCTTTCAGAACGGTGCGAACACGCGCGATGTCACGACGTACACGCTTGAGCTCACTGGTCTTGGCCAGCTGCTGGGTTGCGTGCTGCATGCGCAGCGCGAATTGAGCCTTCAGCAGACCGAGCAGCTCGGCCTTCAGCTCATCAACGCTCTTGGCTTTCAGTTCAGTCGCTTTCATTACTGACCCACCTGTTTAGTCACAAACACCGTCGGAATCGGCAGCTTGGCAGCAGCCAGACGGAAGGCTTCACGAGCAAGCTCTTCAGCCACGCCATCCATTTCGTACAACATCTTGCCCGGCTGGATCTCGGCTACGTAGAACTCCGGAGAACCTTTACCCCCGCCCATACGCACTTCGGCAGGCTTGGAAGTAATCGGCTTATCCGGGAATACACGAATCCAGATGCGACCACCACGCTTGATGTGACGAGTCATAGCACGACGAGCAGCTTCGATTTGGCGAGCAGTCAAACGACCACGACCAATGGCTTTCAGGCCAAAGTCACCAAAGCTCACTTTGTTGCCACGAGTGGCCAGGCCAGTGTTACGACCTTTGTGCTGTTTGCGGTATTTGAGTCTAGTTGGCTGCAGCATTTCGAGCTCCTGCCTTACGCGGTTTCTTCTCAGGTGCTACCGGCGCAGCCTGAATCTGACCAGGCTTAACGTCACCCTTGTACACCCATACCTTGATACCGATCACACCGTAAGTGGTGTGAGCTTCGGAGGTAGCGTAGTCCACATCTGCACGCAGAGTGTGCAGCGGAACACGGCCTTCACGGTACCATTCGCTACGCGCGATATCGATACCATTCAGACGACCGGAGCTCATGATCTTGATACCCTGGGCACCCATACGCATGGCGTTCTGCATGGAACGCTTCATGGCGCGACGGAACATCACACGCTTCTCCAGCTGGGAAGCGATGCCATCGGCGATGATTTGCGCATCGATTTCCGGCTTACGGATTTCTTCGATGTTCACGTGAACCGGTACACCCATGCGGGCCTGCAGCTCTTTCTTCAGAACTTCGATATCCTCGCCTTTTTTACCAATCACTACACCCGGACGGGCACTGTGAATGGTGATACGGGCGGACTTAGCCGGACGCTCAATCACTACGCGGCCAACGGCTGCGTGCGACAGCTTCTTCTTCAGAAACTCGCGTACATCAATGTCTTGCTTCAGTTGGCCGGCAAAATCCTGCGAGTTTGCGAACCACTTGGAAGCCCAGTTTTTGGTTACTGCAAGACGGAAACCCGTCGGATGAATCTTCTGACCCATAGCTTGCCCCTTAGTTGCCCACGCTCAGCGTGATGTGGCAGGTCTGCTTTTCGATGCGGTTACCGCGACCTTTAGCACGAGCGGTAAAACGCTTCAGGCTCGGGCCCTTGTCCACGTAGATGCTGGTCACTTTCAGCGTATCGATATCCGCGCCTTCGTTGTGTTCAGCGTTGGCAATCGCGGATTCAAGTACCTTCTTGATGAGTGCAGCACCCTTTTTCGGGCTGAAGGTCAGAATGTTCAGTGCCTGACCAACGGACTGACCGCGGATCAGATCTGCAACCAAGCGGCATTTTTGTGCCGAAAGGCGTGCATTGTTCAGTTGTGCAGAAACTTTCATCGCATCACCTTATTTCTTCTTGGCCTTCTTGTCAGCCGCATGGCCTTTGAAGGTACGAGTCAGCGAAAACTCACCGAGCTTGTGACCAACCATGTTCTCGGAAACGTACACCGGAACGTGGGTACGGCCGTTATGAACAGCGATAGTCAGACCAATGAAGTCCGGCAGGATGGTGGAGCGGCGAGACCAGGTCTTGATCGGGCGCTTGTCGTTTGTTGCACGCACCGCATCCACTTTCTTCAGCAGGTGGAGATCAACAAACGGGCCTTTTTTAAGCGAACGTGCCATAACTCTTTACCCTTTATTTGTGAAAGCGACGGCGTACGATCATATTGTCGGTACGCTTGTTGCGACGGGTACGGAAGCCCTTAGTCGGGGTACCCCACGGGCTAACAGGCACGCGACCTTCGCCAGTGCGACCTTCACCACCACCGTGCGGGTGATCCACCGGGTTCATCGCCGTACCGCGAACGGTCGGACGAATACCACGCCAGCGGTTAGCACCAGCTTTACCGATCTTGCGCAGGCTATGTTCTTCGTTGCCAACTTCGCCAACAGTAGCGCGGCAGTCAACGTGCACCTTGCGGATTTCACCCGAGCGCAGACGCAGCTGAGCGTAAACGCCTTCGCGGGCCAGCAGCATAGCGGAAGAGCCAGCAGAGCGTGCCAGCTGAGCACCCTTACCCGGCTGCAGTTCGATGCAGTGGATAGTGGTACCAACCGGAATATTGCGGATCGGCAGGGCGTTACCGGCCTTGATCGGGGCTTCAGCACCAGACATCAACTCAGCGCCAGCCTTAACACCGCGCGGAGCGATGATGTAGCGACGCTCGCCGTCGGCATAGCACAGCAGAGCAATGTGAGCGGTACGGTTCGGATCGTATTCGATGCGTTCAACAGTCGCCGGGATAGCATCCTTGTTGCGACGGAAGTCAACGATACGATAGTGTTTCTTGTGACCACCACCTTTATGACGGGTAGTGATGTGACCGTTGTTGTTACGGCCAGCGGTAGAATTTTTCTTCTCTACCAGCGCTGCGTACGGCGCACCTTTGTGCAGATCCGGGCTTACAACCTTCACTACAGCGCGGCGGCCAGCAGATGTGGGCTTAACTTTTACGAGAGCCATGCTCTATCTCCTTACTCCGCAGCGGCCGGGGTGGCAGTCAGGTCAATCTCTTGACCCGGAACCAGACTTACATAAGCCTTTTTCCAGTCCTTACGGCGGCCAACGAAACGGCCAAAGCGCTTGGTTTTGCCTTTAACGTTGAGGGTGGAAACACCTTCAACCTTAACGTTGAACAGCAGTTCAACAGCAGCCTTGATTTCCGGCTTGGTCGCATCGGTAGCAACACGGAAAGCAACTTGCTGGTTTTTCTCAGCCAGCAGAGTGCTTTTCTCGGATACGATCGGCGCCAGAATTACTTGCAGCAAACGTTCCTGGTTCATACCCATTGCTCCTCGAGTTGCTTCACGGCATCACGGGTGATAACCACTTTATTGAAGCGAACCAGGCTGAACGGATCAGCTTGTTGGGCTTCAATGACCAGCACGTTCGGCAGGTTACGGGAAGAGAGATAGAGATTTTCGTCGAGCTCTTTGGTAATGATCAGAGCACGATCCAGACCCAGCGACTTAACCTTGGCCGCAAACTCTTTGGTTTTCGGCGAGGCAACAGTCAGTTCATCAACCACGATCAGACGATCATCGCGCACCAGCTGCGACAGGATCGAAGCCATACCTGCACGGTATTGCTTGCGGTTAACTTTCTGGGTGAAGTTTTCATCCGGCTTGTTCGGGAAGGTGCGACCACCACCACGCCACAGCGGGGAAGAAGTCATACCAGCACGAGCACGGCCAGTACCTTTCTGACGGAAAGGCTTCTTGGTGGAATGCTTAACTTCAGCACGAGTCAGCTGTGCACGGTTAGCGCTACGAGCATTGGCCAGGAATGCGGTAACAACCTGATGAACCAGTGCTTCGTTGTAGTCACGTGCAAACAGTGCTTCGGAAGCCTGCAGGGCTTCAACCTGCTGCCCTTGAGCATTGATTACTTTCAATTCCATTATGCACCTGCCTTCACGCTAGGACGCACTACCACGTCACCGTTCTTGGCACCAGGCACTGCGCCTTTTACCAGAATCAGCTGACGCTCCGCATCGATACGAACCACTTCCAAGCACTGAACAGTGCTCTTCACGTTGCCGTATTGACCAGCCATGCGCTTACCCGGGAAAACGCGACCCGGATCTTGCGCCATACCGATCGAACCCGGCGAATTGTGGGAAACGGAGTTACCGTGCGATGCGCGGTTAGACGAGAAGTTGTGGCGCTTGATGGCACCAGAGAAACCTTTACCCTTGGAGGTACCGGTTACATCTACCAACTGGCCAACCTGGAAAACTTCAACCGACAGCTTGTCACCCACAGTCAGGGTAGCCAGTTGCTCGGCAGTCAGCGCGAATTCGCGCATGGTGCGAGCAGCTTCGATACCTGCTTTGGCAAAATGACCAGCTTCAGCCTTGTTTACACGGTTGGCTTTGCGGGAACCAGCTGCAACCTGAACGGCTACGTAGCCATCAGTGTCAGCAGTTTTAATTTGCGATACGCGGTTAGCGGACATATCCAGCACAGTTACCGGAACGGTAGCACCGTCTTCGGTAAAAATGCGGGTCATGCCGACTTTGCGACCGACCAGACCTAAAGTCATGTTTATTTCCTTTACAGGCGCCGATTACGATTGACCGGCTTGCTCAAAAGAAAAGCGGACTCATCAAAATGATGAGTCCGCGACTGTATCACAGAAAAATCAATGCTTGCAAGCACTTAGCCAACAAACATCGATCTACTGCAATTATTGCAGCTTGATTTCCACATCCACGCCAGCCGGCAGATCCAGCTTCATCAGCGCATCAACGGTCTTGTCGGTCGGGTCGACAATGTCCATCAGGCGCAGGTGAGTGCGGATTTCCAGCTGGTCACGGGAAGTTTTGTTCACGTGCGGGGAACGCAGTACGTTGAAACGCTCAATCTTGGTCGGCAGCGGAACCGGACCCTTAACTACAGCGCCGGTACGCTTGGCGGTTTCAACGATTTCCTGGGCAGAACGATCGATCAGGTTGTAATCGAACGCTTTCAGGCGGATGCGGATTTTCTGGCTAGACATTAAATTCTCCGATCCTTAAGCGATGATCTTGGCAACCACGCCGGCGCCAACAGTGCGGCCACCTTCGCGGATCGCGAAACGCAGAC
>CAMLGD010000016.1 GCA_946479405.1 uncultured Vogesella sp.
CTGTCGTTCAACAACGACGGCCCGCTGGGCACCTTCTTCCGCTACATCGGCGACAGTGCCACCTACATCGCGCGCTACGACGATCTGTACAACGGCAAGGAAGAGCAGATCGACGTCTCGAAAGTGGACGTGTCGATGAACGGCATCGAGCTGCAGGACCGCGAATTCTTCGCCGCCATCCGCGAAGGCCGCGAGCCGAACTCGTCGGTGGCCAAGGTGCTGCCGTGCTACCAGGTGCTGGCCAAGCTGGAGCAGCAGCTGAACGCCAGTCTGTAAAAAACCGGTTTACGATCAGCTGCGCGTCGGCGATACCGCGTTGAATTCGGCTCAGTGATGCGTATTTACGCTGAGTAAACTCCGCGCACCTCACGTTTTCGCCTTGTCTCGCTCTAGCTCGCAAGATCGTAAACAGGCTTTAAGGAGCAAACCCATGCAACAGCGACAACTCGGCCCGTTCTCGGTCTCGGCCATTGGCCTCGGCTGCATGAATCTCAGCCACGCCTACGGCGTGCCGCCGGCGCCGGAGCAGGCCGAAGCGCTGTTGCTGGCGGCGCTGGACGCCGGCGTCACCCTGTTCGATACCGCCGCGCTGTACGGCTTTGGCACCAACGAAGAGCTGGTCGGCCGCGTGCTGGCGCCGCACCGCAGCCGCTTCACGCTGGCCAGCAAGTGCGGCATGACCGGGGTAGACGGTAAACGGGTGATCAACGGCCGGCCGGAGACGCTGAAGCGCACCTGCGAGCAATCGCTGCGCCGGCTGCGTACCGAGGTGATCGATCTGTACTACCTGCACCGCTGGGACCGGCAGGTGCCGATCGAGGACAGCGTCGGCGCGCTGGCCGAGCTGGTGCGCGAAGGCAAGATCCGCAGCATCGGCCTGTCCGAGGTTTCTGCCGCCACCCTGCGCCGCGCGCACGCGGTGCATCCGATCGCCGCGCTGCAGACCGAGTATTCGCTGTGGACGCGCAACGCCGACATCGCGGTGCTGGATGCCTGCAAGCAGCTGGGGGTAGCCTTTGTCGCCTTCAGCCCGCTGGGCCGCGGCTTCCTTGCCGACGGCCTGCCGGACATGGCCACCTTGGCGGCACTGGACGGCAAGGACATCCGCCGCGGCATGCCGCGCTTCTACCCGGACAACTATGCGGCCAACCTTGGCTTCCTGGCCGCCTACCGTCAGATTGCCGCCGCCGCCGGCTGCACCCCGGCGCAACTGGCGCTGGCGTGGCTGTTTACCCGCGGCGAGCATGTGATCCCGATCCCCGGCACCACCAGCTTGGCGCATCTGCGCGAGGACGTGGCCGCCAGCCGCGTGCAGCTGGGCGTGGAGACACTGCAGCAGCTGGAGGCGCTGCTGGCGCAGCTGCCGATCGCCGGCCCGCGCTACAACGCGGCAACGCAGACCGAGATCGACACCGAAGAATTCGCGCATTAAGCACCGGACAGACTTTCCCCATGCTCGCTATCCTGGCGGTGATCGCCCCCATTTTCCTGCTCATCGGCCTGGGTTACCTGGCGGTGCGCGGCGGTGCCTTTCCGCAGGACAAGCTGTCGGCGCTGGGTGTGCTGGTGGTGCGCTTTGCGCTGCCGGCGCTGATCCTGCACTCGCTGGCCACCCGCTCGCCGGCGGAGATGCTCAATGGCGGCTATCTGGCGGCCTATGCTGCCGGTTCGCTGACCATGCTGGCGCTGGGCATCGGCTGGGCGATGCTGGCACGGCAGCAGCCGCTGCCACGCGCGGCGCTGTACGGGCTGGGCATGTCCTGCTCCAACAGTGCCTTTGTCGGCTACCCCATCGTGCACCAGCTGCTGGGGCCGGTGGCAACGCTGGCGCTGGCGCTGTCGATGGTGGTGGAAAACCTGCTGATGCTGCCGCTGGGCATCGCCTTGTCCGAGGCCGACGGCGGCCGCCGCGACAGCTTCTGGCGCGCCTTTGGCCGTTCGCTGCTGGGCTTGCGCAGCAACCCCATCATCCTGGCCATCGTCGCCGGCACGGCGCTGGCGCTGCTGGGCCTGCAGCTGCCGGCAGTGCTGGCCAAACCGGTGGCGATGCTGGGCACCGCCTCGGCACCGGTGGCGCTGTTTTTGATCGGCGGCTCGCTGGTGGGGCTGCCGCTGCGCAGCGTGCTGCGCGATGTCAGCGTGGTGGCCGGCAGCAAGTTGCTGCTGCACCCGCTGCTGGTGGCGGCGGCGCTGCTGCTGTTTGCCCCGGTGCAGCCGCAGCTGGCGATGGCCGGGGTGCTGATCGCGGCGATGCCGATGCTGAGCATTTTCCCGATCTTCGGCCAGCGCCACGATATGCAGGGTTTTTGTGCCGCCACGCTGCTGCTGGCGACCATGAGTTCGTTCATCACCATCAGCCTGGCGATCTGGCTGTTGCAGCGTTATCCGCTAGGCTAGTTGTGTTGCCGCCAGTGTTGCGGCGGCTGGCCACCAACGTCACGCACCCACCCGTTGGGCCGCGCCGGCAAAAAGGTTGGCCGCAAGGTCTTAAGCTGGCAGCTGAGCCGTTTGACGTTAGCAAACGGCGAATTGCCGGCGCCTTGCGGGCGAGCTTTGGGCCGGGGTTTCGCGGCACGCCGGGGGCGCTGGGGCTGCAAGGGGCCTGGCGCAACAGGCCCCTGCCCGTATGCCGGGCGGAACCGGCATGCAAGGGCGTCCGCGTAGCGGACACAAACATAAAGGCCAGTGCGGCACTGCACGCGCTGGCCGCAAGTAGCAGTTAACACGCTGTACCCAGGCACCGGGCAAAGACCCGGGCCACAGGCCGCACAGACGGCCGGCGGCAACGACCCCACGCGGGCGCTGCGGCCAACATAAACGACGACGAGAAGTGGCCCGCAGAGAGGGCAGGAGACGGTGTTTGCCCGCGGGCAATGCCGCCACTTGTCACGCCTGCAGGGCACCACCACAACCTCGCAGGAGACAACCCAAGATGCACACCCCGCAACACGACACCCCCATCAGCAGCAGTGCCGGCGCGCCCCCCACCTGGCGCCAGCGCTGGCACGGCGCCATGGCCGTTGGCCGCACGCGCTGGTGGATGCTGGCACTGGTGTTCTTTGCCACCACCATCAACTACATCGACCGCGCCGCGCTGGGCGTGCTGCAGCCGATTCTGGCCAAGGAGATGAGCTGGACGGCGCAGGACTACGCCAACATCAACTTCTGGTTCCAGGTCGGCTACGCCATCGGCTTTGCCGCCCAGGGGCGCTTTATCGACCGCGTCGGGGTGAAACACGCTTTCGCCTTGGCGGTGCTGCTGTGGAGCCTTGCCGCCGCCTCGCACGGACTGGCGGCGTCGGCGGTGGGCTTCATGATCTGCCGTTTCTTCCTCGGGCTGTCGGAAGCGGCCAACTACCCGGCCTGCGTCAAGACCACGCGGCTGTGGTTTCCGGCTGGCGAGCGGGCGCTGGCCACCGGGCTGTTCAATGCCGGCACCAATGTCGGCGCGCTGGTGACGCCGGTGCTGCTGCCGCTGATCATGATGGTGTGGGGCTGGCAGGCGGTGTTCTTTGTCATCGGTTGCTTTGGCCTGGTATGGCTGGTGTTCTGGCTGCGCCATTACTACAACCCGGCGCAGCATCCGGGGGTGAGCCGCGCCGAGCTGGACTACATCAGCGCCGAGGCGGACACGCCGGCGGCCAAGGTGCCGTACTCGCGCATCCTGCGCCTGCGCGGCACCTGGGCCTACGCGCTGGCGTTCACCATGACCGCACCGGTGTTCTGGTTCTACCTGTACTGGCTGCCGCCGTTCCTCAACCAGCAGTACAGCCTGGGCATCAGCGTGACGCAGATGGGCATCCCGCTGATCGTGATCTACCTTACCGCCGATGTCGGCAGTGTCGGCGGCGGCGCGCTGTCGTCGTGGTTCATCGCCCGCGGCATGGCGCCGATTCCGGCGCGGCTGACCGCCATGCTGATCTGTGCGGTGTGCATCCTGTCCATCATCGCCGCTGCCGGCGCCAGCAGCCTGTGGCTGGCAGTGGCCGCCATTTCGCTGGCCATCGGTGCGCATCAGGCGTGGACGGCCAATATCTGGAGCCTGGTGATGGACTTCACCCCGAAGGAAGTGGTCAGCAGCGTGTTCGGCTTTGGCAGCATGATCGGCGCCATTGGCGGCATGTTCATGACGCAGATCGTCGGCTACGTGCTGACGGTGACCCACAACAACTACGCGGTGCTGTTCATGCTGATTCCGTGCTGCTATTTCGTGGCGCTGACCTGGCTGTACTTCATGGCGCCGCGCCAGGTGGAAACCCTGCCGGCCTGAGCCGGCAAACCGGGAGACGGCATGCCGCTGGCCTTCATCACCCCGCGCCGCAACGCGGCGCTGTATCTGGGCAACATCCTGCTCGGCAGCTGCATCGTGTGGTTCGGCCTGCCGGCACTGGGCATGCCGGCGCCGTACTGGGCGCTGATCTCGCTGATTTTCATCATCGAGCCGGATATCGCGCAGGCGCGCGCCAACTTTCGCGCCCGGCTGATCAACACCGTCAGCGGCAGCGTCATCGCCTGCCTGTGCCTGCTGTTGCTGGGCGCCGGCTTTGGCGCGCTGCTGCTGGCGCTGGGCCTGGCAGTGTTGCTGGCGATGCTGGTGGAGCACTATCCGGCCAACTGGCGGCTGGCGCCGGTGACGGTGGTGATCCTGATGTCGGCGGCGATGAGCCCGCACGGGCCGGGGCAGGAGTGGCAGCTGGCGCTGCTGCGGGTGCTGGAAGTGCTGGCCGGCAGCGTGGTGGCGTTGTTGCAGACGCTGCTGTATGCGCGCTGGCTGGCGCCGGTGCTGGAGGATGGCAGCGCGGATTGACGCTGCCGTTGCCGACAAGCCGACAAGCCGCCAAGTGGCGGCTTTTTTTATGCCTGCGCGGCCAGCACCGCCGCCACCACCTGCTCCAGCTCGGCACGCAGCCAGCTGTGCGCCGGGTCGTGGCGGTATTTCAGGTGCCAGATCAGGTACATCGGCATGCGGCCAACCTTGGCCGGCAGCGGGCAGCTGGCAAAGTCCTGCATCAGCCCGTGCCGGAGCAGGCCGGGCAGGGTGGCCAGCAGCGGGCTGCCGCGCAGGAAGGCCGGGATGCCGGCGAAGCTGGGCACGGTCACCGCGAAGCGGCGCTCGATGCCGCGCGCGCTCAGCTGCTGGTCCACGTCCAGCATGCGCCGCGGGGAATACAGCACGGTGATGTGCTCGGCCGCCTGGTAGTCGGCCAGCCGCAGCGGCGCCTCGCGCACCGCCGGGTCGTAGAACACGCGGTAGTCGTCCTCGAACAGCCGCTTGTGCAGGATGTCGCTGGCGTCCGGCGGCCGCGGCGAGATCACCAGCTGGCAGTCGCCTTCGCGCAGCATTTCGGCGCGCGGCACGTCGGAAGGAATCACCCGCAGCCGCAGCCCCGGCGCCTGCGGCCGCAGCCGTTGCAGCAGCGCCGGCAGCAGCAGGTCGCGCTGGAAATCGTTGGCCGCAATGGTGATGGTGGTGTGCAGCGTGGCGGGGTGGAATTCATTGCCGGCGGCAAAGCGGCGCATGTCCTCCAGCAGCAGCCGTGCATGCAGCGCCAGTGCCTCGGCGCGGGCGGTGGGCACGATGCCGCGGCCGCTTTTGACGAACAGCGGATCGCCGGTGATCTGCCGCAGTTTGCCCAGCAGATGCGACACCGCCGACTGGGTGACGCCCAACCGCTGTGCGGCGCCGGTGACCGATTGCGCCTCGATGATGGCCAGCAGCAGCTGCAGCAGTTTGCCGTCAAGGTGCGAATAATCGAAATCGCTCATGAATGCTATCAATGTCCCTGTGTTTATCCGGGGTATTGCTTTGCGGATACTACGCATCACCCCGCGGGGCAACAAGGAGAAACACAGTGGAAGAGACCTGCAAATTCAATGTGCCGGGCACCTATCTGTTCGACGGTGACATGGCGATGAAGGGCTACGCCCTCAACAAGATGTGCTTTTCGTTCAACGATGCGGCCAACCGGCAGGCGTTTGCTGCCGACGAGGCCGGCTACTGCCGCCGCTTCGGCCTGAACGAGGAGCAGAGCCGCGTGGTGCGCGAGCGCGATGTGCTGGGCCTGCTGGCTGCCGGTGGCAATGTGTACTACCTGGCCAAGTTCGCCGGCATCCTCGGGCTGGATGTGCAGGACCTGGGCGCGGCGCAGACCGGGATGAGCAAGCAAGCGTTCAAACAGATGCTGGTAGAGGCGGGGCAATAATCATGGCAAAAATCGTAGGCGGCATTACCACTTCGCACGTACCGGCCATCGGCCGCGCCATCGCGCAGAACCTGCAGCAGGACGCGTACTGGAAACCGTTCTTCGACGGTTTTACTCCGGTGCAGCAGTGGCTGGACGAAGTGAAACCGGACGTGGCGGTGGTGATCTACAACGACCACGGGCTGAATTTCTTCCTCGACAAGATGCCCACCTTCGCCGTGGGCGCGGCGGCGCAATACTGCAATGCCGACGAAGGCTGGGGCATTCCCACCCTGCCGCCGTTCCCGGGCGATGCCGCACTGTCGTGGCAGTTGATCAATGGCCTGGTGCAGGACGAGTTCGACATCACCAGCTGCCAGGAGATGCTGGTCGATCATGCCTTCTCGCTGCCGATGAAGCTGCTGTGGCCACAGGGCGACACCATCCCGGTGCGCACCGTGCCGGTGTGCATCAACACCGTGCAGTATCCGCTGCCGTCCGCCACCCGCTGTTACAAGCTGGGCCAGGCCATCGGCCGCGCCATCGCCGGCTGGCCGGATGATTTGAAAGTAGTGATCATCGGCACCGGCGGCCTGTCGCACCAGCTGGATGGCGAGCGCGCCGGCTTCATCAACAAGGCGTTTGACACCCGCTTCATGGACAGCCTGGCGGCCGACCCGCAGTGGGTGACGCAGTACAGCAACGAGCAACTGGTGGAATACACCGGCACCCAGGGTGTGGAGCTGCTGATGTGGGTGGCCACCCGCGCCGCGCTGACTGGCGAGGTGCGTGAGCTGCATCGCAACTACCACATCCCGATTTCCAACACCGCCGCCGGCTTGATGCTGTTCGACAACCGCTAAGGCGGGTAGCGCGCGTGGCCACGGGCCGCCCGGCAGGGAGGCCTGCTGCTTGCTACAGTACAAGTAGCCAATCGCCATGGCTGGCCGCCCGCGCGGCCGCTGTCGCTGGCTGTTTGCAGCAGATCAAACAAGCGTTAGTCCCCGCTTCGCCATGGCAGCGCCGGAGGCTCATAATGACAGCTTCCTAACCCACCGAAGGAACACACCATGTATCGTCATTTGACTGTGGCACTCGATGGCAGCCACAACGCCCGTCCGGCGCTGATCGAAGCCGTGCGCCTGGCGGCGGCGGCCAAGGCGCGGCTGTCGCTGGTACACGTGATCAGCGTGCATGACTTTGTGGTCGACAGTGTCGGCATGCTGGACCTGCAGGGCCTGCAGGAAGAGGCGCGCAACCAGGGCCAGCGCGTACTGGACGAGGCGAAAGCCTATGCCGAGCACCATGGCGTCAGCGACATCAGCAGCCATCTGCTGGAAGCGCCGCAGGGCGGCGCCGAAGCGGCGGCCCTGCTGGTGGATTTTGCCACCGGCGCTGCCTCCGACCTGCTGGTGATCGGCACCCACGGGCACCGTGGCTGGAAACATCTGCTGCTGGGCAGCTTTGCCGAAACCGTGCTGCGCCGCGCCACCCTGCCGCTGCTGGTGGTGCGCAATCCGGAAGACGACGATACCCCCAGCGCCGGCAGCGCGGCCTGAGTACGGGCTAACGCCGCACAAGCAAACGGGGCGCAACGAGCGCCCCGTTTTGCGTGCCGAGCGGCGTTCAGCGGCGGCGCGCCAGCACGAAGAACTCGTGGTTGCCATCGCCGCCCTTGATCGGGCTGTCGAACCAGCCCAGCCGCTCGAAGCCCTGCTCGGCGATGGCCTGGCTGATCTTGTCCTCCACCCCGCGGTACAGCGATTCGTCACGCACGATGCCGCCGTGGCCCAGGCCGTCGCGGCCAACCTCGAACTGCGGCTTCACCAGGCTCAGCAGATAGCCGCCGGGGCGGATCAGCGGTAGCGCCGACGGGTAGATCAGCGTCACCGAGATGAACGACACATCGCACACCATCAGGTCGAACGGCTGGCCGTCGTTGGCCGCCAGCAACGCGGCGTGGTCCAGCGCACGCGCATTCACCCCCTCGAAGTAGCGCACCCGTTCATCGGCGGCGATGCGCGCCGCCAGCTGGCTGTGACCGACATCCACCCCCACCACCCGCGCGGCGCCGTGCTGCAGCAGGCAATCGGTAAAGCCGCCGGTGGATTGGCCCACGTCCAGCGCGCGCCAGCCGCGGATGTCATCCAGCCCGGCCGCCGCCAGCGCGCCGGCCATCTTCAGCCCGCCGCGCGACACATAACGGTCGGCCTCGTCCGGCACGATGTCGAACACGGTGTCATCCGCCAGCTTCTGGCTGACCTTGTGCAGCGGCCGCCCGGCCACGCTGACACGTCCGGCCTCGATCAGCGCCTGCGCCGCCGTGCGCGAGGCGGCAAGCCCTTGTTCCACCAGCAAAACATCCACCCGTTTCATATCCTGCATCCATCAGCGTGCGAAAACCGCGCAAGGGTAGACGCAGACAAGGTTGGCCGCAAGCCGGCGGCAGTGCGATGATGGCGGCCAGAACGACCACTGGGGACAAGCATGGACGACAGATTGATACTGGAAACGCACGCCGCGCGCGTGCTGGGCGCGCTGATCGAGAAACAGGCGCTGACGCCGGACAACTACCCGCTGACGCTGAATGCGCTGCAGTCGGCCTGCAACCAGCTCACCAGCCGCGAACCGGTGCTGAGCCTGAGCGAAGGCGAGCTCAGCGCTGCGCTGGACAGCCTGCTGGCGCTGAAGCTGGTGTCCGAGCGCCTGCCGGCTGGCAGCCGGGTGGCCAAGTATGAACATCGCCTCAATTATGCGTGGAACATCGAAGGTGCCCGCCTGGCGGTGCTGGGGCTGCTGCTGCTGCGCGGGGCGCAGACCAGCGCCGAGCTGCGCAGCCGTGCCGGCCGTATGTACAGCTTTAGCGGGGTGGAAGAAGTGGAAACCGCGCTGAACGCGCTGGCCGACAAATACCCGCCGCTGGTGGAAAAACTGCCGCGGCAGCCGGGCGCCCGCGAGGCGCGCTGGGTGCATACCCTGCTGCCGTTCGATGCCAGCATGGTTGTCGCCACGGCCGAGGCGGCCGACCCGTCGCTGGCGGCGCGCGTGACTGAGCTGGAACAGCAGCTGGCGCAGCTGCTGCAACGTATCGAGAAGCTGGAGCAGAGCGCGCAGTAAGCCGCCCGCCAGCTTCGAATCAGAAAGGTAGTCATGACAGAGCAGCAAAGCATCCGACTTTCCAAGCGTATGGCCGAACTGGGGCTGTGTTCGCGCGGCGAGGCGGATGATTACATCGCCCAGGGCCTGGTGCTGGTGGACGGTGTGGTGGTGGACGTACTGGGCAGCCGGGTAACGCCGGGGCAACGCATCGAGCTGGCTGCCAGCGGCCCGCGCGAACAGCCGGAGCGCATCAGCATGCTGCTGCACAAGCCGTCGCAGCTGGACGAGCAACAACTGCTGGCGCAGCTGGTGCCGGCGCAGCGTGCCAGCGACGACAACTCCGGCCTGGTGTACCTGCGCAAGCACCAGCAGCGGCTGCAGCTGTTTGGTGCCGTGCAGGCCGGCGAGAGCGGCTTGCTGGTGGCGACGCAGGACGGCAAGACCGCGCGCCAGATGCAGGCCGGCGATTTCGAACAGGAATGGCTGCTCAACCTGACGCAGCCGCTGTCCGATACCGCGCTGAAACTGCTGCAGGACGGGGTGGAGCTGAATGGCAAGCGGCTGCGCGCCGGCCGTGTCAGCCGCCAGAGCGAGCGCCAGCTGTGCGTGGTGCTGAAGAAGCCGGCACCGGGCATGATCGCCGCCATGTTGGCCGCGGCCAACGTGGCCGCCGCAGGCGGGCACTGCATCCGCATCGGCCGCCTGCGGCTGGGCAAGCTGCCGGCCGGGCAGTGGCGCTATATGACGGCGCTGGAGAAGTTCTGAGCCGGCGCTGCGCGCCGCCATGAAAAAAGCAGGCTGCGGTGGTACCGCAGCCTGCTTTTTTTATTACCGGTGACCCGCGTGGCTCAGTCTTTGCGCGCCAGGCGGTCTTCCTCGAACACGGCGAAGGTTTTCTTGGCCGGTTCGATCACTTCCCATACGCCTTCAAAGCCGGCGGGAATCACGAAGTGCTGGCCGGCGACGATTTCCACCATCGAGCCATCGTCGCCATGCATGCGCACGTGGCCTTCCAGCAGGGTGCAGAACTCGCACTCGGTGTACTTCACCCGCCAGGCGCCGACACCTCCAGACCACAGCCCGGCATGAAACTGGCCGGTCGGATCGCTGTAATGCATTTCCACGGATTGCTGGCAAGGGCCGCTCAACTTACGCTCGGCCGGTGCCGCGAAAGAATCGGGGGTGATGTCCTGTTTGTGGAACAGAACGATATCGTTTGCGCTAGACACGAAACGCTCCTTTGTAGTGCTGCTTTGTTACAACTTGATCAAATCTGTGTCCGCCACTCTGGCACAAGCGGGCAGTGGCGGCAAGCCGTGCACGGCAAAATAGCCGGCGGGCATGCCGCGCGGGCTAGCGCCATTCGCCGCGCAAGCGGCTAACCTCCTGCCGCAGTGCCGTAGCGCTCACCGCCTCCGCCGGCAGCGGCGCGGCGGCTTTCAGCGCGATCTTGCTCCAGGCGCGGCGCGGCCAGCACAGCATGGCGGCACCGTAGCGGCGCGAGAAGAAGCTGCCCCACATGCCGCACAGCGCCAGCGGCACTACCGGTACCGGCGTGCGCGCCACGATCTCCTCGATGCCGTTCTTGAACGGATTGATATTGCCATCGTAGGTGATCTTGCCTTCCGGGAAGATGCACACCACTTCGCCGTCGGCCAGCGCTGCGGCCACCGCGTCGAAGGCACGGACCTTGGCCTGCGGGTCTTCCTTGGCCGGGGCGATCGGAATCGCGCGCGCGGTGCGGAAGATGAAGTTGAGCAGCGGCACCTTGAAGATGTGGTGATCCATCACGAAGCGGATCGGCCGGCGCACGGCACCAGCCAGAATCAGCGCGTCCATGAAGCTGACGTGGTTGCACACCAGCACGCACGGGCCTTCCTCGGGAATGTGCTCCAGCCCTTCGTGGCGGATGCGGTACAGGGTGTGGGTGGCGATCCATACCAGGAAGCGCATCAGGAATTCCGGCAGCAGACTGTAGATGTACAGCGCCACCACCAGGTTCAGCAGCGCGGCGATCAGCAGCACATTGGGGATGCTCACACCGTTGGCCGCCAGCACGGCGGCAAAGGCGGCGGACACCACCATGAACAGCGAGTTGAGGATGTTGTTGGCGGCAATGGCGCGCGAGCGGAACGTTGGTGCCGCGCGCGACTGCACCAGCGCGTACAGCGGCACGATGTAGAAGCCGCCGAACACGCCGATCAGGGTGAAATCGGCCATCAGCCGCCAGTAGCTGGCGCCACCGATCACCCCCAGCCAGTCCAGCGTGCCGCCAGCATGGGCCGGGGTGGCAAAGTACAGGTCGATGCCGAACAGGCACAGCCCCAGCGAGCCGAACGGCACCAGCCCCAGCTCCACCTTGCGGCCGGACAGCTTCTCGCACAGCATCGAGCCCAGTCCCACGCCCAGCGAAAACAGCGTCATCAGCAGGGTGTAGACGCTGGCATCGCCGCCCAGCACGTCGGAAGCGAAGGTCGGCAGCTTGGACAGGTACAGCGCACCCAGAAACCAGAACCAGGAAATGCCCAGCAGCGACAGCCACACCGGGCGGCTTTGCTTGGCCTGCTTGATGATGGCCCAGGTCTGGCGTGGCATGTGCCAGTCGATCGGCAGCGCCGCCGACGATGGCGGTGCCGGCGGCATGCGCCGCGCGGCGGCGAGGCCGGCCAGTGCGCAGGCCAGCAGCGCCACAATGATGGTGATGCGCTGCGGGTCGGCATTCACCAGCACGGTGCCGGCCACCTGCCCCAGGATGATGGACACGAAGGTGCCCATCTCGATCAGGCCGTTGCCCCCCACCAGTTCCTTCGGTTGCAGATATTGTGGCAGCACGCTGAACTTCAGCGGCCCGAACAGCGTGGAGTGCACCCCCATCAGAAAGATGGTGGACATCAGCACCGCGCCGTTATGCAGCCAGAAGCCCAGCGCTGCCACCAGCATGATGGCGATTTCCATCTGCTTGACGAAGCGTGCCACCGCCGCCTTGTCGTACTTCTCGCACAGCTGGCCGGCGGTGGCGGAAAACAGGAAGAACGGCAGGATGAACAAGGCGGCGGCCAGCTGGATCATCAGCTCCGGCGCCAGCCCCAGCAGCTGCATGCCGTGGAAGTTGATCAGCACCACCACCGCGTTTTTCAGCAGGTTGTCATTGAAAGCGCCAAAGAACTGGGTGATGAACAGTGGCAGGAAACGCCGCGTCTTGAACAGGTCGAACTGGTTGGGGTGGTGGGACATGCTGCCGCCGTGGGGAAGTCGGTCAATGGCGGCATGGTATGCCAGCTGGCGGGCTGCGGCCAACCTTGCTCGATCGGCCACCGCGAAAAGCGCCTGTTTTCGTCGCGATATTGCGTTGCGCACAAAAAATCCCTGCATGCATATCAACGCATATGCACGCAGGGATTTTGGGTTCGCGCCTTGTCCCGCCTAGACAGCGGGGCTTTTCGCGGTGCCCAACGGTTGCCCGTCCGGCATGCCGCTCAATCCATCAGCTGGCGATACAGGTAGACCAGCACCCGCGCCAGTTCCTCGGCGGTCTGCTCCTGGCCGGTATTGCCGCCGTGGCCGCCGCCCTCGGTTTCGAACAGCAGTACGTCGTGGTTCATGGCCTGCATGCGCGCCACCATCTTGCGCGCGTGCGCCGGGTGCACGCGGTCGTCCTTGCTGCTGGTGGTGAACAGCGCCAGCGGGTAGCGGGCATCGGCGCTGGCATGGTGGTAGGGCGAGTAGGCCACCAGCGCCGCGCGCTCGTCCTCGTCCTGCGGGTCGCCGTATTCGTCGATCCAGCTGGCGCCGGCCAGCAGCTCGGTGTAGCGCAGCATGTCCAGTAGCGGCACCTCGCACACCACGGCGTTGAACAGCTCCGGGCGCTGCACCAGGCAGGCGCCCACCAGCAGGCCGCCGTTGCTGCCGCCTTCGATACCCAGCCGGCGCGGGCTGGTGTAGCCGCAGGCGATCAGGTCTTCTGCCACGACGATGAAATCGTCGAAGCTGACCTGGCGATTGATACCCTGCGCCGCCTGGTGCCAGCCCGGGCCGAACTCGCCGCCGCCGCGGATGTTGGCTACCACGAACACGCCGCCTTTCTCCAGCCACTGCGGGCCGAAGTTGTCCATGTAGTAGGGCATCATCGGTACTTCAAAACCGCCGTAGCCGTACAGCAGCGTCGGGGCGGTGCCATCCAGCGCCAGGCCGTGGCGATGCACTACAAAGTAGGGAATGGCGGTGCCGTCCGGCGCGCGCGCCTGCAGCTGTTCGGCAACAAAATCGGCGGCGTTGAAGGCGGCCGGTTGCTGGCGCAGCACCTCCGGTTCGCCGCCGGCGAGCAGGTCCAGCCGGTACAGGCCGGCCGGCGTGAGGAAATCGCTGTAGCTGTAGTACAGCAGATCGCTGTGCCACGGCTGGTCGGCGAACTCGATCACGCCGCCGGTGGGCAGCGGGTTGGCGTGCGGCTGCCATGCGCCATCCGCCCAGCGCAGGGTGACGAGGCGGCTCTTCACCTGGTCGATAACGATGATGGCCAGCAGGTGCAGCGTGGCTTCCACCATCTCTACCGATTGCTGTTCGTTCGGCACGAACAGCTCGGCGATGCGGCCAACCTTGCCGCTGCCGGCGGCACAGGCGACGGCCAGCAGGCTGCCGGCAGTGTAGTGCTGACCGGCAAAGGCCCAGTCCTCGGCCAGTTTCACGATCAGGTCGCCGTGGCTGTAGGCCTCGATCTCGGCACGCTCCGGCAACGGCAGCGCAATCAGGCTATCGCCAGCAAGGTGGTAATAGGTTTTGCTGTAGAAACTGTCGGACGCCTCGATGATGTCGAAGGCGGTGATGGCATCCGGCGCGGCAGGGTTGGCCGCATCCAGAAAGCGCCATGCCGCCACCATCATTGCGTCTTCGTCCAGCTGCAGTAGTGGCTGTGCCTGCTCCCAGCTGTGGCCGCGCTGCAGCAGCCACACTTCGCGCGGGTAGCCGGCACGGGTCAGCTGTGCCTCGTCCCAGGCCGGGCACACGAACACACTGTCCCGGTCGCGCCAGGCGATGTGGTTCTTGCCGTAAGGAAAGGCAAAGCCGCCGGCGACGAAGGCCTGCGCCTCCAGATCGTACTCGCGGCTGACGGTGGCGTCGGAGCCGCCGGGGGTGAGGCTGAGCAGCACGTGCTGCGGCTGCTCGGTGTAGTGCGACACGCCATCCAGATACCAGTCCACCTCCTCGGCGGCAGCCAGCGCGTCGATGTCCAGCACCGTCTGCCAGTCCTGGCTATTGGCGCGGTAGGCATCCAGCGTGCAGCGGCGGTAGATGCCGCGCGGGTGGGCCTCGTCCTGGTGGAAGTTGTACAGCCAGCCGGCGTGCTCGGCAAAAAACGGAATCTGCCGCGTGTCGCGCAGGTTGGCGAGGATGGATTGCTTCAAGCCGGCAAAGCGCGGGTCGCTGTCCAGCCGGCTGCGGGTGGCGGCATTCTGCTCGGCTACCCAGGCAAGGGCAGCGGGGTCGTCCAGGCTTTCCAGCCACTGGAACGGGTCGTGGGTGTGATCGGTCATCGGATAGGCGCAAAGGTTGGCCGCAAGGCGGAATGGGCGGATTGTGCGGCAGGCGGGCGATCGCTGCAAAGGTGAGCAGGGTTTGCCGTTATTGAATATCCTGCCGTTTATTCGCTATCAATATGCCAATGTCTATCAAGCCAGGCGTGGCAAAGGAAACTGTATGGTTCTGCTTCTGGTTGGATTCATTAGCCTGCTGATGCTGTTTTCCGATTCCGGGGCAGTGTACTGGCTGCTGTTGCTGGTAGGCATGCTGGCGCTGCGGTTGGAAAGCTTGCGTAGCCAGAGCGATGATCTGGCGCGAAAAGTGGCCGAGCTGACAGATAGGCTGGCGCAGTTACAGCACTTGCCGCCGGCTGGCGACGCCGTAGAGGTGGCTGCCGGCCCCGGCAGCCGGGTAGCGGATGCTCCCGAGCCAGTGCAGGTTGGCCAGCAACAGGTCGGTGACGACGACGCGGCGCAGCCGTCTGCTGTTGCGGCGCAGGCGCAGGCCGCAGCGATCGAATCACCGCTTGCGGATGCGGTCCCAGCTGCAGTGCCGGCCGGCAGCGACGGCTCGCAACCAGCGCTGGATGTAGTGCCAGATGTGATACCGCTGCCGCGGGCAAGCAGTGCACCACAGGCAGAATTGCGCCGTGCCAGCGCTCAGGCCGGTGATGACTGGTGGCTGGCGTTGCAAGGCTATGTCAGCCGTTATCTGCTGGGCGGCAACATTATTCTGCGGGTGGGGGCGGCACTGCTGTTTCTGGGGCTGGCCTTTCTGTTGCGCTATGCCACCCAGGGCTGGGAAATGCCGATCTGGGCGCGCTACAGCACGGTGGGTGCCAGTGCCATGCTGCTGTCTCTGGTCGGCTGGCGCCAGCGCGAGCGGCGCCGCACCGTGGCGCTTACCTTGCAGGGGGCCGGGGCGGCCATGTTGTACCTGACCATTTTTGCGGCCTTTCATCTGCACCCGCTGCTCTCCGCACCGTTGGCTTTCCTGCTGATGGTGCTGCTGACGGTCGCCAGTGTCCTGCTGGCAGTGAGGCAGGATTCGCTGGTTATGGCGCTGGCGGGCAGCCTGGGGGGGTTTGCCGTGCCCATCCTGCTATCCACCGGCAGCGGCAATCACATCGTGCTGTTCAGCTATTACCTGCTGCTCAATGCCGGCATTTTTGCGATTGCCTGGTACAAGGCGTGGAAGCCGCTCAATCTGGTCGGCTTTGCGGCCACCTTCGGTATCGGGCTGGGCTGGGGTATGCGTAGCTACCGGCCGGAGTTGTATCTCAGTTGCCAGCTGTTCCTGTTGGCATTCTGGTGGCTGTATATCGCTATCGGCTACCTGTTTGCCCGCCGCAAGCTGGGTGAGCAGTCACCAGCGTTGCTGAAGAATCTTCCCTGGCCGGTAGTGCATGGCATGGGTGATTATCTCGACGCCACCTTGATGTTTGGTCCGCCGTTGCTGTCGTTCGGCATGCAGGCCGTCTTGGCGGGGCGCTGGGAATACGGAGTGGCCTGGAGTGCCCTGGCCTGGGGGGCGACGTATCTGCTGCTGGCCGGGCAGGTGTGGCACCAGCGGCAGGCACGGCTGTTTCTGCTGCAGGAAACTTATCTGGCGCTGGGCCTGATCTTTGCCAGCCTGGCAGTGCCGTTGGCATTCAGTGCCGAGTGGACCGCCATGAGCTGGGCGCTGCAGGCGGCCGGCATATTCTGGCTGGGGGTGCGCCAACGGCATCTGCTGTCACGCTGTTTTGCCTTGCTGCAGTTTGGTGGCGCCACGCTGGCGTTCTTGCTGTCGCTGGGCAGCGGCCGTGACAGCTTGCTGGACGGGCAGGCATTGGGGGCATTGTTGCTTGGCGCGGGCTTGCTGTTCACCTGGCGTACCATGCAGCACGCGATGGCCGGGGTTTTGCGGCCATGGGAAGCCCGTTTGCTGCCGACGCTGGCCTTTACCGGTAGCGCCGCCTGGCTGCTGTTGCCGGCGTTGCTGTGGCAAGCCGGCCCGGCCTTGCTGGCCTGGGCGGTGCTGACGGCTGCGGCCAACTTGCTGGCGGTGCGCTACAGGGTCGCTGCCATCGCCGCCAGTGCTGCACTAGCGTGGGTGCTGGCGGTGCTGGTGCTGGAGTTCCACTGGCCGCTGCGCTGCTGGCAGCCCCTGGTCCTGGCCCTGGCTGGCGGCGTGTGCGCATGGAGCTCCCTGCAACTGTGGCCACGGCAACAGTCGTTCACCTTGTTACGCCGGACGCTATTGGCGCTGGCAATGGTGTTGTATCTGCTGGCTGGCTGGCAATGGGGCCGTGATTACATCCCTCCAGCCTGGCAGTTGGCTGCCTGGCTGCTGCTGATTGCCGCCAGTGGCAGCATGCTGGCCTGGCTGGCGCGGCGCTTGTCGTGGCCGGAGCTGGGCTTGCTACCGCTGCTACAGCCCATGCTGGGTTACTGCTTGTTGCCATCGCTGCTGACGATCAACGACGGCGCTTTGCAGGTCGATACTGATGCCTGGTTTGGCTGGCTGTTGTTGCTATGCAGTCACGGCATGGTGCTGCAGCTGCTGTCCGCGCAGTGGTTGCCGCGGGTACGCAAAGGCATGCACGCCGGCGGTGCGTTATTGGCATTCATGCTGCTGACACTGCATGGCCGGCAGTGGCTGCTATTGCTCAGTGGTGATGCCGTTGCGTGGCAGTGGAGCAGTTGGCCGCCGGTTGCCCTGCTGTATTTGTGGTGGCTAGCACGCCGCACGAGCCTGCCTGCGGTACTGCGGGATGAGCCGGGGATTTACCGGCAGTGGCTGGCGCGACTTGTAGCCATGGGGGTGGTGAGCTGGATGCTGCTGGCCATGCTGTTCTGCAATGGTAGCGTACGGCCATGGCCCTACCTGCCGCTGCTCAATCCGCTGGAGTTGATGTTCGTCGCCGGCCTGTTCATTCTGTCCCGCGGCCAACTACCGGCCTTGCTGCTCAAGCTGCCCCCACAATGGCCGCATCCGCTGGCCTTATTGGCCTTCGCTGCCAGCTCCACGGCGGTATTCCGCCTGGCGCATCACTGGCTGGATATCCCGTTTGTGTTTGATGAGCTGTGGCGCTCTATGGTGCTACAGGCAGGTTTGTCGCTACTGTGGGGAAGTATCGCCCTGCCGCTGATGCTGCTGGGCAGCCGCCGCCAGGAACGTGGTCGCTGGCTGCTGGGTGCCGCCTTGTTTGCATTGGTGGTGCTGAAGCTGTTCCTGGTGGAGTTGGCCGATCGTGATGGCCTGGCGCGGGTGATCTCTTTTGTGGGCGTTGGCGTGCTGATGTTGCTGGTGGGATATTTTGCGCCATTGCCTGCGGCGCGGGAGACGCCAAAGCAGTCTGTCGAGCCGCGTGGCGACTAAGCCGCCGCTGCTAAGCTTGTTTACCTTCGTGCTGTCCGATAAAGGCTTCCCATGATGAAATCGACGCTTGTGTTGCTGCTGCTTGCAGGCGTGCTAAATAGCGCGCAGGCAGCGGATAAGCATAGCGCCATGCAGGCGTTGCAGTGCAAGCAGCAGGCGCAGTGCGCCTACTTTGGCGATGTCTACGCCGCGGACCGCGGCTTCCGCAACGCGGTGCAGTCGGCGTTTCGCGGTAGCGGCGGCAAGGCGCCGCCGTGGGTGGCGAATGGCGTCAGCACGCCGTTGCTGCCGCTGAAGAGCGGCCGCGACGACTACCTGCGCGGCTGGGTATGCGAGCCGCACAACTGTCCGCACCAATTGCTGGTGTTGTACGTGCCCAAGCGCCAGCAGCTGGTGGCGCGCTACAGCCGCGACGATGGCACTGTGGTGTGGCTGGGCCGTCCCAATGCCAGCCAGAAGGCGCTGCTGCTGGACGAAAGCGACGCGGCCTCGCCGCTGTACGGCAAGCTCGGTGACAGCAAGCCGCTGCCGCTGGTGTTGCCCAGTAAGTGATTGCTGCGGCCAACGTTGGCCGTAGCACTATCAGCCGTACACCTTCCAGAAAAATGCCAGCGTCAGCACGCTGCCCAGCGCCACTACCACGCGCTTGAGCCAGATCGCCGGCAGGCGGCGTGCCAGGCGGGCGCCGGCCACGCCGCCGGCGATGGTGCCGGCCAGCATTACGAGGGCGGCCGGCCAGTCGACGATGCCGGCGACGATGAAGGTCAGCACCGCCACGCCGGAGATCAGTACCGACAGCCAGGTTTTCAGCGCGTTCATGCGCGTCAGATTGTCCAGCGCGAACAGGCTGTACAGCGCCAGCATCATGATGCCCATGCCGCCGCCGAAGAAGCCGCCGTAGACGGCTACCAGCAACTGTCCGAGCAGCAGGCCGCCGCGGCTGCCGTGCACGGCGCTGGCATGGCGGCCCAGCCAGCGGGTGAGCTGGCTGCTGCCGGCGAACATGGCGGTGGCCAGCAGGATCAGCCACGGCACCAGCGCGTCGAACAGACGTGGCGATACCACGGTCACCAGCCAGCCGCCGAGCAGGCCACCGAGCAGGCTGACGCCGCTCATTGCCGGCAGTGCGCGCTGGCCCACCAGCTCGCGGCGGAAGGCCAGGCTGCTGGCGACATAGCCCGGCCATTGCGACACCGAGCTGGTGGCGTTAGCGACGATGGGCGGCAGCCCGGCCGCCACCAGTGCCGGAAAGGTGACCAGCGTGCCGCCGCCGGCCATGGCGTTGAGCGCGCCGGCGGCAACGGCTGCCACGAACAGCCCCAGCGCGATGGTCAGCGTCATGCCGCCAGCACGCTGGCAAACACCGCGATAATGCGGTCGATTTCGGCGCGGCCAACCTGCCAGTGCGTCACCAGCCGCATCAGACCATGCTCTGGGCCGTTGGCCTTGATGCCGGCGTCAGCCAGCGCTGCCATCAGCGTGCCGCTGTCCAGCGTGTCCGGCAGGCGGAACCACACCATGTTGATATGCACGTCGTCCAGATTGACGCTGATGCCGGGCAGCGCGGCCAGTTGCTCGGCCATATAGCGGGCGTTGGCGTGATCTTCCGGCAGGCGTGCCACCATGTCGGTGAGTGCCAGGATGCCGGGCGCGGCCAGCACGCCAGCCTGGCGCAGGCCGCCGCCCAGCAGCTTGCGGTGCTTGCGCGCGCGGGCGATGAAGGCGGCCGGGCCGGCGAGGATGGAGCCGACCGGTGCGGCCAACCCTTTGGACAGGCAGCACATCACGGTGTCGCTGTAACGGGTGATGTCGCGCACATCGCAGCCCAGATGCACTGCGGCGTTGAACACGCGGGCGCCGTCCAGATGCACCGGCACGCCGTGCTGCTGCGCCACGTCCCATACTGCCTGCATGGCGGCCAGCGGGATTACGCGGCCGTTGCTGTGTGCGTTCTCGACGCAGATCAGCCCGGTGCGCGGCCAGTGGATGTCTTCGCCGTCGCGAATGCGTTTTTTCACTTCGCTGGCAGCGAGTACGCCGTCGGCGCTGGCAATGGTGCGCAGCTGCACGCCGGCAATCACCGCGGCGCCGCCGGTTTCGTGCCACACGATGTGGCAGTCGTCGCCGAGGATCACTTCGTCGCCGCGCTGGCAGTGGGTAAACAGCGCCAGCTGGTTGCCGAAGTTGCCGGACGGCACGAACAGCGCCGCTTCCTTGCCGAGGATGCCTGCGGCCAACGTTTCCAGCTCGCGCACGGTGGGATCGTCGCCGTAGACGTCGTCGCCGACCACGGCGTCGAACATGGCCTGGCGCATGGCCTGGGTGGGCTGGGTAACGGTGTCGCTGCGTACGTCGATGCTGTGCATGGTTGTCCTCTGTCTGTGCGGGCCTGGTGTCGGTTCACGCGCTCCTGTGCGTCGTGAGACCTTGCGCGGCGTGTGCCGGCTCATGCGTCCGCTCGCGAGCGCATGAGCCGGCGGCAATAAAAACGGCGACCCGCGGGTCGCCGTGATGGCATTCATGTAATCGGGTCATCCCGATTTTGCCCGTCGCATCGACAGGTGCATAGTTGGGCGGCAGAACAGTCAGTTTCTGCCGCCAGTGGCAGGCGGCTTAGTGCACGCGATAGGAGGCCTTCAGGGCATCGGTACGACGCTGGGCCAGGTCCAGCGCGGCGGCTGGCATGCTGATGTCGGCGCCGCAGGCGCAGCGCAGCTGCTTGTCCGGGTGCAGGCTGGCCAGGTGGTGGCGGGTTTCATGCCCGCAGTCGCAGGCAATAACCACGGTGGCGTTGTAGTGCTTGTCCAGGTCGATATCGAAACGCGGTGACTTTATCATCGGAACATCTCCCGTTAAGAAACAAACACCCCCGCGTGGCGGAGGTGTGGCTGCAGGCAGGTGCCGCGTTTGGCGGCTGGCGGTCCGGCACAAGCCGGAGCGCTGCCACCAGGTGTTGCCACGGCCACCGGCCTGTGGTCACGACAGACCCCTTCCGTGCTGCGAAAGGGGTCTGTCTACAAGCGCACAGCTGTGCACACGGAGGTGTTTTCAGGGTAGATGATGAGTAATTTATTGCAAGTAATACAATTACTTGCCTTACGCCAGACGACGGTGGCGGAAGGTGGACAGCCCCACCGGCAGTTCGGCGAACCAGTTGATGAAGCGCATCACGTCCTCGCCCTGGAAGATGGCGCCATGCTGCGGGCACATCATGTCGATTTTCAGCCGGCTGGCGCGCTCGCACCAGTCCAGCTTGGCCTCGGTGGAGCCCATCCAGCGACGGTGGAAGCCCTCGGCATGGCGGATGTGCTGGTCGAAATCGCGCACGAACAACTCGCCTTCGTCCGGCGGCAGCAGCGCCGCGCCCACGTCGCCGGAGAACAGGATGCGGGCATCCGGGTCGTACAGGTGGAAGTTGCCGGAGGAGTGCAGATAATGTGCCGGCACCGCCTCCAGCTGCCCCTGTCCCAGCGGGATGTGCTGGCCTTCGTCCGGGATGGATTGCAATGATTGGTCGTCACCACCGAAGTGCGGAATGAAGCTGTCCCACAGCCGGCTGACATGGCAGCGGATCTTCGGGTTGCAGTCCAGCCACAGCCCCAGCGAGGAGATGATGTCCGGGTCCTGGTGCGAGGCAAACAGGCGGTTGATGCTCATCGGGTCCACCACGGTGGACAGTGCGGCGAACACGGCCGGAAAGATCTCGCTGCCGCCGGGGTCGGTGAGCAGGTTGTCGCCGTCGCGGCTGATCAGGTATTCGTTGGTGTCGATCACATAACCCGGCTTGGCGGCGTCACGGGCGATCACCACCCAGCGGTGGCTGCCTTCCTGATAAATGGTGGTGGCTGATTTCATATTCTTTGCATTCCGGCGCACAGCGTTTCGATGGAGGGCAGGATGGTCTGGATTTTCTGGTCGAAATCCTGGCTGACTTCGGCCAGGGCGCGGCCGTATTCGCGGCCGTAGGCGGCTTCGATCTTGGCCGAGCGCGAGATGGCGGTGCCGAACTGGCACAGCTTGCGCGCTTCTTCCAGCCGGTCCAGCAGCCGTAGGCGCACTTCGCGCACTTGCTGCGCCCGGGTCTGGAACACGTGCAGTCGCTCGGCCAGGATCGCGTCCAGCGCCGGCAGCGGCGTGGACAGTTGGCCGCGGGTGGCCTGCAGCAGGCGCTGGCGGCGCTCGCGACGCAGCAGGTCGGAAATCAGGTTCACCGCCTGGTAGGCATCGCTGGACAGGTCCTGCATCAGCCCGGTGAGCTCCACCGACAGCGTGCGCAGTTCCTTGGAAATCACGCCGAAGCCCAGCGCCACTTCACCGGCGCGGTGCGACAGCAGGATGGCGTTCAGCGCCATGATGTTGATCTGGAACGCGATCAGCACCACGCCCTTGATGCCCTCGTTCAGGCGCACGAAGCTGGCCAGCTGTTGCGATGACGAATGTTGCAGAGCCTGTGTGCTCACTCCGGGTCTCTCCTGATGGGCGGCTGCCGTGTTCGGCAGTCTAGCAAAGCGCCATGCGGCTTGCCTGCCTTCTTGCGCGGCTGGCATGACCCTGCTCAAGCCGGCATGCAACTGGCGTGGCAGGGGCATTGCGGCTGGAGATTGTGGCGGCGCTTGGTTATGCTTGCGCGTTTTGCAGTGGGAGCACGCGATGGAAGCCGATTTGCAGCGCCGTTTCGGCGGTATTGCCCGCCTGTATGGCGATGAAGCGCTGCAGCGTTTTGCTGCGGCCAACGTGTGCATCATCGGCGTCGGCGGGGTGGGCAGCTGGGTGGTGGAGGCGCTGGCGCGCAGCGGTGTTGGCCGCCTGACGCTGATCGACCTGGACAACATTGCCGAATCCAACACCAACCGCCAGTTGCCGGCGCTGGACCCGTGCTACGGCATGGCCAAGGTGACCGCATTGGCCGAGCGCGTGCGCGCCATCAATCCTGCCTGCGTGGTGACCGAGGTCGAGGACTTTGTGACCGAAGAAAACATGGCCGCCATGCTGGGGCAGGGTTTCGACTACATCGTCGATTGCATCGACAGCCTGCGGGTGAAGACGGCGATCGCCGCCTGGTGCGTGCGCCGCCGCCAGAAGCTGATCGTGTCCGGCGGCGCTGGCGGACAGATGGACCCGTCGCGCATCGGCATCGCCGACCTGTCGGCGGTGACCGACGACCCGCTGTTGTCCAAGCTGCGCTACAACCTGCGTCGCCACCACGGTTTTGTCCGCGAGCCGGGCAAGAAAATGGGCGTGCTGTGCGTGTACTCTACCGAGCAGCTGGTGTATCCGCAGGCGGATGCCTGCGACGTGGGTGACGCGCGTGGCCCGCAGGGGCTGTCCTGTGCCGGCTTTGGCGCCAGCATGGTGGTGACCGCCAGCTTCGGCCTGTTCGCCGCCGGCCGCGTGCTGGAAGAGCTGGCCGGCAAGCGCCGCAAGAAAGGCTGAGTCATTCCCGGATATCGTCTTGGCGATCAAGCCGGGACAAAACATGCGGCCAACGTTGTGAAGCGCCACATTGCCCCTGGCCCGTCTGCCGGGCGGAAGCGGCGACTTGAAGCATCATCCGCGCCGCGGCAACCAAACCCGGCAGCGTAACTGTTGGCCGCCCGAGCGCTGCGCGTGGGCAGAGGTTGGCCGCAAGGGCCGGCTCACTCCGGTAGCTGGTATTTGTCGCGGTAGCGCTGCACGATGCGCTGGTAGTCGCCGCTGGCTTTCAGCTGCAGCAAGGCGGCATCGAATTCGCGGCGCCGCAGGTCGCTGCGAAAGCCGACATGGCGCGGCGAATTGCCAAACAGCGCATAACTGCTGACGGCCAGCCGGTGCCCGCTCAGGTCAAGCTGGGTCCGGTTGGCGTGAAACACCATCTCGTCGCCCACCACCACATCCACCCGGTGATTCAGCAGCATGCGATTCAGCGTGTCCTGATCGGCGTGTTCGCTATAGCTGGGTGATGCCATCACCGCCTTGTTGTATTCGTTACCGAACAGCAGGCGGGCATTCTGGAAGCTGGCCACGTTGTAGCGCGCCAGGTCGCCCAGCTGGCGCAGCACGATACCGCTGTGCTGCAACACGATGGCGCGATTGCGGTAGTACAGCAGCGGCTGGGAATAAAACACGCCATCGCTGGCCCCCGGTATCAGCGTGATCATGGCGTCTACCGTTCCATCTTTCAGCATGGCCAGGCCGCGTGCTTGAGGTACCTGCACCACGCTCACCTGATGGCCCGCCAGTTGCAGCGTGGCAATCGCCAGCTCGGCTTCCATACCACTCTTGCCGCCATCTTCCACGTACGGCGGTTTGGCCAGCCCGACCGCCAGCCGCACGTTGGCCGCCAGCAGGAGCGATGGCAGTAGTAACAGGCAGCAGGCGGCAAGCAAGCGGGTCATGTTTCCAGATCCGGCGGCACGGATGGTGATGGGGCCAGTCAGATTATAGTTTGAAGCGGGTCAGTGTCTGGTTCATCAGACGCGAGCTGTCTTCCAGGCCGATGGCTTCCGCCGTCAGGCTGTCGGCTTCGTCGCGCTGGCGGTGGATTTCGCTGCCGATGGCGCCAATGTCGCCCTGCATGCTGGCGATGTTGTCGCGAATGGTATCGCCGGCGGCCAGCACCTGGCCGAAGTGCTGCTGCAGGGTGTCCAGCAGCTGGCGCACGGTTTCCAGTGCACTGCGCGCGCCGCTGGAGGCGCCGGACAGTCGCTCGGCCTCATCGGCATGCTGCGCGATGATGCCGGCGGTATCGGCGATGGTGGCCAGCAGCTTGTCGACGAAGCTGTCGGTTTCCGCCAGCGTGTGCTGGGTCTGGCCGGCCAGCTTGCGCACCTCGTCCGCCACCACGGCAAAACCACGGCCGGCCTCGCCGGCGCGTGCCGCCTCGATGGCGGCGTTCAGCGCCAGCAGGTTGGTCTGTTCCGAGATACCGGCAATGCGTTGCAGGATGCCGGTAATGTTGCGCACATCCAGCGACAGCGCCTCGAAGCGCTGCGCCAGCTGGCGGTTGGCGGCCACATGCTCACCCATGCCATGTGCCATGCTGTTTACCGATTCGCGCGACTGCCCCAGTTCGCCGCCTACCTGGCCGAGCTGGCCGGCCACTTCGCCCAGTAGCTGGCCGCTGTGCTGGCTCAACTGCTGGATATGGCTGGCGCGTTCGCGGCTGCCTTCCAGCAATTGGCTGCTCTTACCGGCGGCTTTCTGCAGTTGCAGCGCGCTCTGGCGCACGTTTTCCGCACTGTGGAAGGTATGGCGCGCGTTGTCGGCCACCTCGCCCAGCGTACCGCTGAAGGTGCGGCACAGCCGGTTGAAGCTGTGCGCCATGCTGGCGATTTCGTCCTCGCCGCGCGGGTGCAGCTTGGTGGTCAGGTCGTGCTCGCGGGCCTGATGCTCGATGTGGCTGGCGATGCGCGCAATCGATCGCGCCAGCCAGTTGGCCAGCAGCCAGGCCACCACGGTGCCCAGTAGCAGCAGGATGCCGCCGATCAGCAGCGTATCGCGCAGTGCGGCCAACTTGCTGGCCTGGGCTTCCGCCAGCGGCACATCGGCGGCCAGTACCACGACCTGGCCGTTGACGGTGGTGGGCAGGAAGATGGAGCGGAAGGTGCCGTAGTCGTCGCTGTATTCGTCGTAATGCGCGCTGCGGTCGGCAAACGCCGCCTGCAGCCCCGCGCTGGCCTCGTACGGCTGCAGGTGGTGGCCGAACTTGTCGGCCCGCAGCTCCTCCTCGCCGGCACCATCGGCCAGATACACCACCTTGCCGTCTTGCTGGCCCAGCAGGTACAGGTATTTCACCCCGAACTGGCGGGCGTAGCCATCCAGTTTGCGGGCGTTGTCCAGCATCTGCTCGCGGCTGACGCTGCCTGGGCGGAACATGCTGGCCAGGAAGCGCTCGTCCAGCAGTGCCGGGATGGCGCGCGCGGCGGCATTCAGCCGGGTGTCGATCACGGCGATGGCCTGCTCGCTGCTGCGCAGATAGGTATGCACACTGAAGGCGGCGACGGTCAGCAGGTTCAGGGCCAGGAACAAACAGACGAGTTTGGTGCGGATACTCAGGCGATACAGCCAGGACATATTGGTCAATCCTTCACGGCAAGCGGGGGGCATCGATGGTTGTAATCGACATTTTTTAATGGCTTTGCATAATGCAGTTATCGGCGAAATTTACAAAATCAAATCGCTGCCAAGTGCCATGAGCTGATGCTCGGGTGTGGCGGCAATCGCAAAGGAGAACGGGTATGAATACATCTCGCACAGCGCTGGTCACCGGCGCCGATCGCGGCATCGG
>CAMLGD010000017.1 GCA_946479405.1 uncultured Vogesella sp.
CAGCCTGCGCCAGTGCCAGCCGTGCATCGCTGTCGTTGAGTACCACCAGCACATCGCCCCGTTTCACCGCCTGGGTGTCGATCACGCGGACCTGACTGACGGTGCCGGCCACTTCCGGGGTGAGTTGGGCAATTTCCACCGCCACATAGGCGTTGTCGGTGCTGACCTGATGTGACGACACCAGGTACCAGTAGCTGCCATAGCCGATGGCGGCCAGCGCCACCACGCCGCCCAGCAGGCGGAACAGTTGCTTGCGGCGGGCGCCAAGGTCGCTGGCCGGGTGGGCGGGAGAGGGCAGGGTGTGGGTGAGTTCGCTCATGGTGGGTCTTTCCTTGCCGGCGGCACTGCATCGGCAGGCGCCGCCGTGTGTTCGTTCAGGTCGTGGCGCGTCAGGCGGGCAGTTCCGCGCCGCCCAGCGCCTTGATCAGGCTGATGTCGTGGCTGAAGCGCTGGCTTTGCAGATTGGCCAGCGTGCGCCGGGCGGCAATCACGCTGTCTTCGGCACTCAGTACGTCCAGATAGCTGGCCAGCCCGCCGCGGTAGCGGTCGTTGGCCACGCGCATGGCGTCCTCCGCCGCCTGTAGCGCCAGCTGGCGCTGCGTTAGCTGCGGCAGCAGCAGGCGCTGCTGCGCGACCGCATCGGCCACCTCGCGCAGCGCCTGGCTGAGGGTCTGCTTGTAGCTGGCGACGGCACTGTCGTAGTCGGCACGCGCCACGCGGTATGCGCCCTGCAGCTGGCTGCTGCGGAAGATCGGCAGGCTGATGGCCGGGCCGATGCCGGCAATGCCGGAGCCGGCCTTGGTCAGCAGGTCCAGCCCCAGCGACTGGGCGCCGACATAGGCGCTGAGGTTCACATCGGGATAAAAGCCGGCCGCGGCCACGTCGATGCGGCGGGCGGCGGCCTCGGCGCGCTGGCGCGCGGCCAGCAGATCCGGGCGGCGACCCAGCAGCTCGGCCTGCAACGTGGCCGGCAGCCCCTGCGGCTGGCCGACGCTGGCGGCCGGGCGCGCAATATCGCTGCCGCGGTCCGGGCCGGCGCCTAGCAGCGCCGCCAGCGCATGGCGCTGCAGGACGATGGCCTGTTCTGCTGCCAGCAGGTCAGCCTGCGCGCCGGCCAGGCGCGATGCCGCCTGCCGTACGCTGCCCTCGGTTTCCAGCCCCTGCTGCTGGCGTGCCAGCAGCAGTTGTTCGCTGTGCTGGCGCACAGCCAGCGCCTGGCTGGCGGCGTCCTGCTCGGCAAACAGCCGTGCCAGCTCGGCATAGTTGGCCGCAAGAGTGGTGGTTAGCAGCAGGCGGCTTTGTGCCGCTTCGGCACGGGCTGCGGCCAACTCGGAAGTGGCCGCCGCGATCGCGGCGCGGTTCTTGCCCCAGAAGTCCAGCTCGTAGCTGAAATCCAGCGCCACGCGGCTGGCGTTGTTGAAACCCTGCGGCACAAAGCTGCTGGGGATACCGTTGTTGTAACTCTGTTTCTGGCGATTGACGCTGGCGTTCAGGTCCAGCGTGGGCAGGCTGCTGGCGCCGGCCTGCTGGGCATAGCCTTCGGCGCGGGCGATGCGGGCGCGGGCGCTGGCCAGATCCGGCGCGTTGCTCAGGGCTTCGGCCATCAGCTGATTCAGCTGCGCGTCACCGTAGGCCTGCCACCAGTCCTGCTGGACCCAGCCGCTGGCGCTGCCTTGCAGGCTGTGCTCGCTGGCCAGTTGCGACAGCGGCTGCAGGCTTGGTTTGGCGCCCAGTTCCGGCAAGGCGGCGCAACCGCCCAGGCTTGCCAGCACGCCCAGCAGCAGGGTGAGACGTAACGCGGATTGATAAGGATATGTGTGCATCATGGTGACCTCGATTTCGGTCATAACTAAACTGAACGGTATGGTTATAAACTTGCGGTATAATAGCTGTCAATAGAAAATTGAACCCGCGGGTTCAGATATGGAGGCGGGATGAGAGTCAAAACCGAAAGCCGGCGTCAGGCGATTGTCGAGGCGGCGGCGGCGGTATTCATTGAGCGCGGCTTCGAGGCGACCTCGATGGCGGAGATCGCATCCCGCGCCGGCGGCTCCAAGGCCACGCTGTACAGCTACTTTCCGTCCAAGGAGGAGCTGTTCCTGATGGTGATGAAGTTTCTGGCGGAAGAGCGCATGCAGCAGGCGTTTGCGCGGCTGGTGCCAAGTGACGATCTGGTGGGGGGCTTGCAGGCCTTTGGCGAGAATTTCCTGCTCAATGTGCTGAGTCCGGAGCTGGCTGCGTTGCGTGGCATTGTGCTGGGCGAGGGGCGCCGCTCTGGCATGGGGCGGCTGTTCTACGACAACGGCCCGGCGCGCGGCTGGCAGATGGTGGCGGATTTCCTGGCCGGCGAGATGGCAGCCGGTCGTCTGCGCCAGGCCAGGCCGTGGACAGCGGCGATGCACTTGATCGGGCTATTGGAGGCGGAATACCAGGAGCAAATCATTGTCGGCATCACCGAGCTGCCGCCGGTCGAGCAGATACGCGCTAGCGTGGCAGAGGCGATAACAGTGTTCCTGGCCGGCTACGCCCCGGCGGCCTGAGCCGGGCAGCGGCGTGGCTGCGCCGCTGCGCTGGCGGGTCGTGGCCGCTCAAGGTTGGCCGCACGCCGGCGCACCTGTTGCCAAAGTGCGCCAGCAGGCAGTCGGCTGTACCCGCAGGCCGGCCAACTGCCCGTGTGCGCTGCTAGAACGGCTTGTCGCCCAGAATGGTGGCGCGATGCATCACCCGGTGCGCCGGACGGTAGTCATCCACCGCGTAATGCTGGGTGACGCGGTTGTCCCAGAACGCCACATCGCCCGGCTGCCAGCGCCAGCGCACGCTGAACTCCGGCTTGGCGAAGTGGGCAAACAGGAAGGCTAGCAGCGCATCGCTTTCTGCCGGCTGCAGCTCGTTGATGCGGGTGGTAAAGCCATCGCTGACAAATAGCGCCTTGTCGCCGCTGACGGGGTGGTGGCGGATCACCGGGTGATTGACCGGCGGGGTGGTGCGGCGGGTTTCCTCGTAGCGCGCCAGTGCTTCCGGTGTGTGGCCGAAGCGTTCCAGCGGAAACGATTTGGTGAAGTCATGCGTGGCGGTCAGCCCGTCCAGCAAACGCTGCAACTGCGGCGACAGCGCGGCGTAGGCGGCGGTGCCGCTGGCCCACAGCGTGTCCCCACCGTAAGGCGGCAGCTGGCGTGCGGCCAACACCGAACCCAGCGGCGGGGTGTCGATAAAGGTGACGTCGGTGTGCCAGATGGCGTTGTCGCGCAAGTCGTTCTGCGCGGTGTCCAGCACCATGATCTGTGGAATTTCCTCGATTTTCGGATACAGCGGGTGGATATGCAGATCGCCGAACCAGGCGGCAAAGTCGCGCTGCTGCTGCGGGCTGATGTCCTGGCCGCGGAAGAACAGCACCTGGTGTTGCAGCAGTGCCTGGCTGATGCCGTCACGCAGCGCCTCGTTCAGCGGCTGCGCCAGATCGATGCCTTCCACCACGGCGCCGATGGCCGGGGACAGGCGGGTAAAGCTAAGACTCATGGCAGTTCCTTGTTGATGGTTGTCCAGGTGGGTGGTTTTGTTTCACAGCGCCTTGCCGTGCCACGGCGTCAGCCGGCGTTGCAGCTGCCGCAGGCCCAGTTCCAACGCGAAGGCCACCAGCGCGATGACGATGATGCCCAGCACGACGATGTCGGTGCCGAGGAACTGCGCGGCGGACTGCACCATGAAGCCCAGGCCGCGGGTGGCGGCGATCAGCTCGGCGGCCACCAGCGTGGACCAGCCGGCACCAAGACCGATGCGGATGCCGGTGAGGATGTCCGGCAGCGCGCCCGGCAGGATCACGTAGCGCAACAGTTGGCCGCGGCTGGCGCCCAGCGACTGCGCCGCCTGCTGCCGCAGCTGGTGCACGCTGGCCACGCCGTGGCTGGTGGCGATCAGCACCGGCGCCAGAATGGCGAGGAAGATCAGCAGCACCTTGGAAAACTCGCCGATGCCGAACCAGATCACGATCAGCGGCAGGTAGGCCAGTGGCGGCAATGGGCGGTAGAACTCGATGATCGGGTCCAGCCAGTGGCGCAGCAGCGGAAAGGCGCCGATCAGGATGCCCAGCGGTACGCCCACCGCCACTGCGGCCAACAGTGCCAGTAGCATGCGCTGCAGGCTGGCCAGCAAATGCTGTTGCAGCGTGGCGTCCATATAGCCCTGGCTGATCAGCGTATGCAGCTTGCCCAGCACCGAGGCGGGCGAGGGCAGGAACAGCGCCGGCACCAGCGCGCTGGCAGCCAGCGCCCACCACAGCAGCACTAGGCTGGCGATGCTGAGGCTGCTCCATTGCCATGCGGCCAACGGTCGGCGCGGGCTGGCGGCCTGTTGTGCTGCGGGCGCGGCCGGCGGCGTGGCGGCTGCCGGCAGGGTGTGTTCGGCGGGCTGGCTCATGCGGCCTCCTGTTGCTGGGCGCGGGTCAGGCTGGCCAGCAGCTCTTCGCGCAGGGTGATGAATTCCGGGTCGGACTTGATGGCGCGCACGCTGTCGCCGGCCAGGAAGCGCTGGCTGAAGGTTGGCCGCAGGTACTGCACGATGCGGCCCGGGCCGGGCGACATCAGCACCAGGCTGCTGGCCAGGAACAGCGCTTCTTCGATATCGTGGGTAATCAGGAAGATGCCGCGCCGCGACTGCCGCCACACCTGCAGCAGCAGTTGCTGCATCTGCTCGCGGGTGAAGGCGTCCAGCGCACCGAACGGCTCGTCCATCAGCAGCAGCCGCGACTGGCTGGCCAGCGCGCGGGCAATGCCCACCCGCTGGCGCATGCCGCCGGACAGCTGCCATACCCGCTTGTCGCTGGCGTCGGCGAGGCCGACTTGCTGCAGCGTGTCGGCGACGATGGCGGCGCGCCGGGCCGCCGGCACGCCCTGCAGCTTGAGGCCGAAGGCGACGTTGCCGGCCACGTCCAGCCACGGCAGCAGGCCATCGTGCTGGAACACCACTGCACGCTCGGCGCCGGGGCCGGTCACCGGCCGGCCGGCAAACTGCACCGTGCCGTGGGTGGGGGCGATGAAACCGGCCAGCACGTTAAGCAAGGTGCTCTTGCCGCAGCCGGACGGCCCCAGCGCTACCAGCAGCTCGTCCGGCGCCAGGCTCAGCGACACCTGCTGCAAGGCAGGCAAAGGCTGGCCCGGGTAGTGGACGCTTAGATTGTCTACCTGCAACAGGCTCATGGTGGGCTCCCGCTCAGCGCAGCGCGGCGTTGATGAACTGGTTGGTCACATACGGGCTGTAGTCGGCCTGCACGCTGTCCACCTTGCCCTGCGATTTCAGGAACGCCGAGGTGTCGCTCACCGCCTTCACGAACGGCTTCTGCAGCAGCGCACTCTGCGCTTTCAGCGACGGGTAGACGTTGCCCGGCAGCAGCGCGGTGACTTCCGCCGGCTTGCTGCCGGTGAGGCGGGCGATCTTGTCCACGTTGGCCGCATCGCTGGCAAAGCCTTTCGGGTCCTTGTTGTAGCGGTCGAACACGTTGCCGGTGACTTTCACGAACTGCTTGAGGAACTCCGGGTTCTTCTGCGCAAAGTCCTGGCGCACTATCCACAGGTCGTAGGTTGGCGCGCCCCATTTGCTGACTTCGGCCGAGCTGGTCAGCACCTTGCCGCTGGCCTTCACCTTGCCCAGCGCCGGCTCCCATACATAGGCGCCGTCGATGTCGCCACGCTGCCAGGCGGCGGCAATCTCACTGGGGCGCAGGTTGATGATGTTCACCTTGCCGGCATCCACCTTCCAGTGTTTGAGCGCGGCCAACAGGCTGTAGTGGGTGGTGGATACATACGGCACCGCGATCTTCTTGCCGAGCAGATCGGCCGGCTTGCTGATGCCGCTGCCGTTGCGCACCACCAGTGCTTCTGATTCGCCGATCACGCCGGTGACCAGGAAGGTCTGGATCGGCAGGCCGCGGCTGGCGGCGGCGGCCAGCGGGCTGGAGCCGATATTGCCGATTGGCACATCGCCGGAGGCGACTGCGGCGATGACTTCGGCGCCGCTTTCAAACTTGCGCCAGTTGATCTTCTTGCCGGTGGCTTTTTCGTAGTCGCCATTGGCCTGCGCCACCTTGGACGGGTCGACGCCGGTCTGGAAGGCGATGGTGACGCCGTCGTCGGCGTGGGCGAAGCCGGCGGTCAGCGCCAGGGTAACGAACAGGGAGGCGAGTTTTGGTCGGGTCATGATGCTTGTCCTTGGGGTTGTGTCTGGTGGATGGCCCCATTAAAAAAGCAAACGCCCGCCGCGGTGAAATAAGGAAATCCGCAGTGAATATCGTCCCGACAAGGATATGCATAGCCGAATAACAGCTAAGCGTTGCGCGCGGTGCCCCGTGCGAATGGTTGTTGCCGCCGCGGCGTCAGGCCGGCATGGCATGGCGGCAAGCCGGGGTAGTGGCGACTGGCAGCATTATCAAAAGCGGTGGATTGCTTGCCGGATATACGCATAAGCCGCAATGCATAAACTGGCTACAGTAGCAGCCTGTTACAGGTACGGGCTGTCCCATGAAACGATTCAAGCAAGCCAGACACTATCCGGCCGGGTTCTTGCCGGCACATATCGAGCACTGTCGGCAATTGCTGGCCAGCATGCCTTGTCCGGTGGCACTGCAATGGAACGAGCGCGAGGTGTTCGCCGAATTCGATGGCTGGTGGCTGACCAGTGACTTCTTTGCCGTTGCCCACCGTGAAGGCGAGCAGTGCGCGTTTTCGCATTACGCCGCGCGGCTGCGCATTTATGGCCAGTTCGGGCAGTCGATCCCGGCCGACTGGCTGTTTGCCATGAACTACGCGGCGCCGAAAACCCTGGCTTTGCTGAAGCTGATTCGCGTGCTGCACCTGCTCAATCACCTTGGGCGCCATGGCCCGCAACTGGGGCTGCGCATCGATCTGGACCCGCGCATCTGTAATGCCCATAGCGAACGCATCGTCGACTTCACCGCCGCCTTGTTGGCCGCATTGGGCATGCCGCCAACACTGCTGCGCTTCCTGTTGTTTATCGACGCCAATACCGCCAGTACCGGCCAGGCGCTGGTGACGCGTTATCGCAGCCAGCAGCACCGCGTCGGGCTGGGCGGTTTTGGCGAAGGTGCGCACGACCTGGCCTGCCTGTGGGCGCTGGAGCCGGACGAGGTGGTGCTGGCGCCGCGTTACAGCCGCCGCGCGGTGATCTACCCGCTGGTGCGCCAGCAATTGTTGGCGCTGATGCCGGGGCTGGTGGCGCAGGGTTTCCAGCTGGGCGTGGACGAGGTGAGCTGCGGCAAGATGCTGGCGCTGTCACAGGCAATGCAGGCGCGCTATGTCGCCGGCCAGCTGGTGTCGTCGCTGCTGCCGGCGGCCTGAGCGCCTGTTCTCGATCTGCTGCGCGTTGCCGCTACGGCGTTGAAAGCGGTGGTGCAATGCGCGGTGACTGTTTGTAAACACCGTTTCCTCCGCCGTTCTTGTCATGTCCGCGCCAGCTCGCGCGATGCTGGGCACACGCTGATAAGCAATGCAGCCAGGCGCAGATAAGCAATGCGGATTTGCTTGTTTCCCGCTGCCAGGTTGGCCGCATACAGTAGGTCCATCAATCACCGCGCAACAGCAAGGAGCTCACGATGACACTGCGTCTTGGCGACACCGCCCCCGATTTCGAACAGCACTCCAGCGAGGGTGACATTGCCTTTCATGCCTGGCTGGGCGACAGCTGGGGCGTGCTGTTTTCGCACCCGGCCGACTTCACCCCGGTATGCACCACCGAGCTGGGGCTGACCGCCAAGCTCAAGGATGATTTTGCCCGCCGCAATGTGAAAGTGATCGCGCTGTCGGTCGACCCGGTGGCCTCCCACCTGGAGTGGATCAAGGACATCAACGAAACCCAGCACACCACGGTGAACTTCCCGATCATCGCCGATGCCGACCGCAAGGTGTCCGAGCTGTATGACCTGATCCACCCCAATGCCAGTAGCACCCACACCGTGCGCTCGGTGTTCGTGATCGACCCGGCCAAGAAAATCCGCCTGATCATTACCTATCCGGCCAGCACCGGCCGCAATTTCAACGAGCTGCTGCGGGTGATCGATTCGCTGCAACTTACCGACCAGCACAGTGTGGCTACCCCGGGAAACTGGCAGCAGGGCGACGAGGTGGTGATCGTGCCGTCGCTGCAGGACGAGGCACTGATCCGCCAGAAATTCCCGCACGGCTACCGCGCGCTGAAACCGTATCTGCGCCTGACTGCGCAGCCGGGCTGATTTCTCCTGTCTCTTCTCCGCTCTCTGTATTGGGGGTTATTTACCGGGCCGTGGGCCCGGTTTTTTTTTGCTGCCATGGCGAAGCCGGTAAGCGGCGTCCGCGCAGCCGGGACCAATGGCGCAACAGATGGCGACGATAGGGGGACGCCAGCGGCCTGCCGGGTAAGACCCGCGTGCGGCGCCCCTATGCGGCCAACGTGCAGGCTGCGGGCGGGGTCTGCAGCGGCCAGCATTTTTCCTGTGCGTCTGGAAAGCGCAACGTTATCAAAAAATGTCGAATGACTATGCGACTGGTTGTGCTACATAGAAAAGGGCCTGCTACCCGCGTTGACACGACCATAGTGAGTTGCCCGAATCATGCAGCGATCAACCTCCATGCAGTACGAGGGGTTCGCCTTCCTCTCCACGTCTGCCCCCTCGCATAAACAGCAGCGTCTGATGTTGGCGGTGATTTTCATCTCCGCATTGCTGTTCACCATGTTGCTGCCGTTTGCCAAGCAGCCGCAGGCCAAGGTGTGGGCGTTTATCCCGGCCTACCAGTCGGCGCTGGTGGTGAACGATCTGGTGACGGCGATACTGCTGTTTGGCCAGTTCTATATCCTGCGGTCGCTGGCGCTGCTGGCGCTGGCTACCGGCTATCTGTTCACCGCCTGCATGGCGGTGGTGCATGCGCTGAGCTTTCCCGGGCTGTTTGCGCCAAGCGGGCTGCTGGGGGCGGGGCCGCAGACCACGGCCTGGCTGTACATGTTCTGGCATGGCGGCTTTCCGCTGCTGGTGATGGCCTACACCACGCTGGCGCGCGGTAAATGGGAGTTGCCGGCGCACTGGCCCCCAGGCTACGCCGTGTTGCTGTGCTGCATGTTGGCCGCACTGGCCACGCTGGCGTTGCTGCTGGTGACCACGGTGGGGCACCCGTATCTGCCGCCCATCATGCAGGGCAACCATTACACGCCGGTCATGCGCGGCGTGGTGTCCAGCGTGTGGGGGCTTAGTCTGCTGGCGTTCGTGCTGCTGATGCGCTACCGGCTGCGCACCATGCTGGACCTGTGGCTGAACGTGGTGATGTTTGCCTGGTTGTGCGATATCGCCTTGTCCGCGGTAATGAATGGTGGCCGCTTCGATCTGGGCTTCTACGTTGGCCGCATCTACGGTCTGCTGGCCGCCAGTTTCGTGCTGATCGTGCTGCTGCTGGAAAACGGCCTGCTGTATACCCGGCTGGCACAGAGTGCGGTGGCGCTGCGCGAGGCCAAGCGCGAGGCCGAGGATGCAACCCGCGCCAAGTCCATGTTCCTGGCCAATATGAGCCACGAGATTCGCACGCCGATGAACGCCATCATCGGCATGTCCTACCTGGCGCTGAAAACCGAGCTGAGCCAGCGGCAGCGCGATTATGTCGGCAAGATCCACAATGCCGGCACCTCGCTGCTGGGCATCATCAACGACATTCTGGACTTCTCCAAGGTGGAGGCCGACCGTATCGAGCTGGAGACGGTGAGCTTCCGTCTGGACGAGGTGCTGGAAAATGTGTCGTCACTGGTGGGGCAAAAGGCGGCGGACAAGGGGCTGGAGCTGTTGTTCGAGTGCGGCAACGACGTGCCACAGAATCTGGTGGGCGACCCGCTGCGCCTGGGGCAGGTGCTGATCAACCTGGTGGGCAACGCCATCAAGTTCACCGAGCACGGTCAGGTGGCGGTGAGCATCCAGCTGCTGGAGCGGGTGGGGGACAAGATAAAGCTGCGCATCTGTGTGACCGATACCGGCATCGGCATGGATGACGCGCAGCAGGCGCAGTTGTTCCAGGCGTTCAGTCAGGCCGATGGCTCCACCACGCGCAAGTACGGCGGTACCGGCCTGGGGCTGGTGATTGCCCGCCGGCTGGTGGAGCTAATGGGCGGTGCGATCCAGGTGGAGTCGGCACCCGGCAGCGGCAGCAGCTTCCAGTTCAGTGTCTGGCTGGGGGAGTCCAGCGTGGTCGATGCACGTGGCAAGTCGCTGCCCGAGGTGGCGCGCGGGCTGCGCGTGCTGGTCATCGACGACAACGCCTCGGCGCGCGACATCCTGTCCGAACAGCTGCGTGGCTTGGGCTTTGCCGTCAGCACCTGCGCATCCGGCCGCGAGGCGCTGGATATCTATCGTCAGGCCAGCATGGACCACCCGTTCGACATCGTGTTTGTGGACTGGATGATGCCGGTGATGAATGGCGTCGACACCGCACGCCGCATCCGGGCGCTCAACGGCGCCAAGATCATTATGGTCACCGCCTTTGGCCGTGACGACGTACGTGCCGAGGCGGAGGCCGTCGGCGTGGAGGCCTTCCTGGTCAAGCCGGTAAGCCAGTCGTCGCTGCTGGACGTGATGCTGGGGCTGTTTGGCGGCCGGCGCGAGAACGACACGGTGCGCCAGATGCTGGCCTTGCCCAGGCTGGATGGGGTGCGCGTCCTGCTGGCCGAGGACAACAAGATCAACCAGCAGCTGACGGTGGAATTGCTGCAGGCGGCGGGCGCCACGGTAGAGGTGGTGGACAATGGCCGCGACGCGGTGATCCGCCTGGCGGAGCAGGCTGCCGATCACTACCAGCTGGTGCTGATGGACGTACAGATGCCGGTGCTGGACGGCATCGAGGCCACCCGGCTGATCCGCGGCGACCCGCGCCTGCTGGAGTTGCCCATCATTGCGCTGACCGCAGATGTGCAGGCCTCCGAGTATGAGAGCTGCATGGCCGCCGGCATGGTCGATCGCATCCTCAAGCCGGTGGACCCGCACCTGATGTTCGAAACCCTGCTGCGCTGGGTGCAACCGCAACCGGGTACGGTGGCGGGGGCGGTGCCGGCAGAGCTAACCCCGGCGGCAGCGCCGGTGGCGCTGCTCAGCCAGAGTGCCGGTCTGGCCAGTGTGGCCGGCAACCGCAGCCTGTACCTGCACCTGTTGCGCCAGTTCGTGGCTGAGGAGGGCGATGCGGCCGGGCGGGTCGCAACTGCGCTGGCTGCCGCCGATTACGAAACTGCGGTGCGGGTGGTGCACAGTCTCAAGGGCCTGGCCGGCACGCTGGGCTTTCTGCGATTGCAGGCGGTGGCGGCCAGTCTGCAGCGGGCCATTGTCGAGCGTGAGCCGTATCCGCAGCTGCTGGCGGATTTCGACCAGCAAATGCAGCGGGTGGTGTCATTACTGAAAGACGCGCTGGCGCAGGAAGAAAGCGCCAGCGACCAGCTACCGGACGATGCTGCGCTGCTGCTGCGTGAACTGGCCGGCTTGCTGGCCGCCAGCGATGGCGATGCGTTGGGCTTTTTTCTGGAGCATGCCGACAGCCTGCGCACGGTGTTGCCCGCCACTGGCTATGCCGGTTTCGACAAGGCGATGCGGCAGTTTGACTTTCCGGCCGCGCGTGACTGGCTGGAACAGGCTGCGGCGGAAGCGGGCATCCGCTGGCAGGAGGATGCGTCATGATCGATTCCCAGATGCCGCAACGGCAGACCGTGCTGATCGTCGATGACACACCGGAAAACCTGACCCTGCTGTACGGCCTGTTGAAAGATCGCTACCGCGTGCTGGTGGCCAATAGCGGCGAGCGCGCGTTGCAGTTGTTGGCCGGCGATGTGCTGCCGGATCTGGTGTTGCTGGATGTGATGATGCCTGGCATCGGCGGCTTTGCCGTATGCCGGCAGCTGAAGAGCGAAGCGCGCACCGCCAGAGTCCCGGTGATCTTCCTGACCGCCATGAGTGAACACGCGGACGAGCAGGCCGGCTTCGATGCCGGTGCGGTCGACTACATCGTCAAGCCGATCTCGCCCCCCATCGTGCTGACCCGGGTGAACACCCATATGCAGCTGAAGGCGGCGGCGGATTTTCTGGAAGACCAGGCCGCATTCCTGCGACGCGAGGTGGAAATACGCACCCGGGAAGTGCAGGTAATTCAGGACGTCACCATCATGGCGCTGGCGTCGCTGGCCGAGACCCGCGACCACGAAACCGGCAATCACATCCGCCGCACCCAGAACTACGTGCGGGCGTTGGCACGGCAGCTGCAGACCCACCCGCGGTTTTGCAGCGTGCTGGACGACGACACCATCGATATGCTGTACAAGTCGGCACCGCTACACGACATCGGCAAGGTGGGGATTCCGGATGCCATCCTGCTCAAGCCGGGCAAGCTGACGCCGGAAGAATTCGAGATCATGAAGACGCACACCACGCTGGGGCGCGATGCCATCAGCACGGCGGAAAAGCTGCTGGATGCGCCCAGCAGCTTTCTGCGACTGGCACGCGAAATCGCCAATTATCACCAGGAAAAGTGGGATGGCAGCGGCTATCCGGAAGGCTTGTCCGGCGATGCCATCCCGGTGTCGGCACGGCTGATGGCGGTGGCCGATGTCTACGACGCGCTGATTTCACGCCGGGTATACAAGCCACCTTTCCCGCATGAGCAGGCGGTAGCAATGATCCTCGCCGGGCGCGGCCAACATTTCGACCCGGATATGGTGGATGCCTTCGAGGCGATTGCCGAGGAGTTCCGCGCCATTGCCCGGCGCTACGCCGACGAATAACGGTTTGCCAGCAGCGTCCGCCAGCCGCGACGGACGCTGCACTGCCATTACGGCGCCGGGTTGGAAATCGCCTGGTGGATGGCGTCAATGGCCGCCAGGGTGGCGGCGTCCAGCGTCAGTTCGGCGCTGGCGATGTTTTCTTCCAGCTGCGCCAGTGTGGTGGCGCCGATGATGTTGCTGGTCACGAATGGCCGGCTGTTCACAAACGCCAGCGCCATCTGTGCCGGCGACAGCCCGCGCTCGCGCGCTAGTGCCACGTAGCGCGCAGTGGCTGCCTCTGCCTGCGGATTGGTGTAGCGGGTGAAGCGGTCGAACAGCGTCAGCCGCGCGCCCTGTGGCTGGGCACCGTCCAGGTATTTGCCGGACAGCACGCCAAACGCCAGCGGCGAATAGGCCAGCAGCCCCAGTTGTTCGCGGTGGCTGAACTCGGCCAATCCCACTTCGAAACTACGGTTCAGCAGGCTGTACGGGTTCTGGATGCTGGCCACGCGCGGCAGATTGTAGCGCTCGGCCAAGGCCAGGAATTGCGCCACGCCCCATGGGGTTTCGTTGGACAGGCCAATGGCACGCACCTTGCCGGCGGCGACAAAATCCTGCAGCACGCGCAGGGTTTCCTCGATGGCCACGCTGCCTGGCGCATCGTCCTGCCACGGGTAGCCCAGCTGGCCAAAGTAGTTGGTGCTGCGATCCGGCCAGTGCAGCTGGTACAGGTCCAGGTAGTCGGTCTGCAGCCGGCGCAGGCTGTCATCCAGTGCCTGGGTGAGGTTGGCGCGGTCGAAATGTACTTTGCCGTCGCGGATATGGCTGGGGCGCTTGGGGTCGCTGCTCGGCCCGGCTGCCTTGCTGGCCAGCACGATGCGTTCGCGGCGGCCGCCTTTGGCCAGCCAGCTGCCGATATAGCTTTCGGTACGGCCCTGGGTGTCGGCCTTGGGCGGTACCGGGTACATCTCGGCGGTGTCGATCAGGTTAATGCCGCGTTCCAGCGCCAGATCCAGCTGGCTGTGGGCATCGGCTTCGCTGTTCTGTTCGCCCCAGGTCATGGTGCCCAGCGAAATCAGGCTGACATTGATGCCGCTGCGGCCGAGTGGTCGGAATTCCATTGATTGCATCCTTGGCTAACAAGTGGGTGGGCGCGGTGCAGGCCGCGGCAAGTGTGCGCTGTGTATATGGTGCCGGCATGGCCGGAAGGCAACATGATAAGCCGTGGTTGGTACATCACGAAAAGTAATAAAAAAATCAATTTATATCGTTTTTGGTTTTTTGAAGCTGCGCCTAGACTGGCGTTCGCTCCCCCACAACCGGGCCGGGGCCGACCAAGCAGTTTGCAGAAAGCCATCATGATAGAAGTGAACGACCTGACCAAACACTACCCGCACGCCGGCACCACGGTGGCCGCGCTGGGCGGGGTCAATCTGCGCATCGAGCAGGGTGAAATCTACGGCATCATCGGCCGCTCCGGTGCCGGCAAAAGCACTCTGATCCGCTGCCTCAACCTGCTGGCGCGTCCGGATGCGGGCAGCGTACAGCTGGGCGGCGAGGAACTGACCGCTCTTGACGAGCGCGCGTTGCAGCAGCGGCGCCAGCGCATCGGCATGGTGTTCCAGCACTTCAACCTGCTGCGTTCGCGCACGGTTGCGGCCAACGTGCGTTTTCCGCTGGAGCTGGCCGGCGGCCTGAGTACCGCACAGATGGATGCACGGGTGGACGAACTGTTGGCGCTGGTCGGGCTGCAGGATCACCAGCACAAGCGCCCGGCGCAGTTGTCCGGCGGGCAGAAGCAGCGGGTGGGTATCGCCCGCGCGCTGGCCAACCACCCGGATGTGCTGCTGTGCGACGAGGCCACTTCGGCGCTGGACCCGGAAACCACCGATGCCATTCTGGCGCTGCTGGCGGATATCAACCGTCAGCTGGGGCTGACCATCGTGCTGATTACTCACGACATGCGGGTGATACGCCAGCTGTGCGACAGCGTGGCAGTGCTGGATCACGGCCGCGTGGTGGAGGCGGGCAAGGTGATCGATGTCTTTCTACAGCCGCAGCATGCCGTTACCCAGAGCCTGCTGGCGGAAACCGGGTTGGGGCAGGCGGCTTTGCAGGGCCAGTGGCGCGAGCGCATCGGCACGCCATTGCTGAAGCTGACCTTTGTCGGCGAGCCGGCGCTGCAGCCGGTGCTGGACAAGGTTGGCCGCGAGGTCGGGCTGCGCATCAACCTGTTGTCCGGCACGCTGGCGGAAATCAAGCACACTCCGTTTGGCCTGCTGCTGGCTGGGGTAGTGGCCAGTGATGTCGAGGTGCAGGCGCTGCCGGCCATTTTTGCCCGCGAGGGCGTGCGTTGCGAGGTGTTGTGATGGGCGATTTTGACTGGAACCTGCTGTGGCAGGTGGACTGGGCGGAAATCGCCGAGGCCACACTGGATACGCTCACCATGCTGGGGGTGTCGTTACTGTTTACCGTGCTGCTGGGCCTGCCGCTGGGCGTGCTGCTGTACGTCACCGCCCCCGGCCAGCTGCGGGCGCGGCCACGGCTGTATGCGCTGCTGTCGTTGCTGGTCAACGTGTTGCGCTCGCTGCCGTTCGTGATCCTGCTGATCGTGCTGATTCCGCTCACGCTGCTGCTGGTGGGAACCTCCATCGGCGTGGCCGGCGCCATTGTGCCGCTGGTGGTGGGCGCGGTGCCGTTCTTTGGCCGGCTGGTGGAAAACGTGCTGCGCGAGGTGGACCGTGGCGTGATCGAAGCCAGCCAGTCCATGGGTGCACGCCTGCCGCAGATCATCGTCAAGGTGCTGCTGCCGGAGGCGCTGCCGGGCCTGATCGGCGCCGTCACCGTGACCGGAGTGGCGCTGGTGGGCTACACCGCCATGTCCGGCGTCATCGGCGGCGGCGGGCTGGGCGATCTGGCGGTGCGCTACGGCTACCAGCGCTTCCAGACCGAGGTGATGGTCGTCACCGTTGCCTTGCTGCTGCTACTGGTGCAACTGCTGCAATCTGCCGGCGACCGCCTGGTACGGCGCTGTCGTCTGGACTGAATCCCTCCCGTTTTATCCCTTTCATCTGTACGCCTGCATGCCTTGGCCGACCCGGCCCGGGCAGGGGCAAGACTTTCTCTCAAAAAGGAAAAATCATGACTCGTCTGAGCAAAATCGCCATCGCCTTCGCCCTGGCCGGCTTCACCTTTGCCGCCCAGGCCGAGAACGTCAAACTCACCGTCGCCGCCTCGCCGGTGCCGCACGCCGAGCTGCTGGAGGCGCTGAAGCCGACCCTCGCCAAGCAGGGCGTGGATCTGGAAGTGAAAGTATTCAACGACTACGTGCTGCCCAATACCCAGGTGGAAGAAAAGCAGCTGGATGCCAACTTCTTCCAGCACATTCCCTACCTGAACAAGTTCAACAAGGATCGCGGCACCCATCTGGTGGTGGCCAGCAAGCCGGTGCACATCGAGCCGTTTGCCGCCTACTCGGTCAAGGTCAAGAAAGTGGCGGAGCTGAAGGACGGCGCCACGGTGGCGATTCCGAATGACCCTACCAACGCCGGTCGCGCGCTGCTGCTGCTGGATCAGGGCGGGGTCATCAAGCTGAAGGACCGCAGCAATATCTACCCGACGGTAAAAGACATTGCGGCCAACCCCAAGCATCTGAAGATCAAGGAACTGGAAGCCGCCACCTTGCCGCGCGTGCTGAACCAGGTGGATCTGGCGCTGATCAATGCCAATTACGCGCTGGAAGCCAAACTGAACCCGAAGAAAGACGGGCTGTTTGCCGAAACTACCTCGCCGTACGCCAACTTGCTGGTGGCTCGTCCGGATAACAAGGACAGCGCCGCCATCAAGAAACTGGCGGCGGCACTGAACAGCCCGGAAGCGAAGAAATTCATCGAGAGCAAATATCAGGGTGGAGTGGTACCGGCATTCTGATTGCGTTGATGGCAGGGGCTGGATAGTTGCTGCCGCGCTGGCGGCGTTGTCGGCCCCGCTTGCTGCTGCGTGTCACGCCCCCGCCATGCCGGCGGGGGTTTTTGCCAGCTGCCACGCAGGCCGGCAGCGGATGTAGCGGACACCGGCCAAAGCTGCCGCTAGTTGGCCGCACCGTTACGGCCGCGCTATGTCGCCCCTGGCCGCCACTGGCCGGTTTTTACTGTCAGAACAATCTGTGCTGCGGCCAACTATGGCGCACTGCAGCAAGGGGGAGTAGGCTGGCTGCCCCCTGCCTGTATACCTGTTGTCATGAACCTGCATAGCGATTCTCCTTCTTCCCTGCGTCACTGCCGGCCGTTCTGGCGTTTCTGGCTGGCGCGCCTGCTGCTGACCGGTGGCTTCCAGATCATGGGCGTAGCCATCGGCTGGCAGGTGTATAGCCTGACCGGCAGCACGCTGGACCTGGGGTTGGTGGGGCTGCTGCAATTCCTGCCGCGCATCCTGCTGGTGCTGGTCACCGGCACGGTGGCCGACCGCTACCCGCGCCACATTATCGTCGCCATCAGCATGGCGGTGCAGGCGCTGGCGGCGCTGTTGCTGTTGCTGGGCAGCGCCGGTGTCGGCCTGGCGGTCAGCCGCGAGCTGATCTTTGTGGTGTCGGTGCTGATCGGCATCTGCCGCGCCTTCGACATGCCCACCATGCAGTCGCTGCTGCCCAATATCGTGCCCGCGGCACTGTTGCCGTCGGCGGTGGCGGCCGCGGCGTCGGCCAACGAGGTGGCCACCATCGTGGCGCCGGCGCTGGGCGGCCTGCTGTTTGCCGTGGGTGCGCCGTTTACCTATGGCCTGGATGCGTTGCTGTTCGGCATCGGCGTGCTGCTGGTGCTGGGCTTGCCGGTGCCGCGCCAGGTGCCGGATAGCCGTCGGGTGACGCTGGCGTCGCTGCTGGCCGGAGTACACTTCATCCGTAGCCGGCCGGATATTTTTGGCGCCATCTCGCTGGATCTGTTTGCCGTGCTGCTGGGCGGTGCCACCGCCTTGCTGCCGGTATTCGCCGCCGACATCCTGCACACCGGCCCGTGGGGACTGGGCCTGCTGCGCGCCGCGCCGGCGGTGGGGGCGCTGGCGATGTCGGCCTGGCTGCTGCGCCGCCCGGTGCGGCGCAAGGTTGGCCGCATCATGTTCGCCGCGGTGGCGGTGTTCGGCCTGGCCACCATCGGCTTCGGGCTGTCCAGCCATTTCGGGCTGTCATTGCTGGCGCTGGTGCTGCTGGGCGCATCGGACATCATCAGCGTGGTGATCCGCAGTACCTTTGTGCAGCTGGAAACGCCGGACGAGATGCGTGGCCGCGTCAATGCGGTCAATTCGCTGTTTATCGGCGCCTCCAACCAGCTGGGCGAGTTCGAGTCCGGCGTTACCGCCGCCTGGCTGGGCACGGTGCCGGCGGTGGTGGCAGGTGGCGTCGGCACCTTGCTGGTGGTGGGCTTGTGGATGCGCGGGTTCCCGTCGCTGGCGCAGCGCGACAAACTGGTGGAGGAACAACATGGCTGAACTGCATCCGGCATTGCAAGGCTGGCTGGGCAAGGTTAACGCGGCACAGGCCGAGCGGCAGGCGCAAGGCTGGGTTTCTACCCCGATTGGCGTGCGCGAGGCGCTGGCCGGGCTGATCGCCGCGCTGGTGCCGCCCGGTCCGCCACTGCCGTGGGTGAACGAGGCGCTGGTCACCGGCGGCGACAGCCCGGTTGCCGTGCGCATTTACCACCCGGCGCCGGATGAGGCACGGCCGGTGCTGGTGTTCTGTCATGGCGGTGGACACATGGCCGGCAGTGTCAGCAGCTACGATCCGATCTGCCGCCGCTTGGCCGCCAGCAGTGGCCACATCGTGGTGGCGGTGGAATACCGGCTGGCGCCGGAAAACCCGTATCCGGCGGCGCTGGATGATGTGGCGCTGGTATTGCGCCAGCTGTGGCCGACGCTGGATGCCGCCGGCGTGCGTTATCGCCGCGAGCGCTCGCTGGCCGGAGACTCCGGCGGCGCGGCGCTGGCCGCCACGCTGGCGCAGCAGGGGCAACACGATGCCAGCCTGGCCTGCGATCGCCTGCTGCTGATCTATCCCAGTGTCGATTACAGCCTCAGTCAGCTGTCGCTGGCACGCAACGGCAAGGGCTATTTGCTGGAGACGGAGCGCATCGGCTGGTATTTCGAGCACTATTTCCGCCGTGGTGGCGACCGGCTGGCGGCGTCGCCACTGCATGGTGCGCTGACGGCCAGGCACCCGCCCACGCTGCTGATCACCGCGGGTTTCGACCCGCTGCTGGACGAGGGCGCGGCCTACGCGCACAAGCTGGCTGCCGCCGGCGTGGCGGTGGAGTACCACTGTGAGGAGGCGCAGATTCATGCCTTCTTGCTGCTGGAGGCGCTGGTGCCGGAGGTGTGCGCGGCCAACTACCAGCGCATGGCGGCATTTCTGCAGCGCTAGTTGGCCGCATTGCCCCTGCTGTGACGGCGGGGCTCAAGTTCGCCTTTCCCGGTTCGATAAAGCGGTACCAACAAGAACAAGGGGAGTGCGCGATGACCTTCGCCATCCTGTTTTTTCTGCTGACGCTGCTGGCGGGCGCCATCGTCCTGATCACCGATGCGGGCGAGGTGGATGTTGCCGATTGAGTGATGTCGCGGCCCGTTGCCTGCTTGGCCGCCGGCAGGGTGCTGTCAGCGCCGCCCAATAGATTGCTGTGAAAACGGCCAGGCTCCTGTGTATCAGGAGTCTGGCCGTTTTCTATTCAGGCCGCCTGTGGTGTGCATGCCGGCAGTGGCTTGCGCTGGCTCAGGCTCACTCCGGCCAGGATCAGGCCGCCACCGATCCAGTGATAGGCATGGATGGTTTCGCCCAGCGTGACGCTGGCCATCAGCGCGGTGAGCAGCGGCAACAGGTTCATGAAGATGGCGGTGCGCTCGCTACCGATGCGCTGGATGCTGAGCATCCACAGATAGGCGGCCACCACGGAGGAGCCGATGCCGGCGATCAGCAGTACCGGGATGCCGGCCAGAGGAATCGCCAGGCTGTCGGCGGTGGCGGCCAGCGGCAGCAGCATCAGCACCGCCAGCAGCACCTGCGCGTACAGGTTCAGCCACTGCCCCAGCGGCGGCGCCCAGTGGCGGTACAGCAGGCCGTACAGCGCGTAGGCGGCCGAGCCCAGCACGATCATGGTGTCGCCCGGGTTGACGCCGTGCTGCAGCAGAAACAGCGGATTGCCGGCGCCCATCAGGTAGCACACGCCGCCCAACGACAGCACTACCCCGGCTATGGCCGGCAAGGTGATGGGCTGGCGGAAGAACGCCGCGCCCAGCAGCAGGCCCAGCAGCGGAATCAGCGCGGTGAACACGCCCATATTGGTGGCGGTGGTGAGGTGGGCGGCGTAGTAGGCCAGGCTTTGCGTCGCCACCATGCCCAGCAGCGACAGCAGCGCCAGCTGCGGCAGATGGCGCACGAAGGCGGCGCGCGCGCGCCACAGCGGGCGGGCGAACAGCGGTGTCATGACCATGAAGGCCAGCAGCCAGCGGTACAGCGAGATGGCGGCCGGGTCGAACACGGTGGCAGCGGCCTTTGATGCCACGGTATTGGCCGACCAGATCAACACCGCCAGCAGGGGAAACAGGGTAGCCATCATGGCCTCCAGCAATTGCACTGCCGACAGTGTAAGGCTGTCTGTTTCGTGGCATATAATGCAAATCAGACAAAGCGATGCTGTACTTCCGACAAGCGAAAGCCTGCCATGACCGAATTGCCGTTCAGCACTGTGGATCTGACGCTGCCAGCGCCGGCGCCGCTGTACTTTCGCTACGAAAAATATCAGGCCGATACCGAGTTTGACTGGCACCGCCACCCGTGGGGCCAGCTCAATCGCATCAGCCTGGGGCTGCTGGAGCTGCAGCTGCCGCAGCGCACGTTGGCCGCACCGGCGGAATACCTGGTGTGGATTCCACCGGGGCTGCCGCATGCGGCGCACATCCGGCAGTCGCTGGATTACGTGTCGGTGTATGTGGCGGATGCCGAGGCGGCCAGTCTGCCGCCCCATCCCTGCCTGATTGCGCAGACGCCGCTGATTCGCGCCTTGCTGGATGATTTTTGTCAGCGTGGCGTCACCGGGCTGCAGGACGAATGGGATGTCAGTCAGGCACAGCTGCTGCTGCAACGCTTGCGCCTGGCCGGCAGTGTGGACGACTACCTGCCGGACAGCGACGACAGGCTGCTGCGGCCGATCCTGCTGGCGATGCGGGCGCACGCGGGGGACGACACTACACTGGCGGCGTGGGCGCAGCGGGTGCACAGCACCGAGCGTACGCTGGCACGGCGCTTCCAGCAGCTGTTGGGCATGAGCTTTGTGCAATGGCGCAGCCGTCTGCGGTTGCTGCAAGCGCTGGCCTGGCTGAAGCAGGGCAGGACGGTTAGCGACATCGCCGCCGAGCTCGGCTATGCCACGCCATCCGCTTTTATCGCCATGTTCGTCAAACAGACCGGCATCACCCCGGACCGTTACCGCCGCCAGTTACTGGCGGATGCTACCCTCGACTAACAGGATGTATGCAATGAAATACTGGATCGCGGCGGCACTGTGGCTGCTGGCCATGCCGGCTTCGGCCGCATCGGGCACCATCAGCTGCCGCGTGGTGGCGGTATCGGATGGCGATACTCTCAAGTGCCTGAGCAACTGGCGCGAAATCACAGTGCGGCTGGGGCAGATCGATGCGCCGGAAAAAGACCAGGCTTACGGCCAACGTGCCAAGTACGCCTTGGCCGGCAAGGTTTTTGGCCGCAACGTTGTTCTGGAGCGGCAGGAGCAGGACAAATACGGCCGGCTGGTTGCCAAGGTGTTGCTGGAGGGGAAGGACATCAACCAGCAGCAGGTTCGGGATGGCTGGGCCTGGGTGTATCGCCAGTACGCCAAAGAAGCCGCCTACTATGACGCCGAGCGCGAGGCACGCAGTGCCCGGGCCGGATTATGGGGTGACGCGAAGCCGATTCCACCGTGGGCGTGGCGTCGCGGTGAAAGGGTTGGCCGCATGCCTCCACCGCTGCCGGATGCGCCGGCGAGCCCACTGCCAAGCAGCAAGGCCTCTAGTGATAACTGGGTCTGCGGCAGCAAGCAGCGCTGCAGCCAGATGCAAAGTTGTGACGAAGCGCGCTACCACCTGCAGGTCTGTGGTGTGTCCCGGCTGGATGCCAACCGGGACGGCGTGCCGTGCGAGGCGCTGTGTCGCTAGTGTGCGGCTTGGCCTGCGTGGAGCCTTTGCCTGCTGAGTCGTGGCGCGCCGTATTGGCGGCCAGCATCTTGCTGTTCTGCTGCGTTGGTGCCGGCATGCCGCGATGGCCAGTGCAGCTGCGCGAATCGTGACAGCCATAAAAAAAGCCCACCGGAAGGTGGGCTTTTTGCGTGAGGTAGCTCGGCTGGTGCCTGACGACGTCTTGTCGCGGCAATGATGCCGGGACCCGCAGGGTCCGGCGGCTTACGCGTCCGGCACGTTCATCGAGTTGATGCTGAAACCGGCGTCAACGTAGGTGATTTCACCGGTGATGCCGGAGGACAGGTCCGACAGCAGGAAGGCGGCGGTGTTGCCTACTTCCTCGGTGGTTACGTTGCGGCGCAGGCAGGACTGGCCGGCAGCAATGCTCAGCAGTTTGCCAAAGCCGGAGATGCCGGCGGCAGCCAGGGTCTTGATCGGGCCGGCGGAAATACCGTTCACACGGATACCGTCCTTGCCCAGGCTGGCAGCCATGAAGCGTACCGAGGCTTCCAGGCTGGCCTTAGCCAGACCCATCACGTTGTAGTTCGGAATGGCACGCACGGCACCCAGGTAGGACAGGGTGAGCAGCGCGCCGTTGCGGCCCTGCATCATCGGACGCGCGGCCTTGGCCAGTGCCGGGAAGCTGTAGGCCGACACATCGTGTGCGGTCTGGAATGCTTCGCGGGACAGAGCGTCCAGAAAATCGCCTTCCAGCGATTCGCGCGGGGCGAAGGCAATAGCGTGCACCAGGCCGTCCAGGCCGTCCCAGGACTTGCCCAGGTCAACGAACAGCTGGTTGATTTCTTCGTCGTTCTGCACGTCGCAGCGGAACACCTGGCTGCTGCCGAAGTCGGCGGCCATTTCGCGCACACGCTCTTCCAGCTTGTCCACCACATAGGTGAACGCCAGTTCCGCACCTTCACGATGACAGGCCTGTGCAATGCCGTAGGCAATGGAACGATTGGAAATCATCCCGGTGATCAGAATCTTTTTGCCTTGCAGGAAACCCATATTGAATCCTCTTCAATCCGATTTAGCGCGGCATTATAACCAGCAATTGTCGGACAGTCTTGTTTCTCTGTGTTGGCGGGCAATAGACGCACCGGGATGAGGGTTGCCGCTCATGGGGTGAGTTGTTAACATCAGGCAATCATAAATAATCGACATCCCATCGAGAGGACTACTCCATGAGCAGCGAGCTGATTCTGCACGTAACCGACGATTCCTTTGAGCAAGACGTTCTGAAAGCAGAAGGTCCGGTACTGGTGGATTACTGGGCTGAGTGGTGCGGTCCGTGCAAGATGATCGCCCCGATCCTGGACGACGTGGCCAAGGAATACCAGGGTCGTCTGACCATCGCCAAGCTGAACATCGACCAGAACGAAGCCACCCCGCCGAAGTTCGGCATCCGTGGCATCCCGACCCTGATGCTGTTCAAGAACGGTGAAGTGGCCGCCACCAAGGTGGGTGCGCTGTCCAAGACCCAACTGATCGAATTCCTGAACGCGCAGCTGTAAGCTGTGGCGTAGTGGCCCAGCAGCAGCGCTGACGGGCCACAATCAGGCATCTGGCATTGACAGGTGCCAACTGTTCCACTATCTTCACGATAGTCCTTACGAGCGGCTCAAGCCGCTCGAATCATATGCAGCATCCCTTCACGTATTTTCCCGAACGGCGCCCGCGCCGCACACTGTGACACAAACGTCCGACACCGCACACACTATGCATCTCTCTGATCTTAAGCGTACGCATGTCAGCGAACTCGTCGAGATGGCCATTGCCAACGAGATTGATGCTGCCAGTCGCTTGCGCAAGCAGGACCTGATCTTTGCGCTTCTGAAAAACCAGGCCAAAAAAGGCGAAAGCATCTACGGCGAAGGCACGCTGGAAGTGCTGCCGGACGGCTTTGGCTTTCTGCGTAGTCCGGATTCGTCCTATCTGGCCGGCCCGGATGATATCTACGTCAGTCCGTCGCAGATCCGCCGCTTCAACCTGCATACCGGCGACACCATTGAAGGTGAGATCCGCACTCCGAAAGAGGGCGAGCGCTATTTCGCACTGGTGAAGGTGGACAAGGTCAACGGTGGTCCGCCGGAGCAGGCCAAGAACAAGATCCTGTTCGAGAACCTTACCCCGCTGTTCCCGACCGAGCGTCTGCACCTGGAGCGCGACATCCGCGGCGAGGAAAACATTACCAGCCGCCTGATCGACCTGATCGCGCCGATCGGCAAGGGCCAGCGTGGCCTGCTGGTAGCGCCGCCGAAGTCCGGCAAGACCGTGATGCTCAAGCATATCGCCCACGCCATTACCACCAACCATCCGGAAGTGGAAATGATCGTGCTGCTGATCGACGAGCGTCCGGAAGAAGTGACCGATATGCAGCGTTCGGTGAAGGGGGAAGTGGTGTCTTCCACCTTCGACGAACCGGCTACCCGCCACGTGCAGGTTGCCGAAATGGTGATCGAGAAAGCCAAGCGCCTGGTGGAGCACAAGAAGGACGTGGTGATCCTGCTGGATTCCATCACTCGCCTGGCGCGAGCCTACAACACCGTGATCCCGGCCTCCGGCAAGGTGCTGACCGGTGGTGTGGACGCCAACGCGCTGCAGCGCCCGAAGCGCTTCTTCGGTGCCGCGCGTAACATCGAGGAAGGCGGCTCGCTGACCATCATTGCCACCGCGCTGGTAGATACCGGCTCGCGCATGGACGATGTGATCTACGAAGAATTCAAGGGTACCGGCAATATGGAAATCCACCTTGACCGCCGTATGGCGGAAAAGCGGATCTTCCCGGCCATCAATATCAACCGCTCCAGCACCCGTCGCGAAGAGTTGCTGATTCCGCAGGAACAGCTGCAACGTATCTGGGTGCTGCGCAAACTGCTGTACCCGATGGATGACCTGGAAGCGATGGAGTTCATGCTCGACAAGCTGCGGGCAACCAAGTCCAACCTGGCGTTCTTCGATTCGATGCGCCGTTAAGGCTTTACGGTTACCGTTCCAGACGCCAGGCCATCCGGTCTGGCGTTTGTTTTTTCAGGAGGCGGGCATGGATACCGTATGGCGTTTCTTGCTGGATTTTGATGGCTACGCCGCCATCGGCACGGTGGCATTCGCTATTTCCGGCTACCTGTCCGGGGTGCGCAAGCATCTGGACCTGCTGGGCATCATCATTGTCACGCTGCTGACGGCAATCGGCGGCGGCATCATTCGTGACGTACTGGTTGGCCGCATGCCGCAGGTGTTTCTGGGCAATACCAGCCTGGTGATCATTACCGGTGCAGTGCTGTTTGCATTGGCGGCGCGGCTGCACAAGCGCGAGTACGAGGTGCTGACGCGCTTGTTTATCATTGCCGATTCCATCGGTCTGGTGGCGTTCAGCCTGGCGGGTGCCAAACTGGGTGTGGAGTACCACATCAATGCCTTCGGCGTGATCATGCTGGGCTTTGTCACTGCTGTCGGCGGCGGTATTGTGCGCGACATGATGGTGAACGATGTGCCGTTCATCCTGCACAAGGATTTCTACGGCACGGTGTCCATTCTGGTGGCGACAGTACTGTATGTACTGGCCGAATTGGGCTGGGATCACCTGATTGCCGTGCAGCTGGTGTTTGCTGCCGGTGTGTCGCTGCGTCTGTTGGCGCACTGGAGCGAGCTGGCGTTGCCCAAGATTGCCGGCCGCGGAAAGGGTTGAACAGGCATGGATATGGTGCGAGATGCAGACAGTATGGCGCACTGGCTCGCCGGTTTTGCCGGGCTACAGGTGGCCGACGAAGAAGGACTGGGGCTACGCCAGCCGCCTGCCAAGACTGCAGCGGTGCTGGTGGCCGTGCATTGGCAGGCCGATGCCTGGCATATTCTGCTGACGCGCCGCACGCCGCATCTGCGTAGCCATGCCGGGCAGATCAGCTTTCCCGGAGGTCGCATCGAGCCAGAAGACGGCAGCGCGGAAGTTGCCGCATTGCGCGAGGCGGAAGAAGAAGTCGGACTACCGCCGGCACTGGTGCGGGTGGTGACCGTACTGCCGTATTACGACACCGTAACCGGTTATCGCGTGATGCCGGTACTGGCGCTGCTGACCGCGCCGTTCCAGCCGCAGCCATCACCACAGGAAGTGGCCGAAGTGTTCTCGCTGCCGCTGGCGCTGGCGCTGGACGAAGCCGCCTACGAGCGCCACCCGTATGTACGCGATGGCATCGCCGGGCATTACTACGCGCTGCGCTACGGCGATTACTTTATCTGGGGCGCCACTGCCGCCATGCTGCGACGCCTGGCGCGGCATCATGCGGCCAACCTTTAGCGC
>CAMLGD010000018.1 GCA_946479405.1 uncultured Vogesella sp.
GGCGGCAAGATCGCCATCCAGCTGTGGCACACCGGCCGCATCTCGCACACCAGCCTGCAGCCGAACGGCGAGGCACCGGTGGCGCCGTCGGCGATCCGGGCCGACAGCAACACCAACATCCGCGATGAAAACGGCGAGCTGGTGCGCGCCCCCACCTCGACCCCGCGCGCGCTGGAAACCGCCGAGATCGCCGACCTGCTGGACGACTACCGCCGCGCCACCGACAACGCGCGCCGCGCCGGTTTCGACCTGGTGGAAATCCACGCCGCGCACGGCTACCTGCTGGACCAGTTCCTGTCGCCGGCGGCCAACCAGCGCAGCGACCAGTACGGCGGCAGCGTGCAAAACCGCGCGCGCCTGGTGCTGGAGGTGCTGGACGCGGTGATCGCGGAGTGGGACGCCGCCCACGTCGGCATCCGCCTGTCGCCGCTGGGCGTGTTCAACGGCCTGTCGGAGACCGACCAGCAGGAAATGGCGCTGTACCTGATCGGCGAAATCGCCAAGCGCAATATTGCCTTCCTGCACCTGTCGGAGCCGGACTGGGCCGGCGGCCCGAAATGGCCGGACGAGTTCCGCCAGGCCGTGCGCGCCGCCTACCCGCACCCGATCATCGCCGCCGGCGGCTACAGCGTGGACAAGGCCGAGCAGCTGATCGGCGCCGGGCTGATCGACGCGGTGGCCTTCGGCCGCCCGTTCATCGCCAACCCGGACCTGCCGGCACGCTTCGCCCGCGGCGCCGAACTGAACCCGCCGCAGCCGGAAACCTTCTACGGCGGTGGCGCGGCAGGCTACACCGACTACCCGGCACTGGCGGACTGAGCCACGGCAACCAGCCCGGCTGAGCCGTAATGCAATGGAGCCCGTTTGCCACAAGTGGGCTCCATTTTTTGTGCCGCATGGGCCGCGCCCCGGAGGCCGCAACCCGGCATCCACGGCGGACAAGCCACAGCAGCAGCGCGGCAAGCATCCGGCTTCGCCGCGCGTAACCTTGCCGGTATGGGCGTACAAACGTTGGCCGCACCGACAGGACTGCCCAGCCTGCACTATGCTGTGGCTACAGGCGCCCCGCCAGCCGGGCTTGGCCGCCAGCGGCCGGGCGATCACTCGCAAGGAGACACCATGAAGCATGTGCTGTTTGTACTGACCAGCCACGACACGCTGGGCAACACCGGCCACAAGACCGGTTTCTGGGTGGAAGAATTCGCCGCGCCCTACTACCTGCTGGCCGATGCCGGCGTACCGATCACGCTGGCCTCGCCCAAGGGCGGCTACCCGCCGATCGACCCCAAGAGTGCCGACCCGGCATTCAGCACGCCTGCCACCGAGCGCTTCAATGCCGACCCCGCGCTGCAGGCCAAGCTGTCGCAGACACTGCCGCTGGCCGGCATTACCGCCAGTGATTTTGACGCCGTGTTCTACCCCGGCGGCCACGGCCCGCTGTGGGACCTGACCAACGACAAGCATTCGCTGGCCCTGATTGCCGCCACCATCGGCGCCGGCAAGCCGGTGGCGGCGGTGTGTCACGCCCCGGCTGTGCTGATCAATGCGCAAAACGCCGATGGCAGCCCGCTGGTGGCCGGTAAGCATGTCACCGGCTTCAGTAATAGCGAGGAGGCGGCGGTGCAGCTGACGGACATCGTGCCGCTACTGGTGGAAGACGGCCTGAAAGCCCGCGGCGGGCTGTATGTGAAGGCTGACGACTGGGCGTCGCATGTAGTGGAAGACGGCCTACTGATTACCGGCCAGAATCCGGCATCGTCGGAAGCCGTGGCGCACGCGCTGTTGCAGCGGCTGCAAGCCTGAGGCGGCGGCCAACCTTGCCGTCATGACAACGCCCCACGGCAAGCCGGGGGGCGTTTTACTTTAGCCGCCGGCAGCCGCGCCTAACGCCCGCTGCCACCGCCGTGCACCGCCTGCTGCAAGCCATGTACCGCCACGCTCAGCTGATCCTGGAACCCGGCCTCGGCCTGCTGGCTGCTGTAGACATCCTCCAGCCCTTCGCGCACCAGCGCCAGCAGCGCCTCCTCCTGCCGCTCGGTCAGCCCCAGCCCCACCATGGACTGCTCCAGCCGCATCAGCACGCCATTGAGCACCGTCAGCGCATCGGCCCGGCTTTGCCGCTGCTGCAGATCGACATCGGCCAGCACCTTGGTCAGGGTTTCGATGGTGCCACTGATGGCATCGCCACGGCGGCTGGCCAGGCTGGCGTTGTTGATGGCCGCCAGCCGCGCCTCGGCCGCTTCCAGCAGCATGGCCAGGTGGTCGCGCAGCCGGCCGCAGCGATCCGGATCGTCCACCGGCATATTGGTCACCACCAGCCGGCAATGCGGGTAGCTGATGGACATGCGGGTCTTGAACTGGGTGATGCGGTCCATGGTGGCCATATGGCGCAACACCGAGATTTCCAGTTCGCTGGCCGGGCCGCGGCCATTGAGCGCGATACCGCTGCCGCCTTGCAGCAGCAGCTCCACCACGCCATCCACCGCGAACAGCGCCAGCGATTCCTGCAGCGCCTGTGCCAGCTCACGCGCTTCACCGCACTGGTTGAAACGCTTCATCACCTCCAGCAGCAGCCCGGTTTCGCTCATGCTGGTCATCGCCGTCATGGCGGTGCTGGTGGCGTATTGCGCCTGCGACTTGAGCTGGCTGCGCTCTTGTTGCAGCGCCAGTACCTTGGCCACCTTGGCCTGCAGGATGCGCGGGTTCACCGGCTTGGTGACAAAATCCTCGCCGCCCACTTCAAAGCCGCGCAGGCGATCCTCGATACCATCCAGCGCCGACAGGAACAGCACCGGCGTGTCGCCGATGTCGAAATCGTCCTTCACTTCGCGGCACAGCGCATAGCCGTCCATCTCCGGCATCAGCACATCCACCAGCATCAGCGCCGGCACCAGCGCCCTTGCCTGCTGCAGCCCGTCTGCCGCACTGTCGGCGCAGTGCACCGCGTAGTGCTCGCCCAGACTATCGGCAATGAAATCCAGCATGAAGCGGTCGTCATCCACCACCAGCACTACGGCCCTGTCGTCATCAGTCACCATGTTCGCCCCCTGTTTGCCAATCGCCGCCAGCCTGTGCCGCACCGGCATGCCTGTTGCTATCGTCCGTTACCCGTTACCGCCTCATGCTGTTGCTGCCACTGCTGCAGCCAATGCTCAAACGCCGCCGCCGCCATCGGGCGGGCAATGAAATACCCCTGCACGTCCTGGCAGCCGGCAGCCACCACCAGATCCAGGTCTTCCTGGGTTTCCACCCCCTCGGCCACCAGTTTCAGTGCGAAGCGCCGCCCCAGGCTGACGCTTTCTTCCAGAATGGTGCGCGCCCACGGGTCGCGGCTGGCGCCGGTGACGAAGGCGCGATCGATCTTCAGCTCGGTAAACGGCGTACGCATCAGGTGTTCCATGGTGGAAAAACCGGTGCCGAAATCGTCGATCGACAAGCCGAAACCCTTGATGCGCAGGCGGGTGAGGATGTCCAGGCACATCACGTGGTCGCGGCCCAGCCGGGTTTCGGTGATTTCCAGCATGATGTCGCCCGGCGCCACGCCATGTTGCCGCGCCAGCTCGGCAAACTGCTCCGGCAGATCCAGCCGCGACAGGTTGTCCATCGACACATTCACCGCCAGTTGCAGGTCGATGCCCCGCTGCTGCCAGCTGTGCTGCTGCTGCAGCGCCTGGCTCAGTACCGCGAATGTCATCTCGTCGATCAGGCCCAGCGATTCGATCATCGGTACGAACAGCCCCGGCCCCAGCAGGCCCAGCTGCGGGTGGTGCCAGCGCGCCAGACATTCGGCGCCGCTGACGCGCCAGGTACTGGTATTCACCTTGGGCTGAAAGTACAGCTCGATGGCGCCCTGCTGCAGGCCGCGGCGCAGCTCGGCTTCGTCCAGCTGCGGCTCGCTCATGTTGCGCACCGGCCGCACGGTCTGATCCGCGCCCGGCTGGTGCAGCAGTGTCTGTAGCGCATCGCGGCTGACCGGCTTGCCCAGTGCGCCCTGAAAGTTGAGACCGAAGGAGCGCGCCAGTCGCTCGGTGGCTTTCAGCACGTGGCTGTCCATGCCGGACAGGATCACCACCCGCCCCGGGTAGTGCAGCTCGCCCAGCAAGCGCAGGAAGGCAATGCCGTCCATGTCCGGCATCTGCAGGTCGCAGATCAGCCAGTCCGGTGTCGGCTGGCTTTCCAGCTGCGCCAGGGCCGCGCGCGCGCTGGCGCAGGTGATGACATGGCCGGCCTGCAGCTCCTGCAGTTGCTGCTGCAGCAGCTCCAGCGTGAAGGCGTCATCATCCACCAGCATCAGGCGCGGCGCCCCCTGCGGCACGTTGGCCGCAACCACGCTGACGGCCGCCGGCAGTTGCGGCAGGCTGGACAGCAGCTGCTGGCGATGCAGCTCGTCACAAGTGGCGGCAAAACATTGCTGCACCGCGCGCAGGCCGCGGCCAACCTCGGCAATGCCCCGTTGCTGCGGCCATTTTTCCAGCTCGGCCAACGCCTCGCCCAGCGCCATCGCCCCCACGGTACGGGCGACCGATTTCAGACGATGGCTCTCGCGCGCCACCGCATCGCCATCCTGCTGCTGCACCACCTTGTCCAATGCGGCCAAGCCCTCGGTCAGCCAGCCGGCAAACTTGTCGCAGTAGCGCCGCAGCTTGTCCTGCTCCTCGCCCAGCATGGTGTGCAACACGCTGCTGTCCACCAACTGTGGCGCCGCCGGCAACGGCTCAGGCGGTTGGCTGTCACCGAAGCTGACCACTGCCGGTGCCGCTGCGACACTGCCGGCGACGGATTGCACCGGGCTATGGCTGCCATCCAGCCAGTAGCTCAGTGTGTGGTACAGCGTCGCCGGCTGCACCGGCTTGCCGACAAAATCGTTCATGCCGGCATGCAGGCAGCGCTGGCGGTCTTCGGTGGCCACGTTGGCGGTCATGGCGATGATGGGCAGGTGATCGAACGCCGGCTCGCGCCGCAATTGGCGGCTGGCCTCCACCCCGTCCAGATTCGGCATCTGCATGTCCATCAGCACCGCGTCGAAGGACTGGCGACGCACCAAGGCCAGTGCCTCGTTGCCATCGGCGGCGATGCTGACCTTGATGCCCACCGCCTGCAGCAACTCGGCCGCCACCTGCTGGTTGAACGGGTGGTCGTCCGCCAGCAACACACGCTTGCCGGCCAGCTGGCGCCGGTAATCCTGCGCCGGGCGCGGTGCCGCCGGCGGTGGTGGCGCCTGCGGCACCGCCGGCAACGCCAGGCTGAAACCGAATTCGCTGCCCTGCCCCGGCTGACTGCTAACCTGCAGATTGCCGCCCATCAGCTGCACCAGCTGGTAGCTGATGGCCAGTCCCAGCCCGGTGCCGCCGTACTTGCGCGAGGTGGAACTGTCGGCCTGCTGGAATGACTGGAACAGCCGCGCCTGTACCTGCGGCGTCATGCCAATGCCGCTGTCGCAGACGCGGAAGCCGATGCGCTCATCCGCCTGTGCTGTCACCTGCAGCTGCACCTGGCCGTGTTCGGTGAACTTGATGGCATTGCTCAGCAGGTTCAGCAGCACCTGGCGCAAGCGCAGCGCATCGCCGCGCAGGTAGCGCGGCACCTGCGGCGCCAGCTCGATCGCCAGCCGCAGCCGTTTTTCCTGCGCCCGCTGTGCCACCAGACCGCGCAACTCTTCCAGCAGCGCCTTGAGATCGAAGTCACCGCTGTCCAGCTCCAGCTTGCCGGCCTCGATCTTGGAAAAATCCAGAATGTCGTTGATCAACGCCAGCAGGTGTTGGCCGGAGACGCTGATCTTGTCCAGGTAGTCGCGCTGACGGGCGTCCAGCCGCGTTTGCAGTGCCAGGTGTGCCATGCCCAGCACGCTGTTGAGCGGAGTGCGGATCTCGTGGCTCATATTGGCCAGGAAGCTGCTCTTGGCACGGTTGGCGCTTTCGGCCTGTTCGCGCGCCACCTCCAGCTCGCGGGTTCGCTCCTGCACGCGGTATTCCAGCGAGGTAGCCAGCTGCAGCAGCTCTTCCTCCGCCGCCTTGCGCTCGGTGATGTCGCGTACCACCGCGGTGTAGATGGGTTGGCCGCCGTTGTCGGCATAGGAAATGGACACTTCCACCGGAAATGCCACCCCGTCGGCACGCCGTCCCAGCAGCGGGCGCGGGCTGCGGGTGGCCATGCCGCCGGCCCGTGCGGCCTCGTCGGCAAAGCGCAGCATCAGCTGGTGATGATGCTCGGCCCGGCCATCCGGCAGCAGCAAGTCCAGCGGCTGGCCGATCATCTGCGTGGCCAGATAGCCGAACATGCGCTCGGCCGCCGGGTTGAACACCACGATGTTCAGCGCCGCATCGGTGGTGATGATGCCGTCCATGGCGGTTTCGATCATGCTGGACAGCCGCAGCTGGTTGGCCTTCAGCGCCAGCTCGGTGGCCTTGCTGTGGCTGATGTCGGTCATGGTGCCGATCATGCGCAGCGGCTGGCCATGCCCATCGCGGCGAATCACCATGCCGCGCCCCAGCACCCATATGTAGCTGCCGTCCTTGCGCCGCAGGCGGTGCTCGGTCACAAACGTGCTTTCCTGCCCGGCCAGTGCCGGCTGCAACCGGCTGTTGATCAGCTCGACGTCGTCCGGGTGAATCCGCGCGCGCCATTGCGCTTCGTTGTAGGAAAGTTCGTCGTCGGCATAGCCCAGCATGCGCGCCAGCAAGGTGGAGCCTTCCACCTTCTGGGACGGGATATCCCAGTCCCACACGCCGTGGCCGGCGCCTTCGATGGCGAACTTCCAGCGTTCTTCCGCCTGCCGCAGCGCCTCGCTGGCCAGGCGGAATTCATTGCGGCTGCGGGTGGCGCTGATCACCTGGCCATAGGTCACCAGCAGCGGCTGCAGCAGTTCCAGCAGCTGTTCGTCGTAGCCGCCGGCGCGGTTGGCAACGCCGACCAGCCCGACCAGCTGCTCGCCGTGCAGCACCGGTACCGCCATGAAATTCTGCAGCACCGGATGACCGGCAGGTTGGCCGCCGGCACGCGGGTCCTGAGCCGGGTTGTTGCTCAGCAGCGGCTGCGCGGTTTGCAGCACCTGGCCCAGCAGGGTATCCAGCCGGCGGAACTCCATGCCGGTGTCCAGGCGATTGGCAAACGCCGCACGCGAGGCATCGTCCCAACTGATGTCGGTCAGCGCGTGCAGGCGCAGGAACGGCTGGCCGTCGTCATCGTGCAGCACTTCGCCCACCAGCCCGTAGGCGCTGGCGGTGAGCTGCAGCAGCTGCGCCAGTACGGTTTCGTAGGTGGTCTGCTCGTTGTGGTGCTCGATGTATTCACCCTGGATGCGGGCCACCGCCTGCAGCTCGGCGGTGGATAGCGCCAGTTGCTGCTGCGCCTGCCGGCTGGCAGTGATGTCCTGCTGCGACACCAGCCACACCTGGCCGTAACGCGGGTGCAGGAACAGCGAGATGCCGGTCTGCGTCCAGAAGCAGCCACCATCCAGCCGTCGCGCCGGCCACTCGCCCTGCCAGTGGGTTTGCTGCTGCAGCGCCAATTGCACCTCGGACGACAATGCCGCCCCGTCCGCCGCCTGCAGACACAGCAGCGGCAAGCCATTCATGCCGCCCGGCGGGTAGCCATACATTGCCTGCAACCGTGTGTTGGCATACAGGATGCGCTGCTCCGCGGCATCCACCAGGCATACGCCTTCCAGCATATTGTCGAGAATCTGCGCGTACAGGCGCAGATCGGCCTCCATGCTGGACAACCGCTGCTGCAGCGCCAGCTGGCTGCGCCACTGCGCCCGCGCGCGGATGATGCGCCCCTGCGCATCGCGCACCACGCTGATGTCCAGCTCCACCGGCAGCAGGCTGCCATCGCTGGTCAGCACCTCCAGTGCCACCGCCTTTACCTCCTGCCCGGCCAGCAGCGCCGGCAGCAGGCGCCCCTGCAGCAGCTGCCGGCTGGCCGGCGGGTGAAAGTCAAAGATCGCGCGGCCAACGAAGGCATCGCGCCGATAGCCCAGCGTCGCCAGCAGGGTGTGGTTGCAATTGAGCACCAGCCCGCTGTACGGATCCAGCGACAGCAACAGCTCGGGGGCGTGATCGTAGGCATCCTGCAGCTGTTGCTGGTTGTCCAGCAGCTGCTGCCGCCGCTGGCGGTGATGGCTGATGTCGGACAGGAAACCCTGCACGTACAGTAGTTGGCCGCTGGCGTCGTACACGCCATGGCAGGCGTCGGCCACCCATTTCACGCTGCCGTCGGCCGCTACCAGCCGGTATTCCAGATTGCACGGCTGCCGCGCCTGCAGCTGCTGCCAGTATTGCTCCTGCACCGCGGCATCCTCGGCATGCAGCAAGGCGCCCAGGCCGTAATCCGGCCGGCCCAGCAGCGCCGCCGCCGGCAGCCCGGTCAGCGCCAGACACCCGCCACTGCAGTATTCCAGCGTGCGTGCACTATCGTTACGGCAGCGATACACCATATATGGCAGGTTGCTGGCGGCGATTTCGGGCAGCGGCACCGCCGGCACCACCCCGGCCAGCAGATAGCCATAACCGTCCGCAACGCGGAGCAGCACATCCTGCGGCCCGGCCGGCAGCTGCAGCCGGCAGGCGTATTCGAATGCGGTGCCGTCGGCAAGCGCCTGCTGCCAGGCCGCCAGCAGCAGCGGCCGCTCCGCCGCAGCCAGACGGCACAGCCAGCCCTCCCCCTGCGCTTCGGCCGCGGACAGCGCCAGCAGCTGGCAGCAGGCGGCATTGGCGTGCCGCAGCAGTCCCGGCGCGGCGGCCCGGAATACGGGCAGCGGCAAGGCATCCAGCGATGCATCGTCATGGGGCGGGCTTGGCCGGTGAGCGCTCATGCGGGCAGCAGTCCTGTGCAGGGAATTGAAAGCCAGCAACAGCCGGCAGTATCGCCTGCCGTGCTGGCTTGGCGTCTGCATACGCGACTGGCATGCAGCTTCACTCTAGGAAAATTCTCGCCGTTAGGCCAGCGAAACGCGCAGGAATGTTGCATTGCAATGTAACGGCAGTGGCTTTGTCACCCGGCTGCCATGTAACGGCGCAACTACACCACAGTCGCCAGCGGCGACCAGCGGATTTTGCTTATTACGCCACCTGGTGGATTGACAGCCGAGAGCGGATGCATAGAATCACAGCGAAAATAAAAACAACAAATTAAGTACAAAAACAAACACAAAACAAACACAACCAACAGTAAGGCGTTCAGCCCAAGGAGACTTTTCAATGCAAGACCAGTACATCCTGGCTTTTGACCAGGGCACCACCAGTTCGCGAGCCATCCTGTTCGACCGCGGCGGCAATATCGTGTCGTCCGCGCAGAAGGAATTCCGCCAGATCTACCCGCAGCCGGGCTGGGTGGAGCATGACCCACAGGAAATCTGGGCCGGCCAGGTCGGCGTGGCCGCCGAGACGCTGGCACGCGCCGGCATTCCGGGCAGCCAGGTGGCCGCCATCGGCATCACCAACCAGCGCGAGACCACGGTGGTATGGGATCGCGACACCGGCCAGCCGGTGTACAACGCCATCGTGTGGCAGGATCGCCGCACCGCGCCGTTCTGCGACGAGATCCGCGAGCGCGGCCTGGCTGACAGCATCCGCGACAAGACCGGCCTCCTGGTGGACGCCTACTTCTCCGCCACCAAGGTGCGCTGGATTCTGGACAACGTGCCCGGCGCCCGTGAGCGCGCCAACGCCGGCAAGCTGGCATTCGGCACCATCGACAGCTGGCTGATCTGGCAGCTGACCCACGGCGCGGTACACGTGACCGATGTGTCCAATGCCTCGCGCACCATGCTGTACAACATCCATAGCCTGCAGTGGGACGACGAGCTGCTGGATATCTTTGGCATTCCGGCCAGCATGCTGCCGGCAGTGAAAAGCTCCAGCGAGGTATATGGCCACACCCATGCCGCGCACCTGGGGGTATCGGTACCCATCGCCGGCGTGGCCGGCGACCAGCAGGCGGCGCTGTTCGGCCAGCAGTGCACTACCCCGGGCATGGTGAAGAACACCTACGGCACCGGCTGCTTCATGATGATGAATACCGGCGACACGCCGGTCCCCTCGCACAACCAGCTACTGACCACCATTGCCTGGCAGGTGGGCGACAAAGTGCAATATGCGCTGGAAGGCAGCATCTTCATTGGCGGCTCGGTGGTGAAATGGCTGCGTGACGGCCTGGGCATCATCAAGCAGTCCAGCGATGTCGGCCCGCTGGCGGCCAGCGTGGACGATAGCGACGGCGTGTACCTGGTGCCGGCTTTTGCCGGACTGGGCGCACCGCACTGGAACGCCAATGCCCGCGGCACGCTAGTGGGCATGACCCAGGGCACCGGCGCCGCCCACATCGCCCGCGCCGCGCTGGACAGCATCGCCTTCCAGACCATGGACGTGCTGGGCGCGATGCAGGCCGACTCCGGCATCACCATCGCCGAGCTGCGCGTCGACGGCGGCGCCTGCGTCAACAATGTGCTGATGCAGTTCCAGAGCGACATCCTGCGCACCCGCGTGGCGCGGCCAAAGATCACCGAGACCACCGCGCTGGGCGCCGCCTACCTGGCCGGCCTCGCCGTCGGCTACTGGCAGAGTACTGACGACATCCAGGGCCAGTGGCAGCTGGACACCTGCTTTGCGCCGGCACTGCCGCAGGACACGGTGGATCGCTACGTGGCCGGCTGGCAGCGCGCCACCCGTGCAGCCATCGGCTGGGCCAACGACCAGGCCTGATCCGCACCCCGCGACATCCCTCAATCAACACGCCCGCCGCCGTGCCATCACGGCCGGCGCTGAGCGGGCTTTTGCCTGCGGCCAACGTTGGCCGCACACCCGCGCGGGCGTCAGGAGACAGTTATGCATGCATTGTTTGGAGAATTCATCGGCACCGCCCTGCTGGTGCTGCTAGGTAACGGTGTGGTGGCCAACGTGCTGCTCAAAGGCACCAAGGGCCACAACAGCGGCCTGATCGTGGTGGCCTTCGGCTGGGCGATGGCGGTATTCGTCGGCGTGTTCAGCGTGGCCGCCATCAGCGGCGCGCACCTCAACCCGGCAGTGAGCGTGGCGCTGGCGGTGGCCGGCAAGTTCGCCTGGGCCGACGTACCCGGCTACATCGCTGCACAGATGGCCGGTGGCATGGCCGGCGCGCTGCTGGTATGGCTGATCTACCGCGACCACTTCGACAGCACCGACTGCGCCGACAGCAAGCTGGCCACCTTCTGCACCGGCCCGGCGATCCGCAGCCTGCCGGCCAACCTGCTGTCCGAAGTGCTGGCCACCTTCGTGCTGGTGTACGCCATCCTCAGCATGGTGGCGCCCAAGGTATCGCTTGGCGCCATGGACGCGCTGCCGGTGGCCCTGCTGGTGCTGGGCATCGGCGTATCGCTGGGCGGCACCACCGGCTACGCCATGAGCCCGGCGCGCGATCTGGCGCCGCGCATCATGCACGCACTGCTGCCGATTCGCGGCAAGCGCGACAGCGACTGGCGCTATGCCTGGATTCCGGTGTTCGGCTCGCTGCTGGGCGGCAGCCTGGCGGCGGTGGCGCACGGCATCGCCTGAGCAGCGGCTGGCCGCGATTGCTTTCTCTCCCTTGAGGGCGCCTGGTGCGCCCTGTTTTTTTGTCGTCAATACAACATTATTCGAACATTAATTTTCATTTTATGTTGTTTTGTCGTTTGAATTTGCTTATCTTCTATCATCAGATTATCGACGGCGGCCCCCGCCGACCTGACAGCAAAGGACTCCCCGTGGAAAGTTATGACCTGCTCGTGATCGGTGGCGGCATCAACGGCGCCGGCATCGCCCGCGACGCCGCCGGCCGCGGCCTGAAAGTACTGCTGTGTGAAAAGGACGACCTGGCCGCACACACCTCGTCCGCCAGCACCAAGCTGATTCACGGCGGTCTGCGCTACCTGGAGTACTACGAGTTCTCGCTGGTGAAAAAGGCGCTGCAGGAGCGCGAAGTGCTGCTGGATGCCGCGCCGCACATCATGTGGCCGCTGCGCTTCGTGATGCCGCACGACGCCGAGCAACGCCCGGCGTGGCTGATCCGCTGCGGGCTGTTCCTGTACGACCACCTGGCGCGCCGCAAGCGCCTGGCCGGCAGCGAGCGCATCCGCTTCGACCGCCACCCGGCCGGTGGCCCGCTGAAAAGCCGCTACCACCAAGGCTTTGTCTATTCCGACGGCTGGGTCAACGATGCACGGCTGGTGGTGCTCAATGCCATGGATGCCGCCGCCCGCGGCGCCACGGTACAGACCCGCACCGCCTGTATCGCCGCCCGCCGCAGTGGCGACGGCTGGATCTGCACGCTGCAGAACGCACGCGGCCAACATGAGGTGCGCGCCCGGGCGCTGGTAAACGCCGCCGGGCCATGGGTGCAGCAACTGCTGGGCGGCGTGATCCACGCCCCGGCGCGCAAGGCGATCCGCCTGGTGAAGGGCAGCCACATCATCGTGAACAAGCTGTTCGAGCACCCGTTTGCCTACATCTTCCAGAACCCGGACAAGCGCATCATCTTTGCCATTCCCTACGAGCAGGAATTCACCCTGATCGGCACCACCGACGTGGATTTCCATGGCGATGCCAACCAGGTGGCGATCGACGGCGACGAGATCGCCTACCTGTGCGCGATGAGCAACCGCTATTTCGAGCGCCAGATCGGTCCGGCCGACGTGGTAGCCACCTACTCCGGCGTGCGCCCGCTGCTGGACGACGAACACGGCGATGCCAGCGGCGTCACCCGCGACTACGCGCTGGAGCTGGACAGCGATGGCGCGCCGCTGCTGTCGGTGTTCGGCGGCAAGATCACCACCTACCGCAAACTGGCGGAACAGGTGGTGGACCAGCTGGTGCCGCTGCTGGGCAACACGCGGCCAAGCTGGACCGCCGGCAGCACGCTGCCGGGCGGCGATCTGCCGGATGGCGACTTCGACGCCTTCCTGCGCCAGCTGAGCAGCAGCAAGCCGTGGCTACCGGCCACGTTGGCCGCACGCCTGGCGCGCGCCTATGGCAGCCGCGTGTTCATGCTGCTGGGCAGCGCCGGCAGCCTGGCGGAACTGGGGCGCGAAGTGCAACCTGGCCTGTACGAGGCCGAGCTGCGTTACCTGGTAGAAGAAGAATGGGCCACCACGGCAGAAGACATCCTGTGGCGCCGCAGCAAGCTGCGCCTGCACTTGCCAACTGGCGCCGATGTCGCGGTGGCCGAGTGGCTGCACGCCTACCAGCAACGCCCGCTGGCAAACACCGGCCTGCTGCGCACCGGCTAAGGCTGGCAGCTGGCCGGCTGCAGCTGGTAGCGGCGCACCAGCCGCGCCATCTCGCCGCTACGGCACAGTTGCTGCAAGGCGGCGGCGAAACGCGCTGCGCCGACGGCATCCACCCGCCGCCGCGACAGGCCGAACGAGTACAGCAGCTCGCGCACCGGCGGCAGCAGCCGCAGGCCGCCAATCTGCTGGTGGCTGATCAGCCACTGCGCCGCGCCCTCGTTCACCAGCACCAGGCCGTTGCGGCCATAGCGGCCGGCGGCCAACTTGCGCAGCGCCACCAGATTGTCGGTTTCCTCGCTGGCCTGATACGTCAGCCCGTTCCCCAGTTCGCGCAGTGCCTGTTCGGTAGCCGACGGGCCATACACCCCGATGGTGCGCCCGGCGATATCCGCCACCGAACGCCACGGCGTCGGGCTGCGGGCCTGCTCGGCAAACGCGTAGCGCGCGCGGATCACCGGCGGGCTGATATGAAAGTAATGCCGCCGCTGCGCCATGTTCACCACGGTGAAAATCCCGTCCACCCGGCCATCCTCCGCCAGCTGCAGCGCCCGCCGCCACGGCAGCACCTCGATGCGGCACGGCTGCGCCAGCTTGCCGCACACTGCGCGCAGCACATCCGCCATCGGCCCGGTAGCCTGCTCGCGACCATCGCTGTAGGGCGGGAACGACTCGGTAACAAAATGGTAGCCGGCGGAAGCCGCCAGGGCAGGACTTGCCAGCAGTAACAACCAGCTAGAACGGAAAAACATGCGCGCTACTCGTCATTGGCATACGCCATGGTATGCCAGCATCTGCCGGCTTGCCAAAGCGTAAGTCATGGCATGGCCAGCAGCCGGGCGACCTGCGCCTGCAACGCCGGCAGCACTTCGGCCTGAAACCACGGATGCTGGCTGAGCCAGCGCTGGTTGCGCGGGCTGGGATGCGGCAGCGCCAGCACGCCGGCCGCCAGCGTGGTCTGCCAATCCGCCACCGCCGCCGTCACCGTGGCGTACTGCGGCAGATGCCAGCCCAGCGCGTACTGCCCCAACACCAGCGTCAGCTGCCGCTGTGGCAGTTGCGCCAGCAAGGCATTACGCCATTGCGGCGCGCACTCCGGCCGTGGCGGCAAGTCGCCGGATTTGCCGCTGCCGGGATAGCACAGTCCCATCGGCAGAATGGCGATCTGCTGCGGGTCGTAAAAACAGGCGCGATCCCCCCCCAGCCACTGCCGCAGGCGCTCGCCGCTGGCATCGTCGAACGGCACGCCGCGCTCGTGCGCCTTGCGCCCCGGTGCCTGCCCGGCAAGCAGGATGCGCGCGCCGGGCGCCAGCTGCAGCAAGGGGCGCGGCCCCAGCGGCAAGTTGGCCGCACACAGCCGGCAGGCGCGCACTTCGGCCAGCAGTTGCTCACAGGTCGTCATCGGCGGTGTCCTGGCCGGGCGGCATTCAGGATGGGCAGCACAGGCATGGCAGTTCAGCGTCCGTGGAGTAGCAAGGGCGGAGGAAATCAGTGGAATGATAGTGCGGCGCTGGCACAAGCGCGCCATTGCGTTGGCCGCGCCGCAGCCCACGGCATGCTGCCGGTCGGCGTGCTCCGGGCATGACACGCCGGCAGCGACTGGCTCAGGCCGCGACCACCAGCCGGGTGTTGCCCTTCTCCAGCACTTCCTGCAACTGGGCGCTGACCGGACTGTCGGTAAACAGTGCATCCACCTGCGACAGATGGCCCAGCTCCACCATGGCCGGGCGTTCGAACTTGGAGTGATCTGCCACCAGCCACACCTGGCGCGATTGCTGCAGGATGGCCTGGCTGGTCAGCACCTCGCGGTAGTCGTAATCGCGCAGCGTGCCGTCGTGCTCGATGCTGGAAATACCGATGATGCCGTAGTCCACCTTGAACTGGCGGATGAACTGCACCGTGGCCTCGCCGGTCAGGCCGCGATCGCGCTTGCGCAGGCTGCCGCCGGCCACCAGCACCTCGCAGTCCGGGTAGTCGCACATCAGGTTGGCGATGTGGAAGTTGTTGGTAATTACCCGCAGGCCGCGGTGCTGCGACAGCGCGCGCGCCACTTCCTCGGTGGTGGTGCCCAGGTTGATGAACAGCGAGGCGTTGTCCGGGATCTCCGCCGCCACCGCGCGGGCGATGCGGCGTTTCTCTTCCGCCATCAACACCTGGCGCGCGTCGTAGGCCACGTTCTCCACGCTGGACAGCACGCTGGCGCCGCCATGGTAGCGCTGCAGCAGCTGGTTTTCTGCCAGCAGGGTGATGTCGCGGCGGATGGTCTGGGTAGTGACCTGAAACTGCGCGGCCAACCGGTCCACCGACACATAGCCCTCGCGGTTTACCCAGGCAAGCAGGTCTTTCTGGCGTTGATTGAGGATCAGCATGCGGCGGCACGGTGAAAAATGATGACCGGGCATTGTAACCGAGGCCACAAGGTTGGCCGCAAGCCGCGTGCATCGTGCGGCCGGGCTTGCCGCCGGGCGGCAAACGCCGATAATGCCGGCATTCATTTTCGCCCTGTTCGCGCCATGACCAAGCTGCCCCGTATCGTTTTCATCGTCCACGGCCGCCACAACCCGCAAGGGCTGGCCGAAGCGCAGCTGGCGCCGCTGCGTGGCAGCTTCGACATCGACGTGCTGCTGACCAGCTCGGCCGACAGCGCCACCCGCTTTGCGCGCGAGGCGGCACTGTCCGGCGCGCGCTGGGTGATTGCCGTCGGCGGCGACGGCACCGTGCACGAGGTGGTCAACGGCCTGATGAGCGTGCCGGCGGCGCGGCGCGACAATGTGGTGCTGGGCGTGCTGCCCACCGGCACCGGCAACGACTTTGCCCGCAGCCTGCAAAGCGGCGACAGCCTGTCGCGGCTGCTGGCCATGATCGCCGCCGGGCGCGTGCGCGCACTGGACCTGATCCGCGTCACCCTGGCCGACGGCAACGTGCGCTGGTGCAACAATATCGGCTCCATCGGCATCAGCAGCGACATCGTGCGCCGGGTCAAGCGCCTGCCGGCCCGGCTGCCGGCCAGCCTGGCGTTCTACAGTGCGGTCAGCGCCGCGCTGCTGGCATGGCGGCCACAGCCGATGCGGCTGACGCTGGATGGCGAGCCGATCACCGGCCACTTCACCTGTGTGTCCGCCGCCAACGGCCGCTACTTCGGCAGCGGGCTGGGCATCGCGCCGGACGCGCGCTGCGACGACGGCTTGCTGGACGTGGTGCTGATTCGCGATGCCGGCAGCCTGGATTTTCTCCGCCTGCTGCCGCAGCTGCGGCGCGCCCAGCGGCTGCACGACCCGCGCATTCGCTATCTGCGCGGCCGCTCGCTGACAGTGGATGGCGACGCCCGCCGCTGCCCGCTGGAGCTGGATGGCGAGCTGTACGGCGCCACCCCGGTGCGTTTCGACATCGAACCGGCGGCGCTGAATTGCCTGGCGGGCTGGTAAGCCGGGCCGCGACGTCAGCCGGCCACGTTGGCCGCAAGCGTCCCGGCCCCGGCAAACCCGGCACTTCGTGCAAAAAAGCCAGTCAACTCAAGGCGATAGTGCGCTAAAATACCCGGTTCGCCGCGCCGGGTGAGACCGATCCCGTGCGCCACGCCATCCATTCGACTGTTTTTCGACGGAACCATGCACAACAACACCCGTAAAGCCCTGGTTGTCCTTTCTGGCGGCCAGGACTCCACTACCTGCCTGTACTGGGCACTGCGCGAATTCGGCGCCGGCAATGTCGAGGCCGTGACCTTCGACTACGGCCAGCGCCACCGCGTGGAGCTGGACGCCGCACGCCAGGTAGCCGCCATGGCCGGCGTGCGCCAGACCGTACTGCCGATCGACACCTTCGCCGCCATCGGCGGCAATGCGCTGACCGACGACAGCATCACCCCGGAAAGCGGCGCCCGCGCCGATGACGACAGCGCGCTGCCCAACACCTTCGTGCCGGGCCGCAACCTGGTGTTCCTCAGCTTTGCCGCCGCCTTTGCCTACACCCGTGGCATCGAGCACGTGGTCACCGGCGTGGCGCAGACCGACTATTCCGGCTACCCGGACTGCCGCGAGAACACGCTGAAGGCGCTGGAACTGGCGCTACGTCTGGGCATGGACAGCCGCGTCAGCCTGCACACGCCGCTAATGTTCATGAGCAAGGCCGAAACCGTTCAGCTGGCGCAGGACGTCGGCGCCATGGACGCCATGGCCTACAGCCACACCTGCTACAACGGCGAAGTGCCACCCTGTGGCCATTGCGCCTCCTGCGAGCTGCGCGCCAAAGGCTTTGCCGAGGCCGGCGTGGCCGACCCGCTCATCGTGCGTACCCGGGGAGCCTGAACATGAACAGTCACAACCAACTGGCCGCCGCCGGTTTCGAGGCCGCGCGCACGCTGCCAGGCATCGGCGAACACGGCCACAGCTTTCGCGTGCTGGCGCGCGCCAATGCGGTACCCGGCCAACTGACGCTGGGCGCCGAGCTGCAACATGCCGCCGCCGCGCTCAATTACTGCAATCTGAACCACAAGCTGGAGTACTGCGGCGATCTGGCACTGGCGCAGCATCTGGCGGCGCAGTGCAGCCTGCCGGTAGACCTGCATCTGGCCAGCGCGCCGGACCGTGGCGTGCTGCTGGGTGAAAACGGCGACGCCTACGTGTATCTGGACACCCGCTTCGAGGCCGCCCACCAGCTGCCGCACGTGCCGCCGGGCCACAAGTGCGGCCGCCTGCATGGCCATGGCTTTGGCGTGCGCATCGTCGCCGCCGCCGACAAGGCCAGCGTCAACGACATCCTGCTCAAGGCCTGGCCACCGTTGTTTGCGCGGCTGAACCACCGCTACCTGAACGACATCCCCGGCCTGGAAAACCCCACCAGCGAGGTGATGGCCGCTTGGTTGTATCAGCAACTGCAGCCGGCACTGGCCGGTCTGGCCTGGGTGGAAGTGCGCGAAACCCACACCGCCGGCAGCCAGTACGACGGCGAAACCTTCCGCATCTGGAAGGAACAGCACTTCGAAAGCGCAGTGCCGTTCGATGGCGAAGGCCACTACACCGGCCACAGCTATCTGATCCGCCTGATGCTGCAGGGCAAGCTGGACGCGGTGATGGGCTGGGTGCTGGACTTTGGCGATGTGAAAGAGCGCTTCAAGCCGATCTATCGCCAGCTGGATCACAACCCGCTGGACCGCTTGCCGGGCATCCAGGGCAGTGACAGCGCCAGCGTGGTGGAGTGGGTGCACGGCCAGCTCAAGGGCCGGGTGCCGGAGCTGGCACGCATCGACCTGATGAGCACGCCGCAACACGGCGTATCGCTGAGCTGGCATGGCGACATGCGCTGGCCGCTGCTGTTCGGCCAGTAAGGGGCGCGCCATGTATACCGTGAAAGAGATTTTCTACACCCTGCAGGGCGAAGGCCGCCAGGCCGGCCGCGCGGCGGTGTTCTGCCGTTTTTCCGGCTGCAACCTGTGGTCCGGCCGCGAGGAAGACCGCAGCAAGGCCATCTGCCAGTTTTGCGATACCGATTTTGTCGGCACCGGCGACGATGGCGGCAAATTCCCCACCGCCGCCGGGCTGGCCGCGCGCATCGCCGCCGAATGGCAGGGCGAAGGCGGCCAACCTTACGTAGTGTTCACCGGCGGCGAGCCGCTGCTGCAGCTGGATACCACGCTGGTGGACGCCATGCACGCGGTGGGCTTTGAAGTGGCGGTGGAAACCAACGGCAGCCTGCCGGCACCGGCCGGCATCGACTGGATCTGCGTCAGCCCCAAGGCCGGCGCCGACTGGGTGCAGCGCAGCGGCCACGAGCTGAAGCTGGTGTTCCCGCAGCCCACGCTGCTGCCGTCCGAGCTGCCGGCCGATCTGGCGTTCGAACACCGCTACCTGCAACCGATGGACAGCCCGCTGCAGCGCCAGAACACGCGCGAGGCGATTGCCTGGTGCATGGCGCATCCGGACTGGCGGCTGTCGGTGCAGACGCACAAGGTGGTCAACATCCGCTGAGGTGTTCACCCGCCAGACACAAGGCCGCCCGCAGGGCGGCCTTGTTGTTTGCTGGCCGAAGAGATGCCACCTCCTCACCAGGCACCGCAAACGTTGGCCGCAGCCCTCCACATCTGGCCCGCTAAAATTTTTTGCGCCTTGCTGTAATCTCCTGCCGGACTACGCGACTAAAGCCTCGAACGCGATACATTGCGCGTTTGCCAACCCCACCCTTACAGGAGCTTCATCATGTCCATTACCAGCCAAACCCTGATCGCCTCCGCCCTCACCGCCGTGGTGGCCATGAGCGTGGCCGCTCCGGCCGTCGCCGCCGATGCCAAGGAAAAATGCTATGGCGTGGCCATGGCCGGCAAGAACGATTGTGCCGCCGCCGGTCACAGCTGTGCCGGCCAGGCTAAGGTAGACAAAGACCCGATGGACTGGAAATACGTGGCCAAGGGCAGCTGCACCCAGATGGGCGGCATGCTGGAGCCGATGAAGAAATAATCCCCCTGCCCCGCCCCCGCGGCGGCACCGCCTCCGGTCATTCTGGCTGCCTGACCGGCGGTGGTGCCGCCGGCTCCGGGGGAGGCCGACCGCTAGCCGCCCCGACTTCGGCACCACTCTGGCAACCCCGCACCCGCGCCCATCATGAACTCTACCCTGCCCGTCTGCGCCGGCATCGGCCTGCGCCATCCGCACTATCGCCAGGTACTGGAGCAGTTGCCGCCGCTTGGCTGGCTGGAGCTGCACAGCGAGAACTTCTTTGCCGGCGGCCAGCCGCTGGCGATGCTGCAAACCCTGGCCGCACACTACCCGCTGTCGCTGCATGGCGTCGGGCTGGGGCTGGGCTCGGCCACGCGGCCGGATGGCGACCACCTGGCCGCGCTGCGCCGGCTGTTGCAGGCGGTACCGGCGGCAGCGGTATCCGAGCACCTGGCCTTCAACCACACCGCCAGCGGCCACTACGCCAACGACCTGCTGCCCTTGCCCTACACCCGCGACATGCTGGATATGGTGGCGGCCAACGTGGCCGAGGTACAGGACGCCATCGGCCGCCCGCTGCTGCTGGAAAACCTGTCCGCCTACCTGCAGTTTCCGGGCAACGAGATGAGCGAGGCGGCGTTCCTGGCCGAGCTGGTCCGCCGCACCGGCTGCGGCATCCTGCTGGACGTCAACAATCTGTACGTGAACCAGCAGAATCTGGGCGTGGATGTCGATGCCTTCCTGGCGGCGCTGCCGGGTGAGGCCATCGGCGAAATCCACCTCGCCGGCTACAGCACGCGCCAGTTCGACGACGGCAGCCAGCTGCTGGTGGATACCCACAGCCAGCCGGTGCACCCGCCGGTGTGGACGCTGTACCAGCAGGTGCTGGCGCGCTTTGGCGCGCGCCCGACCCTGATCGAATGGGACAGCGACCTGCCGCCGCTGGACACGCTGCAAGCCGAAGCTGCCCGCGCCCAGCGCCTGCTACAGGACAGCCAGCCATGACGCCCTCCACCCACTGGCAGGCCGACCTGCTGGCCGCCATCGCCGACCCGCAGTGGCAGCCGACACCGGACCTCCCCGCCGCCGCGCTGGCGGTGTATCGCAACAACTACCGCGTCGGGCTGATGGAGATGCTGGCGCTGGCCTACCCGCTCTGCCGCCAGCTGCTGGGCAGCGACTTCTTCGACGGCGTGGCACGTGAATACGTGCGCGCCACACCGTCGCACAGCGGCAATCTGCACCACTACGGCGCCACGCTGGCCGACTTCATCGCCGGCTTTACGCCCTGTGCCGAGCTGCCGTATCTGCCGGACGTGGCGCGCATGGAATGGGCGCTGCACCACGGCTACTACGCGCCGGACGCGCCACGCTACGATGCGGCCAACCTTGCCGCCGTGCCGCCCGCCAGCTGGGGACAACTGCGCTTCGGCTTGCAACCGGCGGCGACGGTACTGCTATCGCGCTGGCCACTGGCCGCCATCCACGCCTGGCATCAGCCGGGCGGCACGGACACCGTGGTGGACATGCAGCAGGCGCAATCGCTGCTGCTGTACCGCGACCACGCTGGCCGCATGCAGCTGACCGCGCTGGATAGCGCCACGGCGGCGTTCTGCCACGCGCTGTACCTCGGCAGCACACTGGACGAGGCGACCGCCGCGGCGCTGGCGCGGGATGCCGGCTTCGACCTGCAGGCGGCACTGCTGCTGTTGCTGCACAGCGGCGCACTCTCCACCGTGAAGGAGTCATCATGATCGCCATCTTGCTACGTTGCGGCCAACGTCTCGGCCCGCTGCTGGAGCGCTGGCTGCAGCCGGCAGTGCTGCTGGCCATGCGCCTGTATCTGGCCAAGGTGTTCTTCGCCTCCGGCCTCACCAAGCTGGCAGACTGGGACACCACCTTGCTGCTGTTCCGCGAGGAATACCACGTGCCGCTGCTGCCGCCGGCACTGGCGGCGGTGCTGGGGGCCGGTGGCGAGCTGCTGTTGCCGCCGCTGCTGCTGGTCGGGCTGTGCGGGCGCTTTGCCGCCCTGGGGCTGACGGTGCTCAACATCATGGCGGTGATCAGCTACTGGCATGCGCTGCAAGGCACCGCACTGGAGTTCCATCTGGTGTGGGGGCTGATGCTGGCGCTGTTGCTGGCGGCCGGTCCCGGGCGGCTGGCGCTGGATCAGGCAGTCAAACAACGGTTTGGATGACGCACGCCGGGCGCCCGCAACGCGTGGCATAATCGACGGCAATGTTTATCCAACTGTATTGATTGTCCATGAGCGCCAGCCACACTCTCGTCCTGCAAGCCCCCCATCTTGATGTCACCCGCGTCACCGAACTGTCCATTCTGGCCGGTGCGGCCAACGTACCGACCATCGCCAACGGCGTGGCCCGTGTCGTCGGCTGCAACCCGGCACGGCGCGAGGTGGTGCTGGAGCGCGCCGAGACGCTGGGCGTGGATGCCAACTTTGTCGATGGCGAACGCCGCTTCGCCGATTTCGGCCTGCTGGTGTCCGACATGGACTCCACGCTGATCACCATCGAGTGCATCGACGAAATCGCCGACATGCAGGGGCTGAAACCGCAGGTGGCGGCCATCACCGAGCGCTCGATGCGCGGCGAACTGGATTTCTGCCAGTCGCTGCGCGAACGCGTGGCGCTGCTGGCCGGGCTGCCGGAAGCCGCGCTGGCACAGGTGTACGAGCAACGCCTGCAACTGATGCCGGGCGCCCAGGCGCTACTGGCCGCCTGCCGCGAACACGACGTCAAGTTCATGCTGGTCTCCGGCGGCTTTACCTACTTTACCGAGCGTCTGAAAGCCGAGCTGAATCTCGACTATACCTATGCCAACCAGCTGGAAATCGTCGATGGCAAGCTTACCGGCTGCGTGCTGGGCGACATCGTGGATGGCGCAGCCAAGCGCCAGCTGCTGATCGCCAAGCGCGAGGCGCTGGGCCTGCGCCCGGATCAGGTGATTGCGGTGGGCGATGGTGCCAACGACCTGAACATGCTGGCCGAAGCCGGTGTCGGTGTGGCCGCCCACGCCAAGCCGGTGGTGCGCGCCCAGGCCGCCTACCGCCTCAATGTCTGCGGCCTGGACGCCATTCGCAACCTGTTCCTGTAAGCGGCCAACCGTGACCCTGCCCCAGCTCGATACCGCCAGCTTCGATGCCCAGCTACCGCTGGCCATCCGCCAGGCCGATGCGCAAGAAACCGCCCGCGCGCTACTGGAAACCCGGCTGGCGCTGGCCATCCTGGCCGCGCCGGGCGATGCCGGCGACGGCTCCGCGCAGCTGCAGCGGCTGGAAGCCAAGCTCGACCTGTCGCTGGAGCTGGCGCTGCGCGCCCGCGCGCAGCAGACCGGGCAAGTGTGCCGCTGCCGCATCGGGCTGGACAGCATTGCCTGGCAGCATGACAGCGCGCTGCCACTGGGCAGCCAGTGGCTGCTCAGCCTGCAGACCGGGCTGGATTCCGCGCTGACGCTGCACCTGCCGATCAGCATCCGTCTGTGTGAGCAGCACGCCGACGGCTGGCTGCTGCGTGCCGACTGGAGCGGCGCGCTGGCCGAGGCAGTACAGCAAAACTGGGAGCGCTGGGTGTTCCGCGGCCACCGGCAACAGGTGGGCAAACGTCGATGAGCCTATCCCCTACCGCGCCGCTGGACCGCCGCGAATCCCGCCTGCGCTGGATGGACAGCCTACTCACCGCACTGTTTCTGCTGCTGTTGTGGTGGCTGGTGGCGGAAATCCTGTACGAACGCGCCGGCAGCCTTAGCCAGCGCGTGGAGCTGCGTCAGCAAAGCTGGCTGCAGCAGGCGACCCGCGCCGTGGATGCACGGCTGGAGGCACTGCAGCGCGAGATGCAGCTGTTCGGCCAGGTGGATGCCGGTCTGGCACAGCAGGCGGTCAGCCTGCATCCGCTGGAAAACGGCCAGCTGTGGCTGCTGGACCACGAGCAGCTCAGCCAGCCGCTAGGGCCGCAGCAACCGTTGCCGGCCAGCGCCCGCGACAGCATGCAGCAACTGCTGGCGCAGCACCCGGCCAACGGCAAGATACTGCTGCTGCCTGCCAGCACGCCTGCCACCCCGGATCGGCTACAGGTGAGCATGGTGGTATGCGACGACAACTCCAGCGACTGCGACCGCGCCATTACCGGCTTCATCACCCTGACCTCGCTGCTGGACGCGGAGCTGCTGCTGCCGCGCCCGTACTTTGCGCTGCTGGATGTGCAAGGCAATCAGCTCGCCTCTCGCCACGGCAATGACAACGGCAGCAACCTGCTGCATACCCACAGCACCAGCAGCGCGCTGAGCACCGTCCCGCTGCAGCTATCGGTACAGTTCAACCCGCGCGAAGAGTTGCGCCCGTTCATGCTGTTCGCGCTGTTCCTGGTCGGCGGTGGTGCGCTGCTCAGTCTGCTGCTGATGCTGCTGATCGTGCGCGTCAACCGCAAACTCGGCTACGCCGTACGCCACAGCCGTGAAGTGACCCAGGCCACCCACCTGCTGACGCTGACCAACAACAGCCTGCGCGACCGCCTGCAAACACTGGTGGACGAACAGCGCGACCAGCAGACGCTGATCGACACCGTGCAGGTAGGCGTGCTGATGCTGGATGCCGAGCAGCAGACCCTGCTCACCGCCAACGAAGCGGCACTGCGCATGCTGGGCTTCAACCGCCAGGCGCTGTTCCGCCAGCTGCCGGAACAGCTGTTCGCCGACGCCGCACTGTATGGGCAGCTGCAGGCGCAGCTGAAAGAACAGCAACTGGTGAGCGAACGCGAAGTGGAGCTGGTAACCCGCAGCGGCGAGCGGTTGTGGGCGGTGCTGTCGATGCGGCCGCTGCTGTTCCGTGAGCGGCGCGCCATCGTGCTGAGCTTCGTCGACATCACCGAACGGCTGCTGCACGCACAGCGGCTGGAGCAGGAAAAACAGACTACCGAGCGCACGCTGGCGCAGCTGCAATCCACCCAGCACGAGCTGTACCAGCGCGCCACCCGCGACGACCTGACCGGCATCGCCAACCGCCGCCACTTCCTCAGCAATGCCGGCAAGGCGCTGGAACAGGCGCGGCGCGAACAGCAGCCGTTTGCAGTGGCGGTGCTGGACGTGGATCGCTTCAAGTCCATCAACGACCACTACGGCCATGCGGTGGGAGACAGCGTGCTGCGCCAGAGCGCCACCACCATCGCGGCCCTGCTGCCGGACGTGGCGCTGTTCGGCCGCCTGGGCGGCGAGGAGTTCGCCATCGCCCTGCCCGGCTTTACCCTGGTGGAAGCACACGCGCTGCTGGACCAGCTGCGCGACAAGGTGGCCGCCCAGCCGCAGCAGGTCGACGAACACCTGCTGCTGGTCACCTTCTCTGCCGGCGTGGCCGAGCGCCAGCTGTG